>NZ_JBFUHS010000015.1:0-185546 GCF_056402255.1 Pseudomonas sp. P4_B4
CTGACCTGACACACCGCTTTCGCGAGCAAGCCCGCTCCCACAGGGGTTTCACTGCATATTGCGAATCGCACCCGTCCCCGCCCAATCCTTTCCAGACACTTCTGGCATAACACTTGCTCTTGCCTTGCCGTGCGACTGTGAAAACCCGAATAGTGACGGATTATTGGCATGGCGAAGAGCGACGCAGCAGTTAAAGACCCCGCAACCAAAGGCAAACTCAAGCTGATTATCGTGATCGTGGTGGCCCTGCTGCTGGCGATCGGTGTGTCCGTGGGGGCGACCTGGTACTTCATGCACAGCGCTCAGAGCAAGCCTGCCGCCGCCGTGGCAGAAACCGCTGCCATCGGCAAACAGCCAGCGATTTTCGAGGCGATGGCGCCGGCCTTCGTGGCCAACTTCAACCAGAACGGCCGCCAGCGCTACATGCAAGTGAGCATCACCATGCTCGCGCGCAACCAGGCGGATCTGGAGGCGCTCAAGGTCCACATGCCGGTGATCCGCAATAACCTGGTCATGCTGTTCTCCGGGCAGGACTTCGCGACCCTCGCCTCGCCGGTCGGACAGGAAATGCTGCGGCAGAAAGCCACCGCCAGCGTCCAGGAAGTGGCGCAGAAAGAGCTCGGCAAAGTGGTGATCGAACAGTTGCTTTTCACTAATTTCGTACTGCAGTAGGAACACGACATGGCCGTGCAGGACCTGCTGTCCCAGGATGAAATCGACGCGCTGTTGCATGGCGTCGACGATGGTCTGGTACAGACCGAAAACGCTGCCGAACCCGGCACCGTCAAAAGCTATGACCTGACCAGCCAGGATCGCATCGTCCGTGGACGCATGCCGACCCTGGAAATGATCAACGAACGTTTCGCCCGCTACACCCGCATCAGCATGTTCAACATGCTGCGTCGCTCGGCGGACGTGGCGGTCGGCGGCGTGCAGGTGATGAAGTTCGGCGAATACGTGCATTCGCTGTACGTGCCGACCAGTCTGAACCTGGTCAAGATCAAACCCCTGCGCGGCACCGCGCTGTTCATCCTCGACGCCAAACTGGTGTTCAAGCTGGTGGACAACTTCTTCGGTGGCGACGGCCGGCACGCCAAGATCGAAGGGCGTGAATTCACCCCGACCGAACTGCGTGTGGTGCGCATGGTGCTGGAGCAGGCCTTTGTCGACTTGAAGGAAGCCTGGCAAGCGATCATGGAAGTCAACTTCGAGTACATCAACTCGGAAGTGAACCCGGCCATGGCCAACATCGTCGGCCCGAGCGAAGCCATTGTGGTGTCGACCTTCCACATCGAACTCGATGGCGGTGGCGGCGACCTGCACGTGACCATGCCGTACTCGATGATCGAGCCGGTGCGCGAAATGCTCGACGCCGGCTTTCAGTCGGACCTCGATGACCAGGACGAGCGCTGGGTCAACGCCCTGCGCCAGGACGTGCTGGACGTCGACGTGCCGATCGGGGCGACGGTGGCTCGTCGTCAGTTGCGCCTGCGCGACATCCTGCACATGCAGCCGGGGGATGTGATCCCGGTCGAGATGCCGGAAGAAATGATCATGCGCGCCAACGGCGTGCCGGCCTTCAAGGTCAAGATGGGCTCGCACAAGGGCAACCTGGCGTTGCAAGTGATCGAGCCGATCGAGCGCCGTTGACCGGCGCTCGTACCCATTCGCGATTAACCGAATTCTGAATTTTTGCTCGCCGAGGACACTGACAATATGAACACGCAGGACGATCAGGCGCTGGCCGATGAATGGGCTGCGGCCCTGGAAGAAACCGGTGATGCCGGGCAGGCTGACATCGACGCTTTGCTGGCCGCCGATTCCGGCAGTTCCGCGTCTAACCGTTTGCCAATGGAAGAGTTCGGCAGCGTGCCGAAAAACAACGACCCGGTCAGCCTCGAAGGCCCGAACCTGGACGTGATCCTTGATATCCCGGTGTCGATTTCCATGGAAGTGGGCAGCACCGACATCAACATCCGCAACCTGCTGCAACTGAACCAGGGTTCGGTGATCGAGCTTGATCGCCTGGCCGGCGAGCCACTGGACGTGCTGGTCAATGGCACGCTCATCGCCCACGGCGAAGTGGTGGTGGTCAACGAGAAGTTCGGCATCCGCCTGACGGACGTGATCAGCCCAAGCGAACGCATCAAGAAGCTGCGCTGAGTGAAAAAGGTTCTGGGGTTTGTGCTCGCAATGCCGCTCAGCGTGCTGGCGGCCGAGCCGGTTGCGACAGCTGTTACCGCCGCTGCGCCGGCGGTGAGCAGCGGTGTGGCTGGCCAGTTGACGCAACTGGTGTTCGGCTTGCTGCTGGTGCTGGGGCTGATCTTTCTCCTCGCCTGGTTGCTGCGTCGGGTCCAGCAGGCCGGTCCGGCAGGCAAGGGGCAGGTGATCGAGATTGTCGGCTCCCGCGCGCTGGGGCCTCGTGACCGCCTGATGCTGGTGCAGGTCGGCAACGAGCAGATTCTGTTGGGCCTGAGCCCCGGCAACATTGCTGCGCTGCACGTTCTCAAGGAACCGGTGCAAGTGCCGAGTACCGAAAAGCCGACGCCGGAGTTTGCACAGCGCCTGCTGGAGATGCTGGGTAAAGATCAGAAGGATAAGAAGTAATGGGTGCGCTACGCATCGTCTTGATGCTGGCCCTGATGCTGGCCGCGCCGCTGGCATTCGGTGCCGATCCGCTGTCGATCCCGGCCATCACCCTGGGCACCAATGCGCAGGGTGCGCAGGAATACTCGGTCAGCCTGCAAATCCTGCTGATCATGACCGCGCTGAGTTTTATCCCGGCGTTTGTCATGCTGATGACCAGCTTCACCCGGATCATCATCGTGTTCTCGATCCTGCGCCAGGCCCTGGGCCTGCAGCAGACACCGTCGAACCAGATCCTCACCGGCATGGCACTGTTCCTGACCCTGTTCATCATGGCGCCGGTGTTCGACCGGGTAAATCAGGACGCCTTGCAACCGTACCTGGCAGAAAAAATGACCGCCCAGGATGCGGTCGCCAAGGCCCAGGTGCCGATCAAGGACTTCATGCTCGCCCAGACCCGCTCCAGTGATCTGGAGCTGTTCATGCGCCTGTCCAAGCGCACTGACATCGCGACGCCGGATCAGGCGCCGTTGACCATCCTGGTGCCGGCCTTCGTCACCTCCGAGCTGAAAACGGCGTTCCAGATCGGCTTCATGATCTTCATTCCGTTCCTGATCATCGACCTGGTCGTGGCCAGTGTGTTGATGGCCATGGGTATGATGATGCTCTCGCCGCTGATCATTTCCCTGCCGTTCAAGATCATGTTGTTCGTGCTGGTGGATGGCTGGGCGCTGATCATCGGCACGCTGGCCAGCAGCTTCGGTGGTGTCTCGCCATGACGCCAGAAGTCGCGGTCGACATCTTTCGCGAAGCGTTGTGGCTGACCACCATGATGGTGGCGATCCTGGTGATTCCAAGTTTGCTTGTGGGCCTGCTGGTGGCGATGTTCCAGGCCGCCACCCAGATCAACGAACAGACCCTGAGCTTCCTGCCGCGCCTGCTGGTGATGCTGGTGACGCTGATCGTCGGCGGTCCATGGATGGTGCAGACCTTCATGGACTACATCCTGCAGTTGTACGGCAGCATTCCTCAGGTCATCGGCTAAACCATGTCACTGCTAGCGCTGACCGATACGCAGATCAGCACCTGGGTGGCGACGTTCATGCTGCCGCTGTTTCGCGTCGGCTCCTTGCTGATGGTCATGCCGGTATTTGGCACGACCCTGCTGCCCCGGCGCATCCGCCTGTATTTCGCCTTGGCCATTACCGTGGTCATCGCGCCGGGCCTGCCGCCGATGCCGCCGGTGAATCCACTGGATTTGAGCGGGTTGTTGCTGATTGCCGAGCAGATTCTCATCGGTGCGGTGATGGGTTTTTCCTTGCAGCTGTTCTTTCAGGCCTTTGTGGTCGCCGGGCAAATCGTCGCCATCCAGATGGGCATGGGCTTCGCTTCCATGATCGACCCGGCGAACGGTGTATCGACGGCGGTGATCGGGCAGTTTTTCACCATGCTGGTGACGCTGCTGTTCCTATCCATGAACGGTCATCTGGTGGTGTTCGAGATCCTCACCGAGAGTTTCACCACGTTGCCGGTGGGTGGCGGCCTGATGGTCAATCACTACTGGGAGCTGGCCGGCAAGCTCGGCTGGGTGCTCGGTTCGGCGTTGTTGCTGGTGCTGCCGGCGATCACCGCGTTGCTGGTGGTCAACATCGCGTTTGGCGTCATGACCCGGGCGGCGCCGCAACTCAATATTTTCTCTGTCGGCTTCCCGCTGATCCTGGTGCTTGGGCTGTTCATCGTCTGGGTCGGGCTGGCGGACATTCTCAACCAGTATCAACCGCTGGCCACTGAGGCATTGCAGTTGTTACGCGAAATGGCACGGGCGAGCTGAGTCATGGCTGAGAGCGAAAGCGGTCAGGACAAAACAGAAGACCCCACGGAGAAGCGCAAGCAGGACTCCCGTGAAAAGGGTGAGGTAGCCCGGTCCAAGGAACTCAACACTCTGGCGATCATGCTGGTCGGTGCCTCGGCGTTGCTGATTTTTGGCGGCGCCATGGCGCAGGACATGATGGAGCTGATGCGCATCAACTTCTCGCTGCCGCGGGAAGTGATTCTGGATCAGCGCTCCATGGCCACCTACCTGATGCGCTCGGGGCAAATTGCCCTGTGGTCGATCCAGCCGGTGATGATCACCTTGGTGCTGGCCGCCATCATCGGTCCGATCTCCCTGGGTGGCTGGTTGTTCGCGGCGAGTTCCATGGCGCCCAAGTTCAGTCGCTTGAACCCCGGTCCCGGCCTCAAGCGCATGTTCTCCACCAAGTCGCTGATCGAACTGCTCAAGGCTCTGGCCAAGTTCATCATCATCCTGTTCGTGGCGCTGGCGGTGTTGTCATCGGACATCGATGACCTGCTGCGCATCGCCCATGAGCCCTTGGACATGGCGATCATTCACAGCCTGCAAGTGGTGGGCTGGAGCACCTTGTGGATGGCGTGCGGGCTGATCCTGATCGCTGTGGTGGATGTGCCGGTACAACTCTGGGAAAGCCACAAGAAACTGCTGATGACCAAGCAGGAAGTGCGTGACGAGCATAAGGACCAGGAGGGGCGGCCGGAGGTCAAGCAGCGGATTCGACAGCTGCAACGCGAGATGTCCCAGCGGCGGATGATGGCCGCCATTCCCGAGGCCGACGTGGTCATCACCAACCCGACGCACTATGCCGTGGCCCTGAAGTACGACCCGGAAAAGGGTAATGCGCCGGTGTTGCTGGCCAAGGGTAGCGACTTCCTGGCCCTGAAGATCCGCGAGATCGCGGCGGCCAACGAGATCCTGCTGCTGGAGTCGCCGGCGCTGGCGCGATCGATCTACTACTCCACCGAGCTTGAGCAGGAAATCCCCGGCGGGCTCTACCTGGCGGTCGCGCAGGTGCTGGCTTACGTTTATCAGATTCGACAGTACCAGGCGGGCAAGGGCAAGCGACCGGATCCGCTCAAGGATGACCTGCCGATTCCGCCGGATCTGCGGCGCGATTCCTGAGATTCGCGCTGTCGCTGATGGCCCCTTCGCGGGCAAGCCCACAGGTTCGGCGATAACTTGTGGGAGCGGGCTTGCTCGCGAAGAGGCCAGTCAAGGCACTACATAACCCCCTGAAAAACTCTGTATTTCTCCCTCTGCAAAAGTTGGAAAGCTTCTTGCAGTAGCCGTTCTGCGCCTGCTTCAGGCGTCAAAAGTTTGCTTTAAAGGAACGGGGAAAACCGGTGGATCGCTCTCAGTTAATCAACAGTGCCCGCACAAACATTGCCGACCTCAGTCGAGGCAATCTGGGCGTGCCGCTGTTGCTGCTGGTCATGCTGGCGATGATGATGTTGCCGGTGCCGCCGTTCCTGCTGGACGTGTTCTTCACCTTCAACATTGCCCTGTCCATCGTCGTGCTGCTGGTGTGCGTCTACGCTTTGCGGCCGCTGGATTTCGCGGTGTTCCCGACCATTCTGCTGGTGGCGACGCTATTGCGCCTGGCGTTGAACGTGGCCTCCACGCGGGTGGTGATGCTCCACGGCCAGGACGGTCATGCGGCGGCCGGCAAGGTGATCCAGGCCTTCGGCGAGGTGGTGATTGGCGGTAACTACGTGGTTGGTATCGTGGTCTTCGCGATCTTGATGATCATCAACTTCGTCGTGGTGACCAAGGGCGCAGGGCGGATTTCCGAGGTGAGCGCGCGTTTCACCCTCGATGCGATGCCCGGCAAGCAAATGGCGATCGACGCCGACCTCAACGCCGGCCTGATCGATCAGGCCCAGGCCAAGGCCCGTCGTTCGGAAGTGGCCCAGGAAGCCGAGTTCTACGGTTCCATGGACGGTGCCAGCAAATTCGTCCGCGGTGACGCCATCGCCGGCCTGCTGATTCTGTTCATCAACCTGATCGGCGGCATGGCGGTCGGTATCTTCCAGCACAACATGAACTTCGCCGACGCCGGCAAGGTGTATGCGCTGTTGACCATCGGTGACGGATTGGTGGCGCAATTGCCATCACTGTTGTTATCGACAGCCGCCGCGATCATGGTGACCCGTGCTTCCGGTTCGGAAGACATGGGCAAGCAAATCAATCGCCAGATGTTCGCCTCGCCCAAGGCGCTGGCGGTGGCGGCAGGCTTGATGGCGGTCATGGGCCTGGTGCCCGGCATGCCGCACTTCTCGTTCCTCAGCATGGCGGCCCTGGCGGCCGGTGGCGCCTACCTGTTCTGGAAAAAGCAGAACGTCGCCAAGGTGCAGGCCCTGCAAGAGGTCAAGCGCCAGCAGGAGTTGTTGCCGTCGCCGGCCCGTGCCCAGGAAACCAAGGAGCTTGGCTGGGATGACGTGACGCCCATCGACATGATCGGCCTGGAGGTGGGTTATCGCCTGATTCCGTTGGTGGACCGCAACCAGGGCGGCCAGTTGCTGGCGCGGATCAAGGGTGTGCGCAAGAAGCTGTCCCAGGATCTGGGTTTCCTGATGCCGACCGTGCATATCCGCGACAACCTCGACCTGGCGCCCAGTGCCTATCGCCTGACCCTCATGGGGGTAATCCTGGCCGAAGCAGAGATTTACCCGGATCGCGAGCTGGCGATCAACCCGGGGCAGGTCTACGGCACGCTCAACGGCATTACCGCCAAAGATCCGGCTTTCGGCCTGGAGGCGGTCTGGATCGAAATCAGCCAGCGCGCCCAGGCGCAATCCCTCGGTTATACGGTGGTCGATGCCAGTACCGTAGTGGCCACCCACCTGAACCAGATACTTTACAAGCATTCCAGTGAACTGATCGGTCACGAAGAAGTGCAGCAGCTCATGCAATTGCTGGGCAAAAGCTCGCCGAAACTGGCCGAGGAGCTGGTGCCAGGGGTGGTTTCGCTATCGCAGCTGCTCAAGGTGCTGCAAGCGCTGTTGGCCGAACAAGTGCCGGTGCGCGACATCCGCAGCATTGCCGAAGCCATCGCCAACAATGCCGCCAAGAGTCAAGATACCGCCGCGCTGGTGGCTGCCGTGCGTGTTGGCGTATCCCGTGCAATCGTCCAAAGCATTGTAGGCACTGAGTCGGAGCTGCCAGTTATCACGCTGGAGCCAAGGTTGGAACAGATATTGCTCAATAGTCTGCAAAAGGCCGGGCAAGGCTCGGAAGAGGGTGTTCTGCTGGAGCCAAGCATGGCTGAGAAGCTGCAACGTTCGTTGATCGACGCAGCGCAGCGCCAGGAGATGCAAGGTCAGCCGGTGATTCTGCTGGTGGCCGGTCCGGTTCGCGCGATGCTCTCGCGATTCGGCCGGCTCGCAGTCCCGGGTTTGCACGTGTTGGCTTACCAGGAAATCCCTGACAACAAGCAAGTGACCATCGTTGCGACAGTAGGGCCCAACGGCTGAGGTAGTGGTTTATGCAAGTTAAGCGTTTTTTCGCCGCCGATATGCGTCAGGCCATGAAGCTGGTTCGCGATGAGCTGGGCGCTGATGCCGCCATCATTGGCAACCGCCGGATCGCAGGAGGTGTCGAACTGACGGCTGCACTGGATTACAAGTTGTCGGCGCTGGCACCGCGGGTTCCGAACATGGAACTCGAAGACGAGCTGCGCAAGACTCAGTCGCGGATCGTCACTGCCCAGGCCGAACTGAGCCTGCGTGGCGACGGCGAGAGCGACAATGCGACCAATCGCCAGTTGTTCGCCGGCTTGCCGCTCACCGCAGCCGAGCCGTTGATCGAACCAACGTACGCCGAACCCCGTCGCCCCGCACCGGCTGCTGCACCAGCCTCCACTGGCGTGGACCCGCGCGCGTTCGACTCGATGCGTTTCGAACTCAACAGCCTGCGCGAACTCATGGAAGTCCAACTCGGCTCGCTGGCCTGGAATCAGCTGCAGGGCAGCCGTCCGGACCAGGCCAACCTCTGGCGTCGCCTGCAACGCATCGGCCTGTCCGGCCCGCTGTCGCGCGACCTTTTGACGATGATCACCGATATCGAAGAGCCTCGTCAGGCCTGGCGCATGTTGCTGGCGCACCTGGCGCGCATGATCGTGACACCGGAAATCGAGCCGCTGGAAGAGGGCGGTGTGATCGCCATGGTAGGCCCAGCCGGCATGGGCAAGACCACCACCCTGGCCAAGCTGGCTGCCCGTTACGTGCTCAAGTACGGCGCGCAGAACATTGCGCTGGTGAGCATGGACAGCTTCCGCATCGGTGCCCAGGAGCAGCTCAAGACCCTGGGGCGCATACTCAACGTGTCGGTGACCCACGTCGATCCGGGCCAGTCGCTGGTGCAGGCGCTGGAACCCTTGCTGCGCAAGCGCGTGGTACTGATCGATACCGCCGGCCTGCAGGCCAGCGACCCGGCCCTGCGCATGCAGCTCGAAAGCCTGGCCGGTCGAGGCATCCGCTCGAAAAATTATCTGGTTCTGGCAACCACCAGCCAGAAACAGGTTCTAACCGCCGCTTATCACAGTTACAAGCGTTGTGGGCTCGCTGGCTGCATCCTGACTAAACTGGATGAAACGGCTAGTCTGGGCGAGGTGTTGAGCCTGGCCATCAGTCATGAGCTGCCGGTGGCCTACCTGACCGATGGCCCGCGGATTCCGGATGATCTCCATCTGCCGCGCCGTCATCAGTTGGTCAGTCGCGCCGTCAGCGTGCAAATGCAGGAAGAACCCAGCGAAGAAGCCATGGCTGACATGTTCGCTGATATTTACCACAGCCAAACCAAGCAGGTTGGCTAAGGTAGTAATGAACAGTTTTTGTACCTACATCGATGGTCTGCCATGCATTGTTCCGTTTGTGAACGCGCAGCCAGTAATGTGGCCTCCGTCTATGCAAGACAAGGTAAAGAAATAACATGGGCAGCATGCATCCCGTACAGGTGATCGCGGTGACCGGCGGCAAAGGTGGCGTCGGGAAAACTAATGTGTCAGTGAACTTGTCCCTGGCTCTGGCTGAGCTTGGCCGGCGCGTCATGCTGTTGGACGCCGACCTGGGACTGGCGAACGTTGACGTTCTGCTGGGCCTGACACCCAAACGTACCCTGGCCGACGTGATCGAGGGCCGCTGCGAACTGCGCGATGTACTGCTGCAGGGCCCCGGCGGTATCCGTATCGTTCCGGCCGCATCCGGCACTCAGAGCATGGTGCATCTGAGCCCCGCGCAACACGCCGGCCTGATCCAGGCCTTCAGCGATATCGGCGACAACCTCGACGTATTGGTGATCGACACCGCGGCGGGCATTGGTGACTCGGTAGTCAGTTTCGTTCGCGCAGCCCAGGAAGTGCTGCTGGTGGTGTGCGACGAGCCGACCTCGATCACTGACGCCTACGCATTGATCAAATTGCTTAACCGTGACTACGGCATGAACCGCTTCCGCGTCCTGGCCAACATGGCCCAGAGCCCGCAGGAAGGGCGCAACCTGTTCGCCAAGTTGACCAAGGTCACGGATCGCTTCCTCGACGTCGCCCTGCAATACGTCGGCGCGGTGCCCTACGACGAAAGCGTGCGCAAGGCGGTGCAGAAGCAGCGCGCCGTCTACGAGGCCTTCCCGCGTTCCAAGTGCTCGCTGGCATTCAAGGCGATCGCACAGAAGGTCGATACCTGGCCGCTGCCTGCCAACCCGCGCGGGCACCTGGAATTTTTCGTCGAGCGCCTCGTGCAGCAGACAGCAGGACCGGTTCTATGACGGCAAGCGGTTACAACCTCTACAAAACATCGGCGCGTGATGCGCAGTACGAGCTGATCGAGCGTTACGCGCCGCTGGTTAAACGCATTGCCTACCACTTGTTGGCGCGCCTGCCGGCCAGTGTCCAGGTCGAAGACCTGATCCAGGCCGGGATGATCGGCCTGCTTGAGGTGTCGACCAAGTATGACGCCAGCAAAGGCGCCAGTTTCGAGACGTACGCGGGCATTCGAATCCGCGGCGCCATGCTCGATGAAGTGCGTAAGGGGGACTGGGCGCCACGTTCGGTTCACCGCAATACACGCATGGTCAGCGACGCCATTCGCTCGATTGAAGCGAAAACCGGTCGTGATGCTAAAGATCACGAAGTTGCGGCCGAACTCCAATTGAGTCTCGACGATTACTACGGGATTTTGAACGACACCCTGGGCAGCCGGCTGTTCAGTTTCGACGATCTGTTGCAGGACGGCGAACACGAAGGGCTGCACGAGGATGGGGCGAGTGCTCATATCGAGCCGTCACGCGACCTGGAAGATGAACGCTTCCAGGCTGCGCTGGCAGATGCGATTGCCAATTTGCCGGAGCGTGAGCGACTGGTGTTGGCGCTGTACTACGACGAAGAGTTGAACCTCAAGGAAATCGGTGAGGTCCTTGGGGTCAGCGAATCTCGGGTCAGCCAGTTACACAGCCAGTGCGCGGCCCGTTTGCGGGGGCGTTTGGGGGAGTGGCGAGCGCGCTGAAGGCAGTGTGGGGGACACTGCGAACGAGGCCGGTGTGGTGTTGAACTGCGCCGGTCGCGATCTGTTGTGCTCCAGACAGTCATCGAGTGCTTTGCCGGATTGATTGAAATGGCGTGTCCAGGTGCTGGGCGCGTTTAAGACTGCTTGGAGGTCGAATTGGACAAGAACATGAAAATCCTCATCGTTGATGACTTCTCAACGATGCGGCGGATCATCAAGAACCTGCTGCGTGACCTTGGGTTCACCAACACCGTCGAGGCCGACGATGGCACTACCGCCATTCCGGTGCTCAACAGCGGAAGCATCGACTTTCTGGTAACGGACTGGAACATGCCTGGCATGACCGGTATCGATCTGCTGCGCCATGTGCGTGCCGATGAAAAGCTCAAGCACCTGCCGGTGCTGATGGTGACCGCTGAAGCCAAGCGTGAGCAGATCATCGAAGCGGCCCAGGCCGGCGTTAACGGCTATGTGGTCAAACCCTTCACGGCCCAGGCGTTGAAAGAAAAAATCGAGAAGATTTTCGAACGCATCGGTTGATGAGTGCGCCATGGGGGAGCTATGGGCAATAACGAAACTTCATTGGGCGATTTTGAATCGACCCTGAAAAAACACGCCGTCGAATTGGTCGCCAGCCTTGAAAAAGGCAAGTTCGGCGACGCGGTGCAATTGATCCATGAGCTCAACCAGACCCGTGACCGCGGCCTGTATCAGGAAGTGGGCAAGCTCACTCGCGAACTGCATAGCGCGATCGTCAATTTCCAGATTGACCCGCACATGCCGCAAGCCGAAGAAGTGTCGCAGATCACCGACGCCACCGAGCGTCTGGGGTATGTGGTCAAGCTGACCGAGGCCGCGGCCAACCGCACCATGGATCTGGTGGAAAGTGCCACGCCGCTGGTCAATGGCCTGGCGGATGAAGCCAAGGTGTTGAGCGCGGACTGGGGGCGCTTCATGCGTCGCGAAGTCGGCGCGCAAGAGTTTCGTGAACTGGCCCGGCGGGTCGACGGGTTCCTGGCGCGCAGCGGCACGGACAATCGCGCGGTGTCGGGCAACCTCAACGACATCCTGCTCGCCCAGGATTACCAGGACCTCACAGGCCAGGTGATCAAGCGTGTGACCCAGTTGGTCACCGAAGTTGAAAGCAACCTGCTCAAGCTCGTGCTGATGGCCAGTCAGGTGGACCGCTTTGCGGGCATCGAACATGACCGCGAAGCGATGCTTGCAGAAAAAGATCCACAAAAACATCTATCTCAGGGTGAAGGTCCGCAGATTCATGCCGATAAAAGAGAAGACGTTGTGTCCGGTCAGGACGATGTGGACGATTTGCTATCCAGCCTTGGATTTTAGGTAGACCTGTTAGGAGCATCCCCTTAATGAGCTTCGGCGCCGATGAAGAGATCCTTCAGGATTTCCTGGTTGAGGCCGGCGAGATTCTAGAGCAACTGTCCGAGCAACTGGTCGAGCTGGAAAGCCGTCCGGATGATGCGGATCTGCTCAATGCAATTTTTCGCGGTTTTCACACTGTAAAAGGGGGCGCCGGCTTCCTCCAGCTCAACGAGCTGGTGGAGTGCTGCCACATCGCCGAGAACGTGTTCGACATCCTGCGCAAGGGTGAACGTCGCGTCGACTCGGAACTGATGGACGTGGTTCTCGAAGCGCTGGACGCGGTGAACAGCATGTTCAGCGAAGTCCGCGAACGCCGCCCGATCACGGCTGCGACACCTGAATTGCTTGCGGCGCTGGCCCGCCTGGCCGAGCCGCAATCGGCTGACGAGGTGGTATCCGCGCCTGTCGCTGCTGTGGTTCAAACGCCTGTGGCTGAAGCCGAATCGGGCGACATCACCGACAATGAATTCGAACAACTGCTGGACTCGCTGAACGCCGTCAAGGCGCAGGCCGAGGCCCCGGCGGCTGCTCCAGCGCCTGCCAGCAATGCCGCTGCCAGCGACGAAATCACCGATGCCGAGTTCGAGTCGTTGCTCGATCAACTGCATGGTAAAGGCCAGTTCGCCGTTGACGCAGTGGTCCCTACGCCGGCTGCGCCAGAAGCACCGAAAGCGGCCGGCGACAGCTCCGATATTACTGACGACGAATTCGAAGCACTGCTCGACCAACTGCACGGCAAGGGTAACTTTGCTGTCGATGCGCTCGAGTCGGCCATTGCTTCTGTGCCAGCACCTGCCGCGCCAGCCGCCGCAGCGGTCGGCAGCGATCTGATCACCGATCACGAATTTGAATCGCTGCTCGATGAGTTGCACGGCAAAGGCAGGTTCAGCGAAGTCGGCAAGGCGACGGTTGCCAGCGGATCGAACACGTCCGTTGCCGCGCCGGCCGCGAAGGCTGCGGCGCCGAAACCAGTGACCAAGGCACCCGAACCAAAAGCTGAAACGCCGGCTGCTGCCGCTGCACCTGCTGCTGCGCGTGCCCCGGCCGCGCCACCGGCGGAAAAACCGGCGAGCGAAGCCGAGACCACCGTGCGCGTCGATACCGCGCGTCTCGACGAGATCATGAACATGGTCGGCGAGTTGGTGCTGGTGCGTAACCGCCTGGTCCGCCTCGGCCTCAACAGCGGCGACGAAGCCATGTCCAAGGCTGTGTCGAACCTCGACGTGGTCACCGCCGACCTGCAAACCGCGGTCATGAAGACCCGGATGCAACCGATCAAGAAAGTCTTCGGGCGCTTCCCGCGCCTGGTTCGCGACCTGGCTCGCCAGCTCAAGAAAGAGATCAACCTGGAACTGGTCGGCGAAGAAACCGACCTCGACAAGAACCTCGTCGAGGCCCTGGCCGATCCGCTGGTCCACTTGGTGCGCAACGCGGTCGACCACGGTATCGAGTCACCGGAAGAACGCGAAGCCTCGGGCAAGGCCCGGGGCGGCAAGGTGATTCTTGCAGCCGAGCAGGAAGGCGACCACATCCTGCTGTCGATCTCCGATGACGGCAAAGGCATGGACCCGAACGTCCTGCGTTCCATCGCGGTTAAACGCGGCGTGATGGACAAGGATGCGGCGGACCGTTTGAGCGACACCGAATGCTACAACCTGATCTTCGCCCCGGGTTTCTCGACCAAGACCGAGATCTCCGACGTATCGGGTCGCGGCGTGGGCATGGACGTGGTGAAAACCAAGATTTCCCAGCTCAACGGTTCGATCAACATCTACTCGGCCAAGGGCCAGGGTTCGAAGATCGTCATCAAGGTGCCGTTGACCCTGGCGATCATGCCGACGCTGATGGTCATGCTCGGCAACCAGGCCTTTGCGTTCCCGCTGGTGAACGTCAACGAGATCTTCCACCTCGACCTGTCGACCACCAACGTCGTGGACGGCCAGGAAGTGGTGATCGTGCGGGACAAGGCACTGCCATTGTTCTATCTCAAACGCTGGCTGGTCAGCTCCGCCGCTCACGAAGAGCAGCGTGAAGGACATGTGGTGATCCTTTCTGTGGGCACGCAGCGGATCGGCTTTGTCGTCGATCAACTGGTGGGCCAGGAAGAAGTGGTCATCAAGCCATTGGGCAAAATGCTCCAGGGAACGCCGGGTATGTCCGGCGCCACCATCACCGGTGACGGCCGCATTGCGCTGATTCTCGATGTTCCGAGCATGCTCAAGCGTTACGCCACACGGCGTATTTGATTCTGGTGGAGCGGGGCGCCTGGCCTCGCTCCATCTAATGGAGTGTTTATGGCAGTCAAAGTCCTGGTGGTGGACGATTCGGGGTTTTTCCGCCGCCGCGTCTCGGAAATTCTTTCAGCGGATTCGAATATCCAGGTCGTCGGCACGGCGACCAACGGCAAAGAGGCGATCGATCAGGCACTGGCCCTCAAGCCCGACGTGATCACCATGGACTACGAGATGCCGATGATGGACGGCATCACCGCCGTGCGGCACATCATGCAACGCTGCCCGACCCCGGTCCTGATGTTCTCCTCGCTGACCCACGAAGGCGCCCGGGTCACCCTCGATGCGCTGGATGCCGGCGCGGTGGACTTCCTGCCGAAGAATTTCGAAGACATCTCGCGCAACCCCGAGAAGGTCAAGCAACTGCTGTGCGAGAAGATCCTGAGCATTGCGCGCAGCAATCGTCGTGTCAGTGCCTACAGCGCTCCGGCCCCTGTGGCCGCACCCGCTCCAACACCTGCGCCTTCGAGCGTCGGCAGTTACGGCAGCAGCGCGCCCGTGCGTCCGGCACCGGCACCGATCCCTGTGCGTACGCATGCGGCCACCGCGCCGTCGCCCGCGCCGAAACGCAAAGCCTACAAACTGGTGGCCATTGGTACGTCCACCGGCGGCCCGGTTGCCCTGCAGCGGGTGTTGACCCAATTGCCGGCCAACTTCCCGGCCCCGCTCGTGCTGGTTCAACACATGCCGGCCGCCTTCACCAAGGCCTTCGCCGAGCGCCTGGACAAGCTGTGCCGCATCAGCGTCAAGGAAGCCGAGGATGGCGACATCCTGCGTCCGGGCCTGGCGCTGCTGGCGCCGGGTGGCAAGCAAATGATGATCGACGGCCGCGGTGCGGTGAAAATCCTCCCGGGTGACGAACGTCTGAATTACAAGCCATGCGTGGACATCACGTTCGGTTCGGCAGCCAAGTCCTACGGCGACAAGGTTCTGGCGGTGGTCCTGACCGGCATGGGCGCCGACGGCCGTGAAGGCGCGCGCCTGCTCAAGCAGGGCGGCAGTTCGATCTGGGCACAGGACGAAGCCAGTTGCGTGATCTACGGCATGCCGATGGCCATCGTCAAAGCCGAGCTCGCCGACGCGGTGTATAGCCTCGACGACATTGGCAAGCACCTGGTCGAGGCCTGTATCTGATGGATGTTCTAAGCCTGATCGGCATCATCATGGCCTTCGTCGCCATCATCGGCGGCAACTACCTTGAAGGCGGTCATCTCGGCGCCCTGGCCAACGGCCCGGCAGCGCTGATCGTGCTCGGTGGCACCATTGGCGCCGCGCTACTGCAATCGCCGATGAGCGCCTTCAAGCGCGCCATGCAGATCCTCGCCTGGATCCTGTTCCCGCCCCGTGTCGACCTGGCCGGTGGCATCGATCGCGTGGTGAACTGGAGCCTGACCGCACGCAAGGAAGGCCTGCTGGGCCTTGAAGGTATCGCCGACGCCGAACCCGACAACTACGCACGCAAAGGCCTGCAACTGCTGGTCGACGGCGCCGAGCCGGAAGCGATTCGCAGCATTCTCGAAGTGGACTTCTACACCCAGGAAAGCCGCGATGTCGAAGCTTCGAAGGTCTTCGAAAGCATGGGCGGTTACGCGCCGACCATAGGCATCATCGGTGCGGTGATGGGCCTGATTCACGTCATGGGCAACCTGGGTGATCCGTCGCAACTGGGTAACGGCATCGCCGTGGCCTTCGTCGCCACCATCTACGGCGTGGCCAGTGCCAACCTGGTGCTGCTGCCGATTGCCGCCAAACTCAAATCCATTGCGTTGCGCCAGTCGCGTTATCGCGAAATGCTGCTGGAAGGGCTGCTGTCGATCGCCGAAGGTGAAAACCCTCGCTCCATTGAGTTGAAGCTTCAAGGCTTCATGGATTAAGGGAAAAAACTCATGGCCCGTCGTCGCCAGCAAGAAGAGCATGTAAACCATGAACGTTGGCTGGTTTCCTATGCCGACTTCATCACCTTGCTGTTCGCCTTTTTCGTGGTGATGTACTCGATCTCTTCGATCAACGAAGGCAAGTACAAGGTCATTTCCGAAGCGCTGATCGGGGTCTTCACCGATTCCGATCGTTCGCTCAAGCCGATCCCCATCGGTGACGAGAGGCCAAAGACCGTGACCCCGGCCAAGCCGCTGGTCAAGGACAGTGACCAGGTCGATGCCGGTGTCGCCGGCGCCAGCGATCCCCTCAAAAGCATCGCCGACGACATCAGTGCGGCGTTCGGTGACCTGATCAGCTCCAACCAGATGACCGTGCGCGGCAATGAGTTGTGGGTCGAGATCGAGCTCAATTCCAGCCTGTTGTTCGGCAGCGGCGACGCCATGCCCAGCGACATCGCGTTCAACATCATCGACAAGGTTGCGGCGATCCTGAAGCCGTTCGACAACCCGATTCATGTCGAAGGTTTCACCGACGATCAGCCGATCCGCACCGCGCAGTATCCGACCAACTGGGAGCTGTCTTCGGCCCGCTCGGCCAGCATCGTGCGCATGCTGGCGATGCAAGGGGTGAACCCCGGTCGCCTGGCTTCGGTGGGCTATGGCGAGTTTCAGCCGGTGGCCAACAACGCTACCGCTGAAGGCCGCGCACGCAACCGTCGCGTGGTGCTGGTGGTGTCGCGCAACCTCGATGTTCGCCGCAGCCTGACCGGCACCGGAACCGCCCATGCGCAACCGGATGCCGCATTGAAGCGTGCTGGCACACAAACTGCACCGACCCCGGTCAAGTCGCCGGTACGAGAGAGCGCCGTCAATTCTCCGTCACCCGCATTAACACGTTGAGCTATTTCTCGGTCGATCCATTCGGCCGGGAGGAACAATCCGAATGAGAGTCTGGGCAGTCGCCAATCAAAAGGGTGGTGTCGGTAAAACGACTTCCTCCATCGCTTTAGCCGGTTTACTGGCGGAGGCGGGCAAGCGCGTGGTCGTGGTCGATCTCGACCCCCACGGCTCGATGACCAGTTACTTCGGCTACGATCCCGACGCCCTGGAGCACAGCAGCTACGACTTGTTCTTGCACAAGGGCAGCGTGCCCCAAGGCCTGCCGGGTCAACTGCTGCTGTCGACCAGTGACGAACGCATCTCCCTGTTGCCCTCCAGCACCGCGCTGGCCACCCTTGAGCGCCAGTCGCCGGGGCAGAGTGGTTTGGGCCTGGTGATTGCCAAGAGCCTGGCGCAACTGTGGCAGGACTTCGATTACGCCGTGATCGACAGCCCGCCCTTGCTCGGCGTGCTGATGGTCAATGCCTTGGCGGCGAGCCAGCAACTGGTGATCCCGGTGCAGACCGAACACCTGGCGGTCAAGGGCCTGGAGCGCATGGTCAACACCCTGGCGATGATCAACCGCTCGCGCAAACAGGCGTTGCCCTTCACCATCGTGCCAACCCTGTTTGACCGCCGCACCCAAGCGTCCCTCGAAACGTTGCGCGTGCTGCGCGACAAGTTTCCAGAGGAAATCTGGCAGGGCTACATCCCGGTGGACACACGCCTGCGCGATGCCAGCCGCGCCGGTCTGACACCTTCGCAATTCGACGGTAAGAGCCGAGGCGTTCTCGCTTATCGCGCGTTGCTCAAGCATCTGCTGGCGGCGCAACTTGTTGCGCAGGTGGCGTGACATGAGCCCAATTCCCGTAGCGCCCGCGCAGGTGTGCCAATGAATCGGCCGATGAAGACGACATCGCGCCCGCAACTGGCGTTGCAGTCGTATCTGGACAACTTGCTGCAAGACGCAACCGAGGACATGGCCCCGGAGATTGAGGCGCTTGTCGAAGTGGTGAAAGTCGTCGAAGAGCAAGGCGTACTGGATGAATTTCAGGCTGCGGTGCTCGAAGAACAGGCCCGGGATTCACAGAAAACCGCAGTGGCTGCCGCTCCGGTGGTCGCGCCTTTGGCAAAGGCTCCCGTAGCCGTGGTCGAAGCGCAGGAACCCGTTCTGGCGCCGGTATCGACTCTTGCGCCACTGTTGCAAGCCCTGGTGGTTCCGATTGAGGAAGCTGAAGCGCTGGAGACTACGGTTATCGAGGCGCCTCAGGCGCTGGTGCCGCCCGTCGTTGAAGTTCATTTGCCGCCGAGCAATACGCCGCCACCGGTGGAAACCGACGGTCGTCCGTCCTGGGCTGCCGAACCCTTCGAATGCCTGTTGTTCGATGTCGCCGGTTTGACCCTGGCGGTGCCGCTGGTGTGCCTGGGCTCGATTTACTCACTGGCCGGTCACGAGCTGACGCCGCTGTTCGGCCAGCCGGAGTGGTTCCTGGGCATTCTGCCGAGCCAGGCCGGCAACCTCAAGGTGCTCGATACCGCGCGTTGGGTCATGCCCGACCGTTACCGCGACGATTTCAAGCAGGGCCTGCAATACGTGATTTCGGTGCAGGGCTACGAGTGGGGGCTGGCGGTGCATCAGGTCAGCCGTTCGTTGCGCCTGGACCCGAATGAAATCAAATGGAGAAGTCACCGAGGTCAGCGGCCATGGCTCGCCGGCACGGTGATTGAACACATGTGCGCCTTGCTCGATGTCGCCTCGTTGGCCGAGTTGATCGCCAGCGGCGGAGCCAAGCACATGTCTGGCGTCAAGCCGGGCCAAAAACCGACATCAGTCAAATAAACAAAACAGGCGACGTCACTCTGATGGCGTTGCACGGAACACACACCGCCAGGGCGGTTTCTTGAGGGGTCAGGGTATGAATGACAAGGCAACGGCGGCAAAAGGTTCCGAAGATCCGATCCTGCAATGGGTCACCTTCAAGCTGGACAACGAGACCTACGGCATCAACGTGATGCGCGTCCAGGAAGTCCTGCGTTACACCGAAATCGCCCCGGTCCCGGGTGCCCCGAGCTACGTGCTGGGCATCATCAACCTGCGCGGCAACGTCGTCACCGTGATCGACACCCGCCAGCGCTTCGGCCTGATGAATGCCGAGATCAGCGACAACACCCGTATCGTCATCATCGAAGCCGACAAGCAGGTTGTCGGGATCATGGTCGACAGCGTGGCCGAAGTGGTTTACCTGCGTCAGTCGGAAATCGAAACCGCGCCGAACGTGGGTAACGAAGAGTCCGCCAAGTTCATTCAAGGCGTGTGCAACAAGAACAACGAACTGCTCATCCTGGTCGAACTCGACAAGATGATGAGCGAAGAAGAATGGTCGGAACTGGAGAGTATCTGATTGATTCTCGAGGTTGCGGTCATTGTCCTGTTCCTGTTTTGGGCAGGCACGCTGGCGATGTTCCTGGCGTACATTCGCGGTCAAAAGCACATCGCCGCGCAACAGGCCAAGGGTGATGCGCTGCGTGATCAGCGCATCAAGGACCTGGCCAAGCGCGTCGACGACTACCAGAACGGCAATGTGCGCATGGGCGAAGACCTGCACGAGCTGCGGGCGATCGTTGCGCCGTTGCCGGACAAACTCACCCAGCTGGAACAGCGTGATCCTTCAAGCCTGTCGTTTGCCCAGGCAGCGCGGTTAGTCGGAATGGGCGCCAGCGTCAACGAACTGACCCAGTCCTGCGGCTTGACCCAGGCTGAGGCGGAGTTGATGAGTAAGCTTCACAAGAACTGAGTGTTGCTATCCGGCTGAAATCGCTTTCGTCGGAACGCCGCCCGGAGCAAACCCGCTCCCACACTGGATCAATGTCGTACACAAAATTTGTGTTCACAGAAGACCAAATGTGGGAGCGGGCTTGCTCGCGAAGGCGTCCTCGAATGCGCAGCAATCTTCCCCGCGATCCGACTCATTCCTCTCTATCCTCAGACAGGGATTACGCTGTCGTAGTCTCCTGCCTATAACATTCTCAGATCCCACCGTCTTGTGATCGCAACCAGCGATCAGTAGTTTGATCTGCTCAAACATACACAGTGCCAGGAAGGCTTATGATCGACATTTTGCGTGGTACACCGCTGTGGGTTTATGCGGTGTTTTTTATTCTGAGTTACTACGGCGTCATCGCCTGTTTCAGGAGCCACGTATCGAAAAGGTCATTGCAGATATCACCCGTGATATTCGTGGCTTTGTCCCTCGCATCGCTCAATCCCTCCCAGGAAATTGCAATCCAGCTTTCAGTCTATGCATTGGGATTGCTGGCGGGGTGGTTGCTGGCACTGCGTTTTTTCTCGTACAACAATGTGCAGTGCGAGGGGCAACATCTGGTTCTACCCGGTACGTTCAAGGTACTGATTGTGTATTGGGGCTTTTTTGCCTGGCGTTATTACGAAGGTTACCAGGCGGCCATGTACCCGGAACTGGCCAATGAAATGTCGACGGTTGCAGCGGCGGCGCTGGGGGCAGGGCTCATCAATGGTTTGATTGTTGGTCGCAGTTTCAAGCTATTGCGTTTCGTAGGAGCTGGCTTGCCAGCGAAGGCGGCTAAATGATCGGTGCAATATTCAAGTTCGCATTCGCCGGCAAACCGGCTCCTACATAACGGGTTCGTAAGCTCAATAATCATCCCCGCGCTCGGTGATGTCCTTCTCGACCATCAGCGCATCCGGATCCTGCCCCGCCGGAAATTTCCCCTTCAGATTCCACGCAAACGCAATGATCTCGGCAATCGTCCGATAGAGCTCCTGCGGAATGCTGTCCCCCAGCTCCATCTTCGTCAGCAGCCTCACCAGTTCGGCGTTTTCGTAGATCGGCACTTCGCAGTCGCGGGCAATCCGCAGGATTTCTTTCGCCAGGGCTTCGTCGCCCTTGGCGGTGAGGGTGGGGGCGTGGCTGCCGTCGTATTTGAGGGCAATGGCCTGGCGTGGGGCGTTGGGATTTTTCATGCGGTTTCGTCGACCCAGCGTTGTTCGAGGCGGGTTTGCGGGCCTTGGGGCGGTGTGCCGAGGTGGCAATCGAGGTCGCCGACGTTCAGGCCGGCGGACAGCAAGCGGTCACGCAGCCCGCTCAGGTTGCTTTCGATCAGGCTGGCGGTGTAAGGCCGCTCTGCCCAGAGCTGGCTGCCGAGGCTGCCCTTGATCAGTTGCGCCTGAATTTGCAGCGGCCCCAATGGCTCCATGGCGAAGGCCAGTTCGACGCGCCACAGCTGTTGCTTGGGTTCGCGTTCTTCGCGACGTTCCTTCGGCTGTTCTTTTTCGGGTGAATCTTCACGCTGGAACTTGACCTGCAAGGGCACGATGTCCTGCATATTGCGCATCGGGATTTCCAGCTGCCAGGTGCTCATCAGCCGTCCGTCGGCGGTTAGGCCGGTTTGTTCCAGACTCGACAGTTGATGGCTTTGCAGGCGTGAAACCGCGGCGGCGGCCAGGCGCAGCAGGTGTTCGAGGTCGTTTTCACCCTCGGTGCTTTGCAACAGGCGTTCGGGCAGCGGGAAACCGCTCGGCGACGGCTTGGCGCTGACCTGGCCGAGCATGCCCAGGGCGTTGCGGACAAAGTTCGGCATGGCTTGGGCCAGGGTGTTGGCGGCGATGATCGCGCCGAGGCTGGTGTTGGCCGGCAAGCCCTGACTCAACTGCGCAACCAGTTTCAGCAGGTCACCTTTCATGTCCGGCGCGAGCGTCGGGTTTTGCCCGGTCAGCAGTTTGCTTTCGAGAAACACACCGCTGCTGGCCAGGGCCTGGGCCAGGCCCTTGGGGGTGCTCAACTGTTGAACATCTGGCAAGCCGGCGAGCAACCGGGCAGCGGCGCTGCGCAATTCAACGGATGTCTGGTCCGAGGGCGCAAGGTTCTGCAGGAGCTTGAGCAAGCCGTCCAGCGAGCCCTGGCGGCTTTGCTGGTCGACCAGTTGCCGGGTCACCGCCAGTTGTTCCTGTCGGCTGCTCAGTGGCACGAATTTCACGGTCTGGGCGTCTTGCACCTGCGCGCTCAATAAGGTGCCGATGCGCAAGGGCTGTGGGCTGTCGATGTTCAGGGTGCTGCCGCTCAGTGCGGTATTGAGCAGGCCCACCATCGAGCGAAAGATCATGGGCTGGCCGGGTACCTGGGGCAGCACTTGCGAGGTCAGCACTTTGCCTTGCAGCAGGGTGCCAACGGGCAGTTGCGAGGTATCGAGGCGGGTGAGGGTGGTGATGTTGGAGGCAATGGCCTGTTGCACCGTCACGGCCAGGTTGCCGGCCGAGGGTTGGCTGACGACCAGCGTGGTGCCCTGGGCCAGCGGTTGATTACTGGTAGTCTGGACCGTGGTCTGGCGGCCGCTGTCGAGGGTGACCTTGAGCAGCATCTGGAAAGTCTGATCCGCCTGCTTGAGCGACAGTACTTCGGCCTGGGCGGTTTGACCGACGCTGATCAGCCCCTCCACCGGCGTCAGCAACTTGAGCAACTCACCACTGACCACCGGCGGGTGCGAAGTCGCCGGGAGGGTTTGCGGTAGCGGGAGGATGTTCATTTCGCCTGTCATACGCGGTCACAACCTGAGGAAAATGCACTCTTTAGAGTAAGGTCTGGCATGTATAATGCCGCGCCGTTGTATCCAAAAATGGCGAAAACTTTGCAATTGTTTGACGCAGCTCTCTAGAACAAGACGTCATTGCATCTATGCTGCATCTCTTTAACGGCCGCGCCAGAGCCGACTTGAACCGTATAAGGCCCGTGAACCCTTGACCAGTCCTGTCCTGCAAACCGTTGCCCTTGCCTGTGAGCGAGACCTTCGGCTGCTCTTCGAAAATCTCGAATTGCGACTGGCCAGTGGCGAAATGGTACAAATCAGCGGCCCCAACGGCAGCGGCAAGACCAGCCTGTTGCGCCTGCTCTCGGGGCTGATGCAGCCGACCGCCGGTCAGGTGCTGCTCAACGGCCAGCCACTGAATGCACAACGCGGCGAACTGGCGCGCAACCTGCTGTGGATCGGCCACGCGGCCGGGATCAAGGATTTGCTGACGCCGGAAGAGAATCTGAGCTGGCTGTGCGCCTTGCATCATCCGGCGACCCATGAGGCGATCTGGCAGGCGCTGGACGCGGTCGGGCTGCGCGGATTCGAGGATGTGCCTTGCCACACCCTGTCTGCCGGTCAACAGCGCCGCGTCGCGCTGGCGCGTCTGTATCTGGACAGCCCGCCGCTGTGGATCCTCGATGAACCCTTTACCGCCCTCGACAAGCAGGGCGTGGCACAGCTTGAATCTCATCTGGCCGGCCACTGCGAACGCGGCGGCATGGTGGTGTTGACCACTCATCACACGCTGAGCCGGATGCCGGCCGGTTATCGCGACATCGATCTGGGGAGCTGGGCCGTATGAGTGTTTTCGGCCTGCTGGTCGCCCGCGAGGCTCGTCTGCTGTTCCGCCGCCCGGCGGAACTGGCCAATCCGCTGGTGTTCTTCGCCATCGTCGTTTCCCTGTTCCCGTTGGCCGTCGGTCCTGAGTCTCAATTGTTGCAAACCTTGTCTCCGGGGCTGGTCTGGGTCGCGGCACTTTTATCGGTCCTGCTCTCGCTGGACGGGCTTTTCCGCAGTGATTTCGAGGATGGATCCCTCGAACAGTGGGTCCTTTCGCCGCACCCCCTGGCTCTTCTGGTTTTGGCCAAGGTGCTGGCACACTGGGCTTTTTCCGGCCTGGCACTGGTTTTGCTCGCGCCCTTGCTGGCGCTGATGCTCGGTTTGCCTGCCGCCTGTCTGCCAGTGTTGCTGCTTTCGTTGCTGCTCGGTACACCGGTACTGAGCCTGCTCGGTGCGGTGGGCGCGGCGCTGACGGTGGGCTTGAAGCGTGGCGGCCTTTTGCTAGCGCTACTGATTCTACCGTTGTACATCCCGGTGTTGATCCTTGGCAGTGGCGCCTTGCAGGCTGCCTTGCAGGGGATGCCGGCGACCGGTTATCTGTTGTGGCTTGGTAGCCTGACCGCCCTGGCGATAACCCTGACACCTTTTGCAATAGCTGCTGGCCTGAAGATCAGCGTCGGCGAATAATGAGGTCTGGTTAAAAAATAACCAGTAAAGGCCCTGGCTCTTCACAGTAAAGAGCAACCGTGATGGAAACAGTATGAACTGGACGTGGTTTCACAAGCTTGGCTCGCCCAAATGGTTTTACGGCATCAGCGGCAAACTGCTGCCCTGGCTGAGCGTCGCGGCGTTGCTGTTGATCAGCGTTGGCGTGGTCTGGGGCCTGGCCTTTGCGCCGCCGGACTACCAGCAGGGCAACAGCTTCCGCATCATCTATATCCACGTCCCGGCCGCCATGCTGGCCCAGTCCATCTACGTGATGCTGGCCGTGTGCGGCATCGTCGGCCTTGTGTGGAAGATGAAACTGGCCGATGTCGCCCTGCAATGCGCAGCGCCCATCGGCGCCTGGATGACCGCCGTGGCGCTGGTCACCGGGGCGATCTGGGGCAAGCCGACCTGGGGCTCGTGGTGGGTCTGGGATGCACGCCTAACGTCCATGCTTATCCTGCTTTTCCTGTACTTCGGTCTCATTGCATTGGGCAACGCGATCAGCAATCGTGACAGCGCGGCCAAGGCCTGTGCGGTGCTGGCGATCGTCGGCGTGATCAACATCCCGATCATCAAGTACTCGGTGGAGTGGTGGAACACCCTGCACCAGGGCGCGACCTTCACCCTCACCGAAAAACCGGCGATGCCCGCCGAGATGTGGCTGCCACTGCTGCTGACGGCGTTGGGTTTCTACTGTTTCTTCGGCGCCGTCCTGCTGCTGCGCATGCGTCTTGAAGTGCTCAAGCGCGAAGCCCGGGCCAGTTGGGTCAAAGCCGAAGTGGAAAACAGCCTGGAGGTCGCTCGATGAGTTTTGCTTCATTCGGCGACTTCATCGCCATGGGCCATCATGGCCTGTATGTCTGGTCGGCCTATGGCATCTGCCTGACGGTATTGGCCCTCAACGTGGCGGCGCCGATCCTGGCCCGCAAGCGGTATCTGCAACAAGAGGCGCGTCGTTTGCGCCGGGAGAACGGCAAGTGAATCCGCTGCGCAAAAAGCGTCTTATCATTATTCTCGCGATCCTGGTCGGGGTCGGCGCTGCCGTCGGCCTGGCCCTGAGCGCCCTGCAGCAGAACATCAACCTGTTTTACACACCGACGCAGATCGCCAACGGTGAAGCCCCACAAGACACGCGCATTCGCGCCGGCGGCATGGTCGAGAAGGGCTCGCTGGAGCGTTCCAGTGATTCCCTGGATGTGAAATTCGTCGTCACCGACTTTAATAAATCCGTGACCATCACTTATCGCGGCATCCTGCCGGACCTGTTCCGCGAAGGGCAGGGCATCGTCGCCCTGGGCAAGCTCAATGCCGATGGCGTGGTGGTGGCCGATGAAGTGCTGGCCAAGCACGACGAGAAGTACATGCCGCCGGAAGTGACCAAGGCGTTGAAAGACAGCGGTCAATCGGCTCCAACACCCGCGAAGGAGGGTTGATCCATGACGTCCGGCATCTTTATTCCCGAGTTGGGTCATCTGGCGATGATCCTGGCCCTGTGCTTTGCCCTGGCCCAGGCCGTGGTGCCGCTGTTCGGTGCCTGGCGCGGTGACCGCCTGTGGATGAGCCTGGCCCAGCCGGCCGCCTGGGGGCAATTCACCTTTCTGGTGTTTGCCTTCGGTTGCCTGACCTACGCCTTCATGGTCGACGATTTCTCCGTGGCCTATGTGGCCAACAACTCCAACAGCGCCTTGCCGTGGTACTACAAGTTCAGCGCCGTATGGGGTGCCCACGAAGGTTCCCTGCTGTTGTGGGCCTTGATTCTCGGCGGCTGGACCTTCGCGGTGTCGGTGTTTTCCCGGCAGTTGCCGCAGGTCATGCTGGCCCGCGTGCTGGCAGTGATGGGCATGATCAGCACCGGTTTCCTGCTGTTCCTGATCATGACCTCCAACCCGTTCAAGCGCATCCTGCCGCAAGTGCCCAGCGACGGTGCCGACCTCAACCCCTTGCTGCAAGACATCGGCCTGATCGTTCACCCGCCGATGCTGTACATGGGCTACGTCGGTTTCTCGGTGGCCTTCGCCTTCGCCATCGCCGCGCTGATGGGCGGTCGCCTGGATGCCGCGTGGGCGCGCTGGTCGCGTCCGTGGACCATCGTGGCCTGGGCGTTCCTCGGCATCGGCATCACCCTCGGTTCGTGGTGGGCGTACTACGAACTCGGCTGGGGCGGCTGGTGGTTCTGGGACCCGGTGGAAAACGCCTCGTTCATGCCGTGGCTGGTGGGCACCGCACTGATTCACTCGTTGGCGGTCACGGAAAAACGTGGCGTGTTCAAGAGCTGGACCGTGTTGCTGGCCATCGCTGCGTTTTCGCTGAGCCTGTTGGGTACTTTCCTCGTGCGTTCCGGCGTGCTGACCTCGGTGCACGCCTTTGCGTCCGATCCGGAGCGCGGGGTGTTCATCCTGATTTTCCTGCTGTTCGTGGTCGGTGGTTCGCTGACGCTGTTCGCCCTGCGCGCACCGGTGGTCAAGAGCCAGGTCGGCTTCAACCTCTGGTCCCGAGAAACCCTGTTGCTGGGCAACAACCTGGTGCTGGTGGTGGCGGCTTCGATGATCCTGCTCGGCACCTTGTACCCGCTGATTCTGGACGCCATGACCGGCGCCAAGCTGTCGGTCGGCCCGCCGTACTTCAACGCGCTGTTCATTCCGTTGATGGCGTTGCTGATGATGGTGATGGCGGTCGGCGTGATCGTGCGCTGGAAAGACACCCCGGTGAAATGGCTGGTGAGCATGCTGACTCCGATATTGCTCGGAAGCGCCGCCATGGCCGTGGTGGCCGGCGTCGCGTACGGCGATTTCAACTGGGCAGTGCTCGCGACCTTCATGCTCGCCGCCTGGGTGTTGCTGGCCGGTGTGCGTGACATCTTCGACAAGACTCGCCACAAGGGCCTGATCAAAGGCCTGCCAACCCTGACCCGCAGCTACTGGGGCATGCAGGTCGCGCACCTGGGTATTGCCGTGTGTGCGCTGGGTGTCGTGCTGTCGAGCCAGAACAGTGCCGAGCGCGACCTGCGCCTGGCGCCGGGCGAATCCATGGACCTGGGCGGCTATCAGTTCGTCTTCGAAGGCGCCAAGCATTTCGAAGGCCCGAACTTCACCTCCGACAAGGGCACCGTGCGGGTGATCCGCGATGGCAAGGAAGTCAGTGTACTGCACCCGGAAAAACGCCTGTACACCGTGCAGAACTCGGTAATGACCGAAGCGGGCATCGACGCCGGTTTCACCCGCGACCTCTATGTCGCCCTCGGTGAACCCTTGGGTAACGGTGCCTGGGCTGTGCGCGTGCACGTCAAACCATTCGTGCGCTGGATCTGGTTCGGTGGTTTGCTGACCGGCTTCGGCGGGTTGCTGGCGGCGCTGGATCGGCGTTATCGGGTCAAGGTCAAAAGCCGCGTGCGCGAAGCACTGGGCATGTCGGGAGCCACTGCATGAAGCGTTGGTTGATGTTGTTGCCACTGGCGATTTTTCTGGTGGTCGCTGTATTCCTTTACCGAGGGTTGTACCTGGATCCGGCCGAGCTGCCTTCGGCCATGATCAACAAGCCGTTCCCGGAGTTTTCCCTGCCAACGGTGCAGGGCGACAAGACCCTGACCCGCGCTGACATTCTGGGCAAACCGGCGCTGGTCAACGTCTGGGGCACCTGGTGCATTTCCTGCCGGGTCGAGCACCCGGTGCTGAACAAACTGGCCCAGCAGGGCGTGGTGATCTACGGCATCAACTACAAGGACACCAACGCCGATGCCTTGAAGTGGCTGACGGACTTCCACAATCCGTATGTATTGGACATCCGTGACGACGAAGGCTCGCTGGGCCTGAACCTCGGCGTGTACGGCGCGCCGGAAACCTTCTTCATCGACGCCAAGGGCATCATCCGCGACAAGTTTGTCGGCGTGATCGACGAGCAGGTCTGGCGCGAAAAACTGGCGGCCAAGTACCAGGCGCTGGTCGACGAGGCCAAGCCATGAAGCGCTGGATCGCTGCCGTTGTCCTGGGCTTGAGCCTGGCGGGCGTGGCCCACGCGGCCATCGACACCTACGAGTTCGCCAAGGAAGGTGATCGCGAGCGTTTCCGCGAGTTGACCAAAGAGCTGCGTTGCCCCAAGTGCCAGAATCAGGACATCGCCGATTCCAACGCACCGATTGCCGCCGACCTGCGCAAAGAGATTTTCCGCATGCTCGGCGAGGGCAAGGACAACCAGCAGATCATCGACTTCATGGTCGATCGCTACGGTGATTTCGTCCGCTACAAGCCTGCGCTGAACGCCAAGACCGCCTTGCTCTGGTTCGGCCCCGCCGGCCTGCTGCTGGGCGGTGTCGTGATCATCGCGGTGATCGTCCGCCGTCGTCGCGTGCAACGCGCCGGCACCCCGGACTCGCTTTCTGCCGAGGAGCGCTCGCGCCTCGACCACCTGTTGGATAAAACCAAGAATGATTGATTTCTGGCTCGCTGCAGGTCTGCTGCTTCTGGTTGCCCTGAGTTTTCTGTTGATCCCGGTGCTGCGCAGCCGTCGCGCCCAGCGCGAAGAGGATCGCACCGCCCTGAACGTCGCGCTGTATCAGGAGCGCGTGGCTGAGTTGCAGACTCAGCAGGAAGAGGGCGTGCTCGACGCGGCGCAAATGGACGCCGGTCGCGCCGAAGCCGCTCGTGAATTGCTGGCGGACACCGAAGGCGCTGAAGCGCCGCGGGTGTCGCGTCTGGGCAAACCCTTGCCGTTGCTGGCGGCCATTCTGGTGCCGGTGCTGGGCCTGGGGCTGTACATGCATTACGGTGCCAGCGACAAGGTTGAGCTGACCCGCGAGTTCGCGCAGGCACCGCAGTCGATGGAAGAAATGACCAAACGCCTGGAGCGCGCGGTCGCCGCTCAGCCGGAATCCGCTGAAGGCATGTACTTCCTCGGTCGCACCTACATGGCTCAGGATCGCCCGGCGGACGCGGCGAAGATGTTCGAACGAACCGTGAACTTGGCCGGTCGTCAGCCCGAGCTGCTCGGTCAATGGGCCCAGGCCCAGTACTTCGCCGATGGCAAGAAGTGGTCGGACAAGGTCCAGGCCCTGACCGACGAAGCGCTCAAGGCCGATCCGAAAGAAGTCACCAGTCTCGGACTGCTCGGCATTGCCGCGTTCGAAAGCGAGCGTTATCAGGACGCCATCGATTACTGGAATCGCCTGTTGGCGCAATTGCCGCCGGAAGACAAGTCCCGCGAGGCACTGCAAGGCGGAATTACCCGGGCCACGGAGAAGCTGGTGGCCAGTGGCGGCAAGGTTGCGCAAGCACCGGCGGCCAAGACCGCGGCGTTGCTCAAGGTCAGCGTCGATCTGGCAGCGGACCTCAAAGCCAAGGTCCAGCCTGGCGACAGCGTGTTCATCTTCGCCCGTGCGATCTCCGGTCCTCCAGCCCCGCTGGCGGTCAAGCGCATGACTGTGGCCGACCTGCCGGTGACTGTCGAACTGGGTGATGCCGACGCAATGATGCCGCAATTGAAACTGTCGAACTTCCCTGAAGTCCAACTGGTTGCGCGCATTTCCCGTGCCGGCAAACCGACCGCCGGCGAATGGATCGGTCGCAGCCAGCCAATGGCCAGCAGCACCACCGCGCCGCAAACACTGACTATCGACAGCCCGGATAAATAACAGGAAAACGCAATCATGACCGCATTCGCTCGTATCACCCTGCTCAGCGTCGTTATGGGGTTAAGCGCTTGTGCGGTCCAGCAACCAACGGAACATCAGGCACCACCACCGTTCCCGCCGTCGCAGCCCAGTCCCACGCCTTCGACGTCGCCTGTACCGAGCAAGCCGACCATTCCGGTGAAACCCTCCAAGCCGTTGCCACGCACCTCTGCGAGCTTCGCGCCACCACCAGGGGGGAATAGCCATTGGGATCCGAAGCTTGGGGTGTATGTGCTTGATGATCAGCCCAATACCTTTTATCGCCAGCGTACCTATTACCGCTGGGATAACGGCTGGAGCCGGTCGATCGGTCCGAACGGGCCGTGGGAGGATACTGACATTCACGGTGTGCCGGGTGGCCTGGGGCGGCAATTCGGGCAGTAACGCAAAGAGGCGACCTTCGGGTTGCCTTTTTTGTGCCTGCTGAAATGTGATTGCCGGGGCATTGCTGAACCCTGTGGGAGCGAGCCTGCTCGCGAAGGCGGCCTGATAGCCGGCCTGTCTTTTGTTGACTGTGTACATATCCGTTTTTTGGTAACGGCGGCTTATGGTTTCGCCCTTACGGCGAGTCACTTTTTTTACAAGCGCCTAAAAAAAGTAACCCAAAAAACGCTCGCCCCGAACGTACGGCCCCTCGCTAAGGCTCGGGGTTCCTTCGCTCCGGCATTCATCCGGGGGCATCGCCTCCGGTCGGCTTCGCTCGACCTCCTCTCGATGTGTTCGGCTGCGCCGAACGGCGCTGCGCGCCTACCCCCCGGATGAACGCCTCCACTCAGCCTTCCGAGGGGGCGGGTGGATCAAGATCAAGAGCTGCAGGCGAGCTAACGCTCGGCCTGATGAGTGGTGAAAAGCAGTGGGTGTACGCCGATCTGCTTTTGCTCTTCTGTGGGAGCGGCGGTGCGGCGATCCGACTTGCCCGCGAAGGCAGCCTGACAGCCGACCAATTTCTTTCGAATGTACCCAGTCCAACTGTAGGAGCGAGCCTGCTCGCGATGGCGGCCTACCGGCCGACCAAGAGCATCACAGGCGAACGAACCCCGCGATCAGGCCGGCCGGTAGGCCGCCTCGCTTTTGCTTTTGCTTTGGCTTTTGATCTTCTTGCCCCCTCGAGAGGCCGAGTGGAGGTTCTGCGCAGTGGGCAACCCGGCATGGATGCCGGGTTAGCCGCCGCCGGCCATGGATGGCCGATGGCGGCGGGCCCACGGAGCAGGACCGGAGCAAGGGCATGCCGAGCCTGGGCGAGGCACCGAACGTCAGGGGCAAGAGCCCTTGGTTACTTGGGGCTCTTCCAAGTAACCCGCCGTAAGGGCGGAACCCTAAGTGGCCGTTACCGCAGAAACGGATATGTACACCAGCAAAAAATACGTCGCCCAACACATAGCCTTCGCGGGCAATCCCGCTCCCACAGGGTTCGTGAGTGATCACAACAATGGGTACAACCGGGACCAAATGCGGAAACCTCCAGCTCAACCTTTCACAAAACCTTCATCAAATGGCCCATCCAGTGACATGTGCAAGTCATAGGGCTGACATGCCCCATGCCTAAAGTCTGTTGAACTCAAATACAGCCACGGACGGCTGTTCAACCAGACAGAGAAGCCCATGAACGCAGCTATCCATGTCGATCATCTGAACAAGACCTTTGCGCGCAAAACCGCACTGGTCGACCTCGAATTGACCATCGCGGCCGGTGAGATGGTCGCGCTGATCGGCGCGTCCGGCTCCGGCAAATCCACATTGTTGCGCCATCTCGCGGGCCTGGCCTGTTGCGATCGCAACAACGGCGGCAGCGTCAAGGTGCTGGGCCGCGAGGTGCAGGCATCCGGCCGTTTGAATGGCAAGGTGCGCCGCCTGCGCGCCGACATTGGCTACATCTTCCAGCAGTTCAACCTGGTCAACCGTTTGAGCGTGCTCGACAACGTGCTGCTCGGCTGCCTGGGGCGCATGCCGCGCTGGCGTGGCAACTTGAGCCTGTTCAATGCCGAGGAAAAGCAGTTCGCCATGGAGTCCCTGGACCGTGTCGGCCTGGCTGACCTGGCGGCACAACGGGCCTCGACCCTGTCCGGCGGCCAGCAGCAGCGCGTGGCGATTGCCCGTGCATTGACCCAGCGGGCCGAGGTGATTCTGGCGGATGAGCCGATTGCCTCCCTCGACCCGGAATCGGCGCGCAAGGTCATGGAGATCCTCGCCGACATCAATCGCCGCGACGGCAAGACGGTTGTGGTGACCCTGCATCAAGTCGACTACGCCACCCGTTATTGCCCGCGTGCCGTGGCGCTCAAGGCCGGTCGGATTCATTTCGACGGTCCGGGTTCTCAATTGAGCGGCCAGTTCCTCAACGATTTGTACGGTGCCGACATCGACACCAGCCTCATGTGTTCCGAGTCTTCCCGTCACAGCGAAACTGCGCCTCGACTGGTGTTGGCGCGCGTGTGATCAACCCCGGATTCCCCAACCGTTCACCCTCAGGAAACCTTTCCATGTTGAACCGTATCGGTCGCGTTTTTGCTGGTGCAGCGCTACTCGCCAGCTGTGTATTGGGCACCGCCCAGGCGGAAGAAAAAGCCATCAACTTCGGCATCATGTCCACCGAGTCTTCACAAAACCTCAAGAGCATCTGGCAGCCGTTCCTGGATGACATGCAGAAGAAGACCGGCCTGAAGATCAACGCCACGTTTGCCTCTGACTATGCCGGCCTGATCCAGGGCATGCGCTTCAACAAGGTCGATGTGGCCTGGCTGGGCAATAAGGCCGCCATCGAAGCGGTGGACCGCTCCAACGGCGAGATCTTCGCCCAGACCGCAGCCGCCAGTGGCGCCGCCGGTTACTGGAGCGTGCTGATCGTGCGCAAGGACAGCCCGATCAACTCCGTCGACGACATGCTGAAAAACGCCAAGAACCTGACCTTCGGCAACGGTGACCCGAACTCCACCTCGGGCTACCTGGTGCCGGGCTACTACGTGTTTGCCAAGAACAACGTCGACGCCGCCACCGCGTTCAAGCGCACCCTCAACTCCAGCCATGAAGTCAACGCGTTGAGCGTGGCCAAGGGCCAAGTGGATGTGGCGACCTTCAATACCGAAAGCTGGGACCGCCTGGAAGTCACCCAGCCTGACAAGGCGGCACAGCTCAAGGTGATCTGGAAGTCGCCGCTGATTCCGGCCGACCCGCTGGTGTGGAGCAAGGCGCTGAGTGACAGCGAGAAAACCAAGATCCGCGATTTCATCTTCAGCTACGGCGACACCGACGAAGAGAAAGCTGTGCTCAAGGGCATGCAACTGGGCAAGTTCCTGAAATCCAGCGACGACCAGTTGCTGCCGATCCGTCAGCTGGAACTGTTCAAGCAACGCACCACCGTCAGTGCCGACGACAAGCTGGAAGCCGCCGACAAGGCCAAAAAACTGGCCGACATCGATGCCGAGTTGGCCAAGCTGCAAGAGCGCATCACCTTGCTCGACAAAACCGCCGAAAAAAAATCCGCAGCCAACGGCTAACCCCTGTAGGAGCGAGCCTGCTCGTGATGAACGTAAGGACACCGCGTTTCTCCCGGTTTCCCGCGTCATCGTTGACGACCATCGCGAGCAGGCTCGCTCCTACATGTTCTGCATTACGCAATTTAGAGAACCCTCATGACCACTCTGCACGCTGAAGCTGTCGGTAAGCGCACCTGGCCGCAGTACCTCGGTTGGGGCCTGTTCCTGGTCCTGCTGGCCTGGGCCTGGCACGGCGCCGAAATGAATCCGATGGCGCTGTACCGCGACTCGGGAAACATGGCGACCTTCGCCGCGGATTTCTTCCCGCCGGACTTCCATGAATGGCGCATGTACCTCAAGGAAATGATCGTCACCGTACAAATCGCCCTGTGGGGCACGGTGCTGGCGATTGTCTGCTCGGTGCCGCTGGGCATTCTCTGCTCGGAAAACATCACGCCGTGGTGGATTCACCAACCGCTGCGCCGGGTGATGGACGCGTTCCGTTCGATCAACGAAATGGTCTTCGCGATGTTGTTCGTGGTGGCCGTCGGCCTGGGACCGTTTGCCGGGGTATTGGCACTGTGGATCAGCACCACCGGGGTACTTGCCAAGCTGTTCGCCGAAGCCGTGGAAGCGATTGATCCGGGACCGGTCGAAGGCGTTCGGGCGACGGGTGCCAGTGCCTTGCAAGAAGTGATCTACGGGGTGATCCCACAAGTGATGCCGCTGTGGGTGTCCTACGCTCTTTATCGCTTCGAGGCCAATGTGCGTTCGGCGACGGTGGTGGGGATGGTCGGTGCCGGCGGGATCGGGGTGATTCTCTGGGAGAACATCCGCGCCTTTCAGTTTGTTCAGACTTGCGCCGTTTTGCTGGTGATCATCGTTGTGGTCAGCCTGATCGACATTCTCTCGCAACGCCTGCGCAAGCAGTTCATCTGATTTTCGGAGGGGTGCCTGCGGGCGCTTTTTTTAAAGCATGCAGTTGTCTAGACAAGATGAGCCGGTGTACCGCGAATTGGCCGACATCCTGCGCCGGGAGCTGGCGGACTACCGCGCCGGAGATTTCCTGCCGGGCGAGGTGATGTTGGCCGAGCGCTTCGGGGTCAACCGCCATACCTTGCGCCGCGCCATCGATGAACTGGTGTTCGAAGGCAGCCTGTTGCGCCGCCAGGGCAAGGGCACTCAGGTGCTGGAGCGGCCGCTGATTTACTCGGTGACCGCCGACAGTGCCTACAGCCAGTCGCTGTCGGCCCAGGGGCATGGCGTCGAAGCGTTGTTGCTAAAGCGCCGTTACTGCTTCGCCAGCCGTGAAGAGGCGCAGCACTTAGGGCTAGCCGAGATGGCGCCGATGATCGAGTTGCAGACCTTGCGCAAGCTCGACAACCAACCGGTCAGCCTGATCCGCCATCGCTACTGCGCCAGCCACGCGTCGCTGCTGGCGGACTACAACGGCGGCTCCCTGCGCCAGTACCTGCGCGAGCGGGACCTGCCGCTGACCCGCACCCAGAGCCTGATCGGCGCTCGCTTGCCCAACCGTGAAGAGGCTGCGTTGCTGCTGATGCCCCGGCATCTGCCGGCGCTGAGTGTGTTCACCCTTTCCCGCGATCGCGACGGCCGTGCCGTGGAGCTGGCCCAGTCCACCAGCCGTTCGGATCGCTTCCAGTACCAGGTCGTCACCTGATGGAGAACGCAATGCACAACCCTGTTCCTCATACCGAACGGCAGCACTGGATCGGTGTGCTGGCCCGCGCCAGCCGCAGTGAATTGCAGCCCTTCGAAGCCGCTTTGCGTGATGTCGAGTACCAACTGATCCGCGCCCCGGAAATCGGCATGACCCTGGTCCGTGGCCGCATGGGCGGTAACGGCGCGCCGTTCAACGTAGGCGAAATGAGCGTGACCCGCTGCGTGGTGCGCCTGGCCGATGGTCGTACCGGCTACAGCTATCTGGCGGGTCGCGACAAGGTCCACGCCGAACTGGCCGCCCTGGCCGACGCGCACTTGCAGGGCGCGCAACAGCGTCATTGGCTGGCGGAGATGATCACGCCGCTGGCGACTGTTCAGGCCGAACGCCGGGCGCAAAAAGAGGCGGAAACCGCCGCCACCAAAGTCGAATTCTTCACCCTCGTGCGAGGAGAAAACTGATGAGCGCACAGTTGTTGCAACCGGCTTTCGCCGACCCGGTGCTGGATGCCCAGCGCGGATTTCGTGCTGCACTCAAGGCCTTGGCCGGCCCCGGTCTGATCCAGACGCTGCACACCTCGCCGAGCCTCGAAGGCTTGGCGCCCGCGACCTACGCACTGTGCCTGGCGCTGCTGGATGTCGACACCCCGCTGTGGCTGGCGCCGTCCTTCGACACGCCGCTGATCCGCGCCAACCTGGCGTTCCACTGTGGTTGCCCGTTGACCGCAAAACGTGAAGACGCACGGTTTGCCTTGCTTGCCGCCGAGGATCTGCTCGACCTGAGCGGTTTCGATGCAGGCAACGACCGTTACCCGGACCAGTCCTGCACCCTGCTGGTTCAACTGCCAAGCCTCGACGGCGGGGCAGGGCTGGTGTGGCGCGGGCCGGGCATCGAAAGCGAACACGGCGTCGCGCTGCCGGTGGCCGATGGCTTCTGGCGCGAACGTGAACTGCGCAACGAATTCCCCCGTGGGCTTGACCTGTTTTTCACCGCCGGCCATGACCTGATCGGCCTGCCCCGCAGCACCCGCATCGCAGAGGAGCGCGCCTGATGTACGTAGCCGTCAAGGGTGGCGAACAGGCCATCGACAATGCCCACCGACTGCTGGCGAAAAAGCGCCGGGGCGATACCTCGGTCACTGAGCTCGGCGTCGAGCAGATCCGTCAGCAACTGCCGCTGGCGGTGGCGCGGGTGATGAGCGAAGGCTCGCTGTACGACGAAGAACTCGCTGCGCTGGCCATCAAGCAAGCGGCGGGGGATCTGGTGGAAGCGATCTTCCTGCTGCGCGCCTACCGCACCACGTTGCCGCGCTTCAGCCCGAGCCTGCCGATCGATACCCAGAACATGCAACTGAGTCGGCGCTTGTCCGCTACGTTCAAGGACGTGCCGGGTGGGCAACTGCTGGGCCCGACCTTCGATTACACCCATCGTCTGCTGGACTTTGCGCTGCTGGCCGAAGGCGAATACCCGGGACCGCAAGTGACGCCGAATGCCAGCCTCGAAGCCTGCCCGCGAGTTCTCGGATTGCTGGCGCAGGAAGGCCTGATCAAGAACGAATCGGACAACGGCGAAAGCGTGGCCGACATCACCCGCGACCCGCTGGAACTGCCGGCCAGTCGCGCCCAGCGACTGCAAGCCCTGGCCCGTGGCGACGAAGGTTTCCTGCTGGCGCTGGGTTATTCCACCCAGCGCGGTTATGGCCGCAATCACCCGTTCGCCGGGGAAATCCGTATCGGCGAAGTGGAGGTGTGGATCGATCCCGAAGAGCTGGGTTTCCCGATCAACCTGGGCAGCATCGAAGTCACCGAGTGCGAGATGGTCAACCAGTTCGTCGGTTCGGCCACGGAGTTGGCGCAGTTCACCCGTGGCTACGGTCTGGCTTTCGGACACGCCGAGCGCAAGTCCATGGGTATGGCGCTGGTCGACCGAGCGCTGCGCGCTGACGAATACAACGAAGAAATCGTCTCGCCGGCCCAGCAGGAAGAGTTCGTGCTGATGCACTGCGACAACGTCGAGGCCGCAGGCTTCGTCTCGCACCTGAAGTTACCTCACTACGTCGACTTCCAGGCCGAACTGGAACTGATCCGCAAACTGCGCAAGCCTGCCGAGGGGCAAAACCATGAATGACTTGAGCCAGGCTCCGGTGCGCGATGCGGCGTACAACTTCGCCTACCTCGATGAACAGACCAAACGCATGATCCGCCGCGCCTTGCTCAAGGCCGTGGCGATCCCCGGGTACCAGGTGCCGTTCGGTGGTCGCGAGATGCCGCTGCCTTATGGCTGGGGCACCGGCGGCATGCAGTTGACCGCCGCGATTCTCGGCGACGATGACGTACTCAAGGTCATCGATCAGGGCGCGGACGACACCACCAACGCTGTGTCGATTCGCCGATTCTTCGCCCGCACCGCAGGCGTCGTAACCACCGAAAGCACGCCGGAGGCGACGGTGATCCAGACCCGTCACCGCATCCCGGAAACGCCACTGCACGCCGATCAGATCATGGTCTATCAGGTACCGATTCCCGAGCCGCTGCGCTTTATCGAACCGTCGGAAACCGAGACCCGGACCATGCACGCCCTCAACGATTACGGGGTCATGCACGTCAAGCTCTACGAAGACATCGCCACCTTCGGCCACATCGCCACGGCCTACGCCTACCCGGTGATGGTCGACGAACGCTACGTGATGGACCCGTCGCCGATCCCCAAATTCGACAACCCGAAACTCGACATGAGCCCGGCGCTGATGCTGTTCGGCGCCGGCCGTGAGAAGCGTCTGTACGCGGTGCCGCCGTACACCAAGGTCACCAGCCTCGACTTCGAGGATCACCCCTTCGAAGCGCAGAAGTGGGAAGAGTGCTGCGCGATCTGTGGCAGCCGCGACTCGTTCCTCGATGAGTTGATTCTCGACGACGCCGGCACCCAGAGCTTCGTCTGTTCCGACACCTATTACTGCGCCCAGCGCGTCAGCCAGCAGGAGCAGGGCCAATGAACCAGGCGCTGAAAAACCAAGTGTCCGTGTCCACCCAACCCTTGCTGCGGGTGCGCGATCTGTCGCTGTTGTACGGCCCGGAGAAGGGTTGCCAGGACGTCAGCTTCGACTTGTATCCCGGTGAAGTGCTGGGGATTGTCGGCGAGTCCGGCTCGGGCAAATCCACCTTGCTTTCGCTGCTCAGCGGGCGCTTGCCGCCGCAGCGCGGACAGATCGGCTACCGCGACAAACAGGGCCAATGGCTGGACCTGTACAGCGCCAGCGAAGCCGAGCGCCGCACCTTGCTGCGCACCGAATGGGGCTTCGTCGAACAGAACCCGCGGGACGGTTTGCGCATGGGCGTGTCCGCCGGGGCCAACATCGGCGAACGCCTGATGGCCCAGGGCGTGCGCAATTACCAGCAACTGCGCGGGGCTGGGCTCGATTGGCTGAGCCAGGTGGAAATCGATCCGCAGCGCATCGACGACTTGCCGCGGACCTTCTCCGGCGGCATGCAACAACGTCTGCAAATCGCTCGCAACCTGGTGTCCAGTCCACGGCTGGTGTTCATGGACGAGCCGACCGGTGGCCTCGATGTGTCGGTGCAGGCGCGCTTGCTCGACCTGCTGCGCGGACTGGTGCGTGAGCTGGATCTGGCCGTGGTGATCGTCACCCACGACCTGGCAGTCGCTCGCTTGCTGGCCGATCGCTTGATGGTGATGCGCCGCTCGCGGGTGGTGGAAACCGGGCTGACCGATCAGATCCTCGACGATCCGCAGCACCCTTATTCGCAACTGCTGGTGTCGTCGGTGTTGCAGCCGTGAAGCCTCGTTCAATAGTGGAAAACCCTGCGATGAATACCTTGATCGAGGTCCGTGACCTCTCGAAAACCTTCACTTTGCATCAGCAGAACGGCGTGGTCCTCAACGTGCTGCGCGCAGTGGATTTCAGTGTGGCGGCCGGCGAATGCCTGGTCCTGCATGGCCAGTCCGGCGCGGGCAAGAGCACCTTGCTGCGCACCCTGTACGGCAACTATCTGCCGGCGGGCGGCAGCATCCGCGTGCAGCACGACGGCCAATGGCGGGAGCTGGTCGGCGCCGAGCCCCGGGACATCCTGCAAGTGCGCCAGCGCACCCTGGGTTATGTCAGTCAGTTCCTGCGGGTGATCCCGCGAGTGGCGTGCCTGGACGTGGTGATGGAGCCGGCCTTGGCCCGTGGCTGGTCGAAAGAGCAGGCGCAAGCACGTGCCGAATCCTTGCTCACTCGCCTGAACATCCCACAACGCCTCTGGCAACTGGCGCCCGGAACCTTCTCCGGCGGCGAGCAGCAGCGGGTCAACATCGCCCGTGGTTTCATGGTGGAGTGGCCGGTGATGTTGCTCGATGAGCCCACGGCCTCCCTCGACGACAGCAATCGCCAGGTGGTGCTGGAGTTGATGAACGAAGCCAAGAACGCCGGTGCCGCGCTGATCGGCATCTTCCACGACCGCATCGCCCGCGAGGCGGTTGCCGATCGCCATCTCGACATGACTCCAGCCGCCGTGAACCAAGAGGAATACGCCGATGTCCGTTGAACAGATCCTCAGCAATGCCCAACTGGTCACCGCTGACCGTGTGTTCTACGGCACCGTGGTGCTGCGCGACGGTTTGATCGCCGAGGTCGCCGAAGGCCCGAGCCGTTTACCCCAGGCCCTGGACCTCAATGGCGATTACCTGCTGCCGGGTCTTGTGGAGCTGCACACCGACAACCTGGAACGCCACATGACCCCGCGTCCCGGCGTGGACTGGCCGTCGGTGCCAGCGGTGCTCAGCCACGATGCGCAGATCATCGCGGCGGGCATCACCACGGTATTCGACGCTGTGTCCATCGGCGATGTGAACCCCAAGGGCAATCGCATGCAGAAACTGCCGGCGATGCTCGACGCCATCTCCAAAGCCTCCGATGCCGGGCTGACCCGCGCCGAACACCGTTTGCACTTGCGCTGCGAACTGTGCCACCCGGACACCCTCAGCGTGTTCCGCGATCTGGTGGAAAACCCGCTGGTGCAACTGGTGTCGGTGATGGACCACTCGCCGGGTCAGCGCCAGTTCGTGCTGGAATCCAAGTACCGTGAGTACTACATGGGCAAGTACCACCTGACGACCACGCAGATGGATGACTTCATCACTTTGCAGATGGCCAACTCGCGCACCTACAGCGACCGCTACCGCGCGGCGATTGTCGAGCACTGCCTGGCCATTGGCCTGTCGGTGGCCAGTCATGATGACGCGACCCTGGCCCACGTCGAGGAGTCGGCGCGCTACGGCATGACCATCGCCGAGTTCCCGACCACCGTCGAGGCCGCGCGCGGTTGCCGGGAGCACGGCATGAATGTGTTGATGGGCGCACCGAACATCGTGCGCGGCGGGTCGCACTCGGGTAACGTGGCCGCCTTCGATCTGGCCGCCGAAGGTTTGCTGGATATTCTGTCCAGTGACTACTACCCGGCGAGCCTGCTGCAATCGGCGTTCGCGCTGGCGGCGCAGAGTGAGCGGATCGGTCTGGCCGAAGCGGTGCGCATGGTCAGCCTGAATCCGGCCCGGGCCGCCGGGCTGAACGATCGTGGCGAGATTGCACCGGGCCTGCGGGCTGATCTGCTGCAAGCGCGCAGTCAGGACGGTTTGCCGGTGGTCCAGCAAGTATGGCGACAAGCGAAGAGGGTGTTTTGATGGCAGGCAGGTTGATCTATCTCATCGGGCCTTCAGGTTCGGGCAAGGACAGCCTGCTGGATGCCGCGCGAACGCGGTTGGCCGAACGCGGCTGTCGAATCGTGCGGCGGGTCATTACCCGCTCGGCCGAAGCCGTGGGCGAGGCGGCGCTGGGCGTCAGCGCGCAACAATTCGCCGACATGGAAGCCCGGGGCGCGTTTGCCCTGAGCTGGCACGCCAATGGGTTGTCCTATGGCATCCCGCGGGAAATCGACGATTGGCTGGCAGCCGGCCAGGATGTACTGGTCAATGGCTCGCGGGGGCATTTGCAGAACACGCGCCTGCGTTATCCGAAGGCATTGGTGCTGTTGCTGACCGTAGATCAAGCGGTGTTGCGCCAACGACTGCTGGAGCGCGGGCGAGAATCATTGGTCGAGATCGATCAGCGTCTGGCACGCAATACCCGATTCAACGAGCGGCTGTTGGCTGAAGATCAGGCCGTGCACTTGCTCGACAACTCCGGGCCGCTGGAGTCTACGGTCGAACGTTTGCTGGCCTGCATTGACGAGCAATCTACATGCGCCTGACGTTGCTGGGCACCGGTGATGCCCGGCAAGTGCCGGTCTACGGTTGCGAGTGTGTGGCTTGCGATGCGGCCCGCCACGATCAGCGCTTGCAGCGTCGACCGTGCAGCGCGCTGATCGAGTGCGCAGATCAGCGCTGGTTGATCGACAGCGGTTTGCCTGACCTGTGCGAACGTTTCCCGCCGCGCAGTTTCAATGGCATTTTCCAGACCCACTACCACGCCGATCACGCTCAGGGCCTGTTGCATATGCGCTGGGGCCAGGGCCTGGTGATTCCGGTCCACGGTCCCGTGGACCCGGAAGGCCTGGCCGACCTCTACAAACACCCCGGCATTCTCGATTTCAGCCAGCCGTTCGATAGCTTCGAAACCCGGCAGTTCGCTGTGCTCAGCGTCACCGCACTGCCACTGCAACACTCGAAACCGACCCTCGGTTATTTGCTGGAAGGAGAGGGGCGGCGAATCGCCTACCTGACCGACACCGTAGGCCTGCCGCCGGACACGTTGAGCTGGCTGCGGCGTGAACCACTGGATGTGCTGGTGCTGGATTGCTCCATGCCACCGCAACCCCAGGCCCCGCGCAATCACAACGACCTGAACCTGGCCTTGCAGTGCATTGATGAGTTGCAGCCGAAGTCGGCGGTATTGACCCATGTCGGGCATACCCTGGATGCGTGGTTGATGGAGCATCGGGGTGAATTGCCGGTGAATGTCAGGGTCGGGTTTGATGGGTGTGTGTTGTAACGATCAGGCGTGGTGACTTTCAGAGCATTGCCCGGAAACTGTTCAATGCCTTGACCGACTGAACCAGGCCTTGACGTAACAAGAGATCGAGATAAGTGTCAGTGTTCATCGGTGGGGCCTTCAGTTGCTTGCGCTGTCGTTGTGCCGCGGCGACCACCGCTGCCGGATCCAGGTCGAAAAGGTTATCGACGAACTCGTCGGGGTGCTGGGCCTCGATGCCATAAGGTTGCAGCGCGGTGCGGGGGAAGTCTTTCTGGTTGAAGGTGACAATGACGCTGGCGTTGCAACGAATGGCAGCCGCCAGGACATGTCGGTCATCCGCGTCGGGCAGCGTCAGTCCTTGTATCAAAGCTTCGTACCCCGACACGCAGGCGTCGGGAATCGCCAGATCCATTAGCTCGCAGGTGCGATTCAATTGCGTGGCGTTGAGATCCGGGCGGTTTCTTAGCAGATTGCGTTTCCATTCATCGTGTATTGCCACTGACCATTTCGCCCTGAAAAGCCCGGAGAGCGCGAGCCACATCAGAAAGTCTCTCAAGGGAGCGGGGTAAAGCACGCAAGCGTCATATACAGCGGTAAATGAAGTGTGCCTCACTCGTATCCTGTCCTTAGCGCCTGTGCCTGCTCGGCGAGAAGCATCATTGCCTGCTCGCTGGCGGTGTCGCGCCGGTTTTTATAGTCCATCAAATCGGCAAAGCGCACACGTCGGTGCTTGCCGGTTTTGTGGTAGGACAGTTCACCGGATTCGAGCAGTTTGATCAGGTGTGGACGTGAGACATTGAGCAGGTCCGCCGCTTCTTGTGTAGTCAGTTCCGCGTGGACCGGGACTACTTTCACAGCGTTACCGGCTGCGAGCTCCGCCAGAATATCGACTAGCAAACGGAGCGCCGAGGTGGGCATTTCGATGTTGTGCGCTTCGTTCTGCTCATCGAATATCTGGATGTGCTGAGTTTCGAACTGGGTGGCGAGATAGGCAGCCAGGGTGCGTTGCCCCTCGATTGCGGCCTGTATTTCGTGTTTCGCGGGCAAATTGATTGGCGGATGAATGACGGTCGACATGACGGTTTCCAATATTCTGAATAATCGATGTCGGCAGGCTATTCGAATTAATCGAAAATCGCAATAAACGAAACGGGCGGTTTTCAGACTGCTTTTGTCAACAACCCCTGCACATACTCCACAAACGCCCGAGCCTTGGCGCTGGCCATTCTCCCGGTGGGGAACACCGCCCACAGATCCAGGTTCGGCAGTGCCCAGTCCTTCATCACTTCCCGGACTGAACCGTCGGCCAGTTCCGGCGCGAACATCCATTGCGAGGCCATGGTCAGCCCTTGATGGGCCAGCACGGCTTCACGCAGGCCTTCGGCGGCGTTGACGCGGATCCGGCCGCTGATGATCACCGATTGCTCATCGCCGTCCTTGTTGAACTGCCAATTGGCGCCGCCTCCGAGGGTGTAGACGATTGCTTGATGCTTGCACAGGTCGGCGGGGCAGGTGGGCTCGCCGTGTTTTGCGAAGTACGCCGGTGTGCCTAGTACCATGCGCCGGCATTCGGCGATCTTGCGGGCGGTCAGCCCCGAGTCGCTCAGCACGCCCATGCGCAGGGCGATGTCGACGCCTTCTTCCACCAGATTGACGTTGCGATCATCGAGCATCAGGTCGATGTTCAGCGCCGGGTTTTGCTCCAGGAAGGGGCCCAAATGCGGAACGATGTGCAGCCGGCCGAAGGTGACCGCCGCACAGATACGCAGGTTGCCACTCAGCCCGCTGGCGGAACCCCGTGCGGCGTTATCGGCCTCGTCGGCTTCTTCGATGGCGCGCTTGGCCCGTTCGAAAAAGGCCAGCCCGGCCTCGGTGGGCGTCAGGCCCCGGGTCGAACGCAGCAACAGTCGCACCGCCAACCGCGATTCGAGTTGCGCGATGGTTTTCGACACGGCCGGCTGGCCGATATTCAGGCGTCGGGCCGCAGCGGAAAACGAACCGGTTTCCACCACGTAGACGAAGGTTTCCATTGCGCCGAGGCGGTCCATTGAAGGTCCTTGTGCAAAATCTGGAAGTTATCGCAAGCCCACAAGGGATAGATGTTGTCAGTGCGAACCGCGAATCGCATCCAGCATCGCTTCAGGCTCTGGGCGCTGAGTGTAATCGGGGTTGACCTCGGCGTAACGGATCACGCCATCTTGCCCGATCACATAGCGAGCCGGCATCGGCAATGTCCAGGACGGATCATCGTTGAAGGTCGGCAGATCATTGCGCAGGTTTTTATACAACTCGATCAGGTAGTCCGGCAACGCGAAGCGCAGCCCGAAGGCGTCGGCCACATCGTTATGGCGGTCGCTGAGGATCGGGAATTGCAGGCCATTGCTGCGCATCGACTTGCGGCTGTTGGCGGCAATCTGCGGCGAGATGGCCACCAGGCTGGCGCCGGCTTCCTGCAACGTCGGCAGGAAAGCCTGCAAGGCTTGCAGTTCCAGATTGCAGTATGGGCACCACACGCCTCGGTAGAACGTCAGCACCAATGGACCTTTGGCCAGCAAGTCGGCGGATGACAGCGGATGACCGTCGGGATCTTTCAGAGTGAACAGCGGCGCCTTGTCGCCAACCTTAAGCGCCTTGTTCGCCGCGCCCGAAGCAATCAGTTCGGCGGTTGCCCGCTCCATCACCGGGTGGATATCAGCCGGTGCGTTGTACGGTGGTTTGCCGGCCTTGAAGTCGGCTTTGAAGGCATCGAGTTTTGTTTGCAGGGACATGATCGTAATCCTCGTGGACGGAGCCGGTCTGGCTGGGATCAATGTTGACCTTGGGGCGGGGAGCGCGGAACACGGGCGGGAGGCATAGCATTCATGCCTGGGGGGAATGGCGGGGCTTTCATCAGGGGCTTTCATCACACTCTGTAAAACAACCGTACGTCGCACTTCGGGTTTTTGTGCTTGAGTAAAGATAACTCTAGGGTTATTTTTGTTTTTGCCAAGCAAGGAGGCTGGTGGTGCAGAGCAGGCTATTGATCAAGGAGTTGGTGGAAGCGGGTTGGACCCTGGACCGGGTCACTGGCAGTCATCACATCTTCACGCACCCTTACAACCCGTACACCATTCCCGTCCCTCATCCAAAAAAGGATTTACCGATCGGGACGGTCAAGAGCATCAGGCGGCGAGCCGGGCTGTACTGCCCGCCAGCCAGTTACGCAGGAGATCCATAATGCAATATCCAATCTGTATCGAATGGGGCGACGAGAACACCGCCATCGGTATCCAGATCCCCGATATTCCAGGCGCGGTGACCGCCGGGGATACCTTTGAAGAGGCTTACAACGCAGCCGTCGAAATTGCCCACATCATGCTGCAGGAGATGGCGGCGGACGGCGATACGATACCGATGCCGACTTCGGCGGCATTGCACCGCGGCAATCCGGAATTCGCCGACATGGGCTGGGGCATGCTGGAACTGGACATCTCGCCGTACATGGGCAAGACCGAGAAGGTCAATGTCACGCTGCCCGGCTATGTGATCCAGCGCATTGACCGCTATGTGCGCGAGCACAACGTCAAAAGCCGCTCCTCCTTTTTGGCGGATGCGGCGATGGAGAAGCTGGTTCGGCAGTAAGTCGGGGGCGCCGCTGGCATTCGCGAGCAGGCTCGCTCCCACAAGGTTTGCAAGCAACCTGTGGGAGCAGCCGGTCGACGCTCGATTGCTCCGGGCGGCGATCCGACGATGCTTTAAAGCTTACGCCGTCGCCAGCGAAGCCTTCGGCGAAACACTCAAGAACCGCAATAACGCCAACAGCGGAAACGCGCTGCCGACGATCACGATCCACAACCAGCCGCCGTGTTCGTACACCGCGCTGGCCACCGAAGAGCCGAAGGCGCCGCCGATGAAGATGCTGGTCATGTACAGCGCATTCAGGCGGCTGCGGCTTTTGCCGTCGAGGGCGTAGACCGCACGCTGGCCGAGGACCATGTTCATCTGCACGCAGAAGTCGAGCACCACGCCGGTCACCGCCAGGCCGATGACGCTGTAGGCCGGATGGATAAACGCTGGCATGAAACTCAGGCTGGCGAACAGCAGGGCCAGCAATGAGGCGAAGCGGGTGTGACCGGCATCGGCCAGGCGCCCGGCGATCGGGGCGGCAATGGCGCCGATGGCGCCCACCAGCGCGAAAATCGCGATCTCGCTTTGCGACAAACCGTGATTGCGCGCCAGTTCCAGTGGCACGGCGGTCCAGAACAGGCTGAAAGTGGCAAACATGCAACCCTGGTAAAACGCCCGCTGGCGCAGGACCGGTTGTTTGCGCAACAGCGTCCACAGCGAGCCCAGCAATTGGCCATAGGAAGCACTGTGATCAGGTTCACGTTTGGGAATGGTCACGGCCAGCACGATGCTGATGGCCGCCATCAACACCGCGGCAATCATGAACATCGCCCGCCAGCCGAAGTGGTCGGCCACCACGCTGGACACCGGCCGGGCCAGCAGGATACCGAGCAGCAAACCGCCCATGATCCCGCCCACCACACGACCACGGGTTTCCTCCGGCGCCAGATGCGCGGCCAACGGAATCAGGATTTGCACCGACACCGAACTGAACCCCACCAACAGCGAAATCAGCAAAAACACGTTCGGCTGATCGGTGAACGCGGCGCCCAGCAGGCTGACAATTGCCACCAGCGTGGTGATGATCATCAACCGGCGGTTCTCCAGCAGATCCCCCAGCGGCACCAGGAAAAACAGCCCCAGCGCGTAGCCGATCTGGGTCAGGGAAACGATCAGGCTGGCCATGGTGTTTGTCAGGCCGATGTCCGGGGCGATCAGGCCGATGATCGGCTGGGCGTAGTAGATGTTGGCGACAATCGCGCCGCAGCAGAACGCGAACAGCAGCACCATGCCTCGGGTCATTGTCGCGGTGCCGTGGGGCACCTGGGTCGCTGGGTTCATAACGGGTCTCGCTGTACGGAAAGGAATGCGCGCAGGCTAATGGGCTGCCTGAAACGGCGGAAGTGGGATTGGAGTGATAGCAATCATTCCATTGCGGAATGACTGACGAACGCGTGTGTCGTCCGTCGTAGAGCCTTGCGTCAGAACTATGCAGGTTAATGATACATTCACTTACATCTTGTTCGATAGCGTGCTTATGTTCTCTCTTCCTGTCACACCACCGGAGGGTCGTCCCATGAAGATGAAGTTTCGTCAGCTGATTCGCCGCGTTTGTGTCGCTACCGTGATCAGCGTATTGAGCGTTGGCCTGGTCCAGGCCGAGGATGCGCCGGGTACGCGAATCGGGGTGCGCGGAGAGATTACCGGTGTCAGCCCGGACATTCTGAAAGTCCATGCCAACAGCGGCGACAACGTGGTGATCAACCTGACCAAGGACACCAAGGTCCGCGCCGTGACCCTGGCCAACATCGAAAACATCAAGCCCGGCAGCTACATTGGTTCCGCGGCTGTTCCCCAAGAGGATGGGACCCTCAAGGCCCTGGAGGTCCACGTTTTTCCGCCGGAGCTGGCCGGCAGTGGCGACGGTCATCGGCCGTTTGATCTGGTCAAGGGCAGCAGTATGACCAACGGCAGCGTCGGCGACCTGGTGGTGAGCAATGGCCGGGTACTGACCGTCAACTACAAGGGCGGCCAGCAAAAGATTCTGGTCCCCGAAGACGTACCCATCGTCAACCTGATGCCGGCCGATCGCAGCCTGTTGAAGGTGGGCGTGAAGATCGTGACCTTTGTCACGCAGGGTGCTGACGGCACGCTTACCGCTCAATCCATCTCGGCGGGCAAGGATGGCGTGACGCCGCCGATGTAGTCTTTGCAGGCCTGACCGACCATCCGAAGAAATGCCCACATTGGCCTGACAACTAGAATCAACAGGGGGATCACTTCAACGCGTCCTTTCAAGCGGGAGTATCACGATGAAAATCGTATCGTCGCTGGCGTTGGTGGTAGCGGTTGGGTTGATCTCTGGGTGCTCGACGGTGCCTGATCGTCAGGTCACCAACGTTCCCCTGAACGCTACTTCCATCAATGCCGGGAAAATCGCCCGGCCCATCATGATGTCCGACGGTAATGCAACGGTGTTCTGGTTCGCGGTCAGTGGCGAAAGCATGGGTAGTGCTTTGCCGGGTCGTTTGCAGGCTTATATCTATCCGGGAAGCTGTGCGAGCCTGGGTGCGAAACCGGCCTATGACATGAACGACGGGCCGAATGCGCGGTTCTATTCTGCGGCGTCGCATCAGTATTTCTGGAAGAGCGCACCGGTCGCCTACGAGACTCTTCGAGCGGGCGGCTTTTCATTGGTTGTGCGTGAAAGCCCGGCCGACGGGAACCAGAATATTTTCTGCGGCAACCTGAGCTGAAATGGCAGCCACAAAAAAGGCGACCTGCACAGGTCGCCTTTTTCATTGCCGCTCAGCGATTACTGACCGCTGTAGATCTGGTCGAAAACCCCGCCATCATTGAAGTGGGTCTTCTGCACGGTGCGCCAGTCGCCGAAGGTCTTCTCGACCGACAGGAAGTCCACTTTCGGGAAGCGGTCGGTGTACTTGGCCAGCACGGCCGGGTCGCGCGGGCGCAGGTAGTTCGCCGCGGCAATCTCCTGGCCTTCCGGTGACCACAGGTACTTCAGGTATTCCTCGGCCGCTGCGCGGGTGCCTTTCTTGTCGACGGTCTTGTCGACCACCGACACCGGTGGCTCGGCTTCGGCGGAAACGCTTGGGTAGATGACTTCGAACTGATCACGGCCGAACTCGCGGGCGATCATTTCCGCTTCGTTTTCGAAGGTCACCAGAACGTCGCCGATCTGGTTGGTCATGAAGGTGGTGGTGGCGGCACGGCCGCCGGTGTCGAGTACCGGCGCTTGCTTGAACAGTTTGCCGACGAAGTCTTTGGCCTTGTTTTCGTCGCCGCCGTTTTTCAGCACGTAGCCCCAGGCCGAGAGGTAGGTGTAGCGACCGTTACCGGAGGTTTTCGGGTTCGGGACGATGACCTGAACGCCGTCCTTGAGCAGGTCCGGCCAGTCTTTCAGGGCTTTCGGGTTGCCCTTGCGCACGATGAACACGGTGGCCGAAGTGAACGGCGCGCTGTTGTTCGGCAGGCGCGTGACCCAGTTGTCCGGGACCAGTTTGCCGTTGTCCGCCAGGGCGTTGATGTCGGTGGCCATGTTCATGGTGATCACGTCAGCCGGCAGGCCGTCGATGACCGAGCGCGCCTGTTTGCTGGAGCCGCCGAAGGACATCTGCAGGATGATGTTTTCGTTGTGCTCGGCTTGCCAGTGTTTCTGGAACGCAGTGTTGTAGTCCTTGTAGAAATCTCGCATCACGTCGTAGGAAACGTTGAGCAGGGTCGGTGCAGCCTGGGCGATGTTGCCCAGGGCCAAGCCAGCAGCGAGAAGTGAGGCGCCAAAGAGTTTTTTCACTGCGCATTCCTTGTTCTATTAAAAGTGGGGCAATTTGCCAGCGACTATAGCTGGGCTCGTATAGTCCTTTAAAGATTAAAAAGCTCTTTGCTTATTCCAGTTTTTTGAACAATGCGTTGCCACAACGGGAGCAGAACGACGCCTCGGGTTCATGGCTGTCTTTGGCACACACCGGGCAGTCGCGATGCAGCTGGCCGCCACGCATGGCCGTGGCCAGTTCGGCGGTGAAGATCCCGGTGGGCACGGCGATGATCGAGTAACCGGTGATCATCACCATCGACGAGATGACCTGGCCCAGTGCGGTCTTGGGCACGATGTCGCCGTAACCGACGGTGGTCAAGGTCACGATAGCCCAGTAAATGCCCTTGGGAATGCTGGTGAAGCCATGTTGCGGGCCTTCGATCACATACATCAGGGTGCCGAACACGATGACCAGAGTGCAGACGCTGAGCAGGAACACGAGGATTTTCTGCTTGCTGCCGCGCAAGGCATCGAGCAGGTAATGGGCTTGCTTGAGGTACGGGCCGAGCTTGAGCACGCGGAAGATCCGCAGCATCCGGATCACCCGGATGATCAGCAGGTACTGGGCATCGCTGTAGTACAGCGCGAGGATGCCGGGCACGATGGCCAGCAGGTCCACCAGCCCATAGAAACTGAACGCGTAGTGCAGCGGTTTGGGCGAGCAGTACAGGCGCAGGATGTACTCGCCGAGGAAGATGATCGTGAAGCCCCACTCGATGTACGCCAGCAGGCTGGCGTAGTTCTGGTGGACGTCATCGATGCTGTCCAGGATCACCACCACCAGGCTGGCGAGGATGATCAGCAGCAAGGTGGAGTCGAAGCGTCGACCGGCAACGGTGTCGGTCTGGAAAATAATCACGTACAGGCGATTACGCCACGTGTCGTTGCTGTTCATGCACATCGCCTTGGCTGAAAATCAGCGCAGCCTAGGTTGATTCTCCCCGGGAGCGCAAGGCGCGCTTTCGACCGTGGCTTTGCCAAGCATTTGCACAACGCTGCGAATCAGCCAGCCGGCAAGAATGAACGGCGCGGTCAGCGTGGGCAGGCCGATGGCGGCAAACACCGGCGTCAGCAACAGCGCCAGGCCGATGCCAAGCAGCGGCAACCACGGTTGGCGACGCTGCGAGCTGAAGGCGAGGGCGGCCAGCACGGCGTTATAGCCACCGAGGCCGAGCAGTGCGGTATAGAAGTCGTGGTGCAACAGGCTCCAGCCCATGCCCGCGACAGAGGCCAATATTGCCCAGCAAAATGCGCGGCGATCAGCGATCAGCAAACCGGCGGCAATCATCGCACCGGCCAGCGGATGGCCGAGGAACATCACCTGACCAATGCCTTTGAGGGGGGCGGTGAGCATGTTCAGGGTGCTGACTTCGATCAAGTGCGCCTCTGTCGAGGGCGTGGCGACGCACAGCAGCAACCAGCCCAGCCCGACGAAGGGCGCGGTGTAGGCCGGCAGGCATTGGCTGAACCGGACGCGCTTGAGCCACTGCTGAGTGATCATCGCGCTCAGGCCTCCGGCGGCCAGAATCAGTGGCGGCATCATCGCCGACCAGGGGAAATACAGGCTCAGTAACAGTCCGAGCAGGACGCCGTTGTAGCTGAACAACCCGGCCTGACGATCAGCCTTGGCATAGTTGCGGCGTTGCGCGGTGAGCAGCCCGGCGACACCACCGAGCAAGGCGCCGCCGAGCAAGGCGGGCGCCGTGAACAAAATGGCCAGGACGCACAGCAGGCCGCACAGCGGATTGCGCTGGAGAAAGATCTGGCTGAAGCCGTTGAGCAATGCTTCGGCCCAGTCGGGGCAGTGGGTGTTGAAATGGTTGGCAGGCATGATGAAGTCTGTGGTGTTTCCGGTGAATCGTGTCGCCTGCTTCGCGAGCAAGTCGGGTCGCCGCATCGCCGCTCCCACATTGAATCTTTGTTCAGTCATTGATTCTGTGGTGCACACAGATCAACTGTGGGAGCGGGCTTGCTCGCGAAGAGGCCAGTTCAAGCGCTAGATCAATGTCTCAATGCGCAAAGAGTTAGTCGACCCCGGCTGCCCAAACGGCACACCTGCTGTGATCAACAGTGTGTCGCCACGCTGCGCCATACCCTGGGCCTGGGCAATTTCCAGTGCCGTGGAGCAGACTTCATCGACCTGACGCAGGCGGTCATTGACCACCGAGTGCACACCCCACGCCACGCTCAGGCGACGGGCGGTTTGCAGGTTCGGCGTCAGGTTGAGGATCGGCACCGTCGGCCGCTCCCGCGCCGCGCGCAGGCTCGACGCGCCAGACTCGCTGTAGTTCACCAGCACCGCCACCGGCAGCACGTTACTGATGCGACGAATGGCGCAGCTGATCGCGTCGGAAACAGTCGCCTCGGCCTTCGGTCGGCTGACGTCGAGTTGAGTCTGATAGTCCGGACCGTTTTCCACCTGGCGGATGATCTTGCTCATCATCTGCACGGCTTCGAGCGGGTATTCGCCGGACGCGGTTTCCGCCGACAGCATTACCGCGTCTGCACCTTCGGCCACGGCGTTGGCCACATCGGTGACTTCGGCGCGAGTTGGCGCCGGTGAGAAGCGCATCGACTCCAGCATCTGCGTCGCCACCACCACCGGTTTGCCGAGCTGGCGGCAGGTGCTGATGATGTTCTTCTGGATCTGCGGCACGCTTTCGGCCGGCACCTCCACGCCCAGGTCACCACGGGCGACCATGATCGCGTCGCTCAATTCGGCAATCTCGCGCAGTTGTTCGACGGCCGAGGGCTTCTCGATCTTGGCCATCAGGAACGCCTTGTCGCCGATCAGGGTGCGGGCTTCGCGGATGTCATCGGGACGTTGCACGAACGACAGCGCCACCCAATCCACACCCAACTCCAGACCGAAGGTCAAGTCGCGGCGATCCTTGGCGGTCAGCGGGCTCAGGTCGAGCACCGCTTGTGGCACGTTCACGCCCTTGCGGTCCGACAGTTCGCCGCCATTGAGCACGGTGGTGTCGATGGCGTCGGCGTACTTGGTCACTACCCGCAGACGCAACTTGCCGTCGTCCAGCAGCAGGTCCATGCCGGGTTCCAGCGCGGCGATGATTTCCGGATGGGGCAGGTTGACCCGGCGCTCATCGCCCGGCGTGGCATCGAGGTCCAGGCGCAAGGCCTGACCGCGCACCAGTTGCACCTTGCCTTCGGCGAACTTGCCGACCCGCAGTTTCGGGCCTTGCAGGTCCATCAGGATGCCCAATGGATAGTTCAGCTGGCGCTCGACTTCACGAATCCACTGGAAGCGCTGGGCGTGGTCGGCGTGATCGCCATGGCTGAAGTTCAGGCGGAAGATGTTGACCCCGGCCAGCACCAGCTCACGGATGGCGTCGATGCCATCGGTGGCCGGGCCGAGCGTGGCGAGGATTTTGACCTTTTTATCAGGCGTCATGTTTAGTGCTCTCAAGGATCAGAATGGCGCGGAAGTCGTTGACGTTGGTACGGGTCGGCTCGGTGACGATCAGGGCGTCGAGCGCCTCGAAGTAGCCGTAACCGTTGTTGTTGTCCAACTCGTCGCTGGCGCTCAGGCCCCGGGCGGCAGCACGGGCGTAGCTGTCCGGGGTCATGATCGCGCCGGCGTTGTCTTCGGAGCCGTCGATGCCATCGGTGTCGCCGGCCAGCGCATAGACGCCGGGCAGGCCCTTGAGGCTGTCGGTCAGGCTTAGCAGGAACTCGGCATTGCGTCCGCCACGGCCATTGCCGCGCACGGTGACGGTGGTTTCACCGCCAGAGAGAATCACGCAGGGCCCTGCCAGTGGCTGGCCATGCAGGACGATCTGCCGTGCGATGCCGGCGTGGACTTTCGCCACCTCGCGGGATTCGCCTTCGAGGTCGCCGAGGATCAGCGGACTGAACCCGGCCTGACGGCATTTCACCGCCGCCGCATCAAGGGATTGCTGCGGGCGGGCGATCAACTGGAAATGACTGCGCGCCAGGTTCGGGTCGCCGGGTTTGACGGTTTCCGACTCGGGGCTTTGCAGCCAGGTGCGCACCGAAGCCGGAACCTCGATGGCGTAGCGTTTGAGGATCGCCAGGGCTTCGGCCGAGGTACTCGGATCGGCCACGGTGGGGCCGGAGGCGATGACCGTGGCGAGGTCGCCCGGTACATCGGAAATCGCATAGGTGTAAACCGTGGCAGGCCAGCAGGCTTTGCCCAGGCGGCCACCCTTGATCGCCGAGAGGTGCTTGCGCACGCAGTTCATCTCGCCGATGGTCGCGCCGGACTTGAGCAGGGCTTTGTTGATCGACTGCTTGTCGGCCAGGGTGATGCCTTCGGCCGGCAGTGCCAGCAAGGCAGAGCCACCACCGGAGAGCAGGAAGATCACACGGTCGTTCTCGCTCAGGTCGCTGACCAGTTCCAGCACACGCTTGGCCACGGCCAGACCTGCAGCGTCTGGTACCGGATGCGCGGCTTCGACCACTTCGATTTTTTCGCAAGGTGCGCCGTGACCGTAACGGGTCACCACCAGGCCGGACACTTCGCCCTGCCAGCAACGCTCGACCACTTGAGCCATGGCGGCGGCAGCTTTGCCGGCACCGATGACAATCACGCGACCGCTGCGGTCGGCAGGCAAATGGGCTTCGAGGACTTGTTGCGGATGCGCCGCGTCGATGGCTGTGGCAAACAGCTCGCGCAGCAATTGTTGCGGATCGACCGACATGGCGGGCTCCCGGAATTCTTGTTATTTGAAGGGCAACTCGGTCCAGTGTGGGAGCGGGCTTGCTCGCGAATGCGGCTTCAAATTCAACAGAGATGTTGACTGACCTGACGCTTTCGCGAGCAAGCCCGCTCCCACATAGGGATGGGGCAGGGCTTACTTCTTGTCGCGAATCGAGAAGTTCGCCATGTGTTCCAGACCCTTGATCAGCGCCGAGTGGTCCCAGTTGCTGCCGCCGATGGCTGCGCAGGTGCTGAACACTTGCTGGGTGTTGGCGGTGTTCGGCAGGTTGATGTTCAGCTCCTTGGCGCCTTGCAGGGCCAGGTTCAGGTCCTTCTGGTGCAGGCTGATGCGGAAGCCTGGATCGAAGGTGCCCTTGATCATGCGCTCGCCGTGCACTTCGAGGATCTTCGAGGACGCGAAACCGCCCATCAGTGCTTCACGCACCTTGGCTGGATCGGCACCGTTTTTCGAAGCGAACAGCAGGGCTTCAGCCACGGCCTGGATGTTCAGGGCCACGATGATCTGGTTGGCCACCTTGGCGGTTTGACCGTCGCCGTTGCCACCGACCAGGGTGATGTTCTTGCCCATGGCCTGGAACAGCGGCAGGGCGCGTTCGAAAGCGTCGGCATCGCCGCCGACCATGATGCTCAGGGTCGCAGCCTTGGCGCCGACTTCACCGCCGGATACCGGGGCGTCGAGGTATTGCGCGCCTTTTTCATTGATCTTTGCAGCGAAGGCCTTGGTGGCGGTCGGCGAGATCGAACTCATGTCGATGACGACTTTGCCCTTGCCCACGCCAGCAGCGATACCGTCGGCACGGAACAGCACGTCATCGACCTGCGGGGTATCGGGCACCATGACGATGATGAACTCGGCTTCCTGGGCAACTTCTTTCGGGTTCGCCAGGGCAACGGCGCCAGCGGCGATCAGGTCGGCAGGCGCAGGGTCGTGGTGGGCCGACAGGAACAGGCTGTGACCGGCTTTCTGCAGGTTCGCCGCCATTGGGTGGCCCATGATGCCGGTGCCGATAAATCCGATTTTAGCCATGAGAAAATCCTCTTGTTTTTATGTAGCCAAATTTTGTCTACGTAGCTGAGACGAGCACACCCTGTGGCGAGGGAGCTTGTCGGATCGCCGCATCGTCCCGCTCAGCTGCGAAGCAGTCGTAAATCCTGAGAGCCGGTTCTGCCTGATTCACCGCAGTGAATGGTTTGGGGGCGCTTCGCACCCCAGCGGGAGCAAGCTCCCTCGCCACAGAAACCCTGTTTAATCTCAGATCGCGTTATGAGTTTTCAGCCAACCCAGGCCCGCTTCAGTGGTGGTCAGCGGCTTGTATTCGCAGCCGACCCAGCCCTGATAACCGATGCGGTCCAGGTGTTCGAACAGGAAGCGGTAGTTGATTTCACCGGTGCCTGGTTCGTTGCGCCCCGGGTTGTCCGCGAGCTGCACATGGTTGATCTCGCCCAGGTGCGATTGCAGGGTGCGGGCCAGATCGCCTTCCATGATTTGCATGTGGTAGATGTCGTATTGCAGGAACAGGTTGGCGCTGCCGACCTGCTCGCGAATCGACAGGGCTTGCGCCGTGTTGTTCAGGTAGAAACCTGGGATGTCACGGGTGTTGATCGCTTCCATCACCAGCTTGATACCCGCCGCTTGCAGCTTGTCGGCCGCGTACTTGAGGTTGGCGACGAAGGTTTTCTCCACGGTGGCATCGTCAAAGCCCTGCGGACGAATACCGGCCAGGCAGTTGACCTGGTTGTTGCCCAGCACTTGCGCGTAAGCGATGGCCAGGTCGACACCGGCACGGAACTCTTCGACCCGGTCCGGCAGGCACGCGATACCGCGCTCGCCCTTGGCCCAGTCACCGGCCGGCAGGTTGAACAGCACTTGGGTCAGACTGTGTGCGTCGAGCTGGGCCTTGATTTCGGCGGAGCTGAAGTCGTACGGGAACAGGTATTCGACACCACTGAAGCCGGCCTTGGCGGCCGCTTCGAAACGGGCGAGAAAGTCCTGTTCGGTGAACAGCATGGACAGGTTGGCTGCGAAACGCGGCATGGTGGTCTCCCGTAAATGTGTGAAGCCCCCTTGTAGGAGCGAGCTTGCTCGCGAAAGCGGTGGGTCAGTCAACATCTCTGTTGGATGTGAAGCAGTCTTCGCGAGCAAGCCCGCTCCCACAGGGGGAGCGGTCAGCAGTTAATCGAGCAACGAAATCGCGGTCGGTGCGTCGTCGCCGACCAGCGCCAGGTCTTCGAATTCGTTGACGGCGTTGATCTCGGTGCCCATGGAAATGTTGGTCACGCGCTCCAGGATGATTTCGACGATCACCGGAACCTTGAACTCTTCGATCAGCTCCTGGGCCTTGCGCAGGGCAGGCTGGATCTGAGCCGGTTCGAACACACGCAGTGCCTTGCAACCGAGGCCTTCGGCAACTGCGACGTGGTCGACACCGTAACCGTTGAGTTCCGGGGCGTTCAGGTTGTCGAAGGACAGCTGCACGCAGTAGTCCATGTCGAAACCGCGCTGCGCCTGACGGATCAGGCCCAGGTACGAGTTGTTCACGACAACATGTATGTACGGCAGCTTGAACTGCGCGCCCACCGCCAATTCCTCGATCATGAACTGGAAGTCATAGTCCCCCGACAGGGCCACGACTTTACGGTTCGGATCAGCCTTGACCACGCCCAGTGCTGCAGGAATGGTCCAGCCCAACGGGCCAGCCTGACCGCAGTTGATCCAGTGGCGCGGCTTGTAGACGTGCAGGAACTGCGCGCCGGCAATCTGCGACAGACCGATGGTGCTGACGTAGCAGGTGTCTTTGCCGAACACCTGGTTCATTTCTTCGTAAACGCGTTGCGGCTTGACCGGCACGTTGTCGAAGTGAGTCTTACGCTGCAGGCTGGCTTTACGCTGCTGGCAGTCTTGCAGCCAGGCACTGCGGTTCTTCAGCTTGCCGGCGGCTTGCCATTCGCGAGCGACTTCGATGAACACGGTCAGCGCGGCAGCGGCGTCGGAAACGATGCCCAGGTCCGGGGTGAACACGCGGCCGATCTGGGTCGGTTCGATATCAACGTGAATGAACTTGCGGCCTTCGGTGTACACGTCAACGGAACCGGTGTGACGGTTGGCCCAACGGTTGCCCACGCCCAGAACCACATCGGACTTGAGCATGGTTGCGTTGCCGTAGCGGTGCGAAGTCTGCAGACCAACCATGCCCACCATCAGCGGGTGATCGTCCGGGATGGTGCCCCAGCCCATCAGGGTCGGGATAACCGGAATACCGGTCAGCTCGGCGAACTCCACCAGCAGGTCGCTGGCATCGGCGTTGATGATGCCGCCACCGGCCACCAGCAATGGGCGCTCGGCCTGATCCAGCATGGCCAAGGCTTTTTCAACCTGGACGCGGGTAGCGCTCGGCTTGGCCAATGGCAGCGGCTGGTAAGCATCGATGTCGAATTCGATTTCGGCCATCTGCACGTCGAACGGCAGGTCGATCAGCACCGGGCCTGGACGGCCGGAGCGCATTTCATAAAAGGCTTTCTGGAACGCGTAAGGCACCTGGCCCGGTTCCATGACGGTGGTTGCCCACTTGGTCACTGGCTTGACGATGGTGGTGATGTCGACAGCCTGGAAGTCTTCCTTGTGCATACGGGCGCGGGGTGCCTGGCCGGTAATGCAGAGGATTGGAATCGAGTCGGCCGAGGCGCTGTAGAGCCCGGTGACCATGTCGGTGCCGGCAGGGCCGGAAGTACCGATGCACACGCCGATGTTGCCGGCCTTGGTGCGGGTGTAGCCCTCGGCCATGTGCGAGGCGCCTTCAACGTGGCGAGCGAGTACGTGATCGATGCCGCCGACCTTTTGCAGGGCGGAGTACAACGGGTTGATGGCGGCACCCGGGATGCCAAAAGCGGTATCGACCCCTTCACGGCGCATCACCAGAACGGCGGCTTCGATTGCTCTCATTTTGCTCATGGTTTTGTGCCTCTTTACGTTTTGTAATTGTATACAAGTGGCTTTGCGCAGAGTGTATTCACGGCGGACGGCGCAGGTCAATCCATTTTCTCAAGCGCTTGTTTCATTCGTCGGAAGCCCGTTCTACTGTGGCTTTTCGTCGCATGTGGCGCCTTTCGAGAATTATTGTATACAAAAAAATAATTCATTGTGTTCTATTTGTTGCATCGGGCTGCGACGCAAGCGCGCAGCCCACCGACTTTCCGAAAAACAAAATGAGGACGGCACCATGAGCGCTTTAACCTTGAAAGTCGCAGTCAACCTGGTCAACGAGGCCATTACTGCAGGGCGTGCAATCTCTGCGGCACCCTTGACCATTGCGGTACTGGATGCCGGCGGGCATCTGATCACCCTGCAACGCGAAGACGGCGCCAGCCTGCTGCGCCCGCACGTCGCCATCGGCAAAGCCTGGGGCGCCATCGCGCTGGGCAAGGGTTCACGCCTGCTGGCGCTGGACGCCCAGCAACGCCCGGCGTTTATCGCCGCGTTGAACAGCCTGGGGCAGGGCAGCGTCGTGCCGGCACCGGGTGGTGTGCTGGTTCGCGATCAGGACGGGAACGTGCTGGGGGCGGTGGGGATCAGCGGCGATCTGTCGGATGTTGACGAGCAGTGCGCGATCAATGCCATCGAGGCGTTGGGGTTGGTGGCGGATGCTGGGGTGGCGGCTTGATCTTCGCTGACTGAACTACCGCTTTCGCGAGCAAGCCCGCTCCCACATTGGATTTTTTGCGTACACAAATTTTGTGAACGACAGCGATCAAGTGTGGGAGCGGGCTTGCTCGCGAAGGCGATCTCCCAGACACATCCAGCTAAAGGTCTACCCCATTATCCTGTAGCCGCTGAACTAGCCTTTCCATGACTTCAACATGAGAGAGGGCAAGGGAATGCCTGAGCTGTCAGCATCACACCGCCTGCGCATCGGCCGCTACGCCGAGCAAAACCGCATTTACCTACTGACTGCCAATACCCTGAAACGAGAACCTGTTTTCAGGGATTACACCCTTGGCAGACTGGTTGTTCACCAATTCAGGCAAGCACAGGATGACGGCTTTGCCGAGTCGTTGGCCTGGGTGGTCATGCCCGATCATTTTCATTGGTTGATTCAATTGAGTAAGGGTTCGCTCGGTCAACTGATGTGCCAAACAAAATCCTTGAGCACCCGAGCAATTAATGCGGCAACTGGCAGAACGGGGAGTCTCTGGCAACCGAGTTTTCATGACCGTGCGCTGAGAAAAGATGAAGATCTGGTAAAGCTGGCTCGATATGTTGTGGCTAACCCATTGCGGGCAGGGCTGGTCGAGAAGCTTGGTGACTATCCGTTGTGGGATGCGATCTGGGTTTAATCTAAAACCGAGTTGCCGCCATTCGCGAGCAAGCCCGCTCCCACATTTGACCGAGTTTCGCCAGGAGGATAGAGATTAAATGTGGGAGCGGGCTTGCTCGCGAATAGCCTTGATACGGTCTACCGCTCGGGCTCACACCCCTTCAACACCAACCGGATAATCGTCTGTGCCGCCGCTTCATAATCTTCTTCATCCAGCCGGGCCTTGCCGGTGATGGCGGTGATCTGCCAGTCGAAGTCGGCGTAGGTCTGGGTTGCGGCCCAGATGCTGAACATCAGGTGATTGGGGTCGATGGGGGCGATTTGCCCGCGGTCGATCCAGGTCTGGATGCACTCGATGTTGTGTTTGGCCTGGCCATTGAGCTGTTCGACCAGATCGCTGCTCAGGTGGGGGGCGCCGTGCATGATTTCGCTGGCGAACACCTTGGAGGCGAAAGGCAGGTCGCGGGAGATGCGGATTTTCGAGCGAATGTAGCCGCTGAGCACTTCACCGGGTTCGCCGTCTGGATTGAACGGTGTCGAAGCCTGCAGGATTGGCTCGATGATACTTTCCAGGACCTCGCGGTAGAGGTTTTCCTTGGATTTGAAGTAGTAGTAGACGTTGGGCTTGGGCAATCCCGCCTTGGCTGCGATGTCGCTGGTTTTGGTCGCAGCGAAGCCTTTGTCGGCGAATTCCTCACTGGCGGCACGCAGGATCAGTTGTTTGTTGCGCTCGCGGATAGTGCTCATAAACCGGGTGATTCCTTGCCTATTCTGGCGGTTGCGCATGGTATCACCGGCCTCGCGCGGCGCTCAAGAATGCACCGCAGCCCGTGATGCCGCGCTATGCTGCTGCGCATTCATTGCAGAAGGAAACCTGATTCATGGCAGGAAGCAGTTTGCTGGTGCTGATTGACGACATTGCCGCCGTACTGGACGACGTGTCATTGATGACCCAAATGGCCGCCAAGAAAACGGCCGGCGTACTCGGTGACGACCTGGCACTCAACGCCCAGCAAGTCAGCGGAGTGCGTGCCGAGCGGGAAATCCCGGTGGTATGGGCGGTCGCCAAGGGTTCGTTCATCAATAAATTGATCCTGGTGCCGTCGGCGCTGGCCATCAGTGCGTTCATTCCGTGGCTGGTTACACCGCTGTTGATGGTCGGCGGTGCCTATCTGTGCTTCGAAGGCTTTGAAAAACTCGCCCACAAGTTTCTGCACAGCAAGGCTGAAGATGTCGCCGAGCATGCGCAGTTGGTCGAGGCGGTGGCTGACCCTGCCACCGACCTGGTGGCGTTCGAAAAGGACAAGATCAAAGGCGCGATCCGCACCGACTTCATTCTTTCTGCGGAAATCATCGCCATCACCCTCGGCACCGTGGCCGGTGCTCCATTGACCCAGCAAATCATCGTGCTTTCGGGCATTGCCATTGTCATGACTGTCGGCGTGTACGGATTGGTGGCGGGTATCGTCAAGCTCGACGACCTGGGCCTGTGGTTGACCCAGAAACCTGGGCAGATGGCGAAAAGCATCGGCGGTGGGATTCTGCGTGCGGCACCGTACATGATGAAAAGCCTGTCGGTGATCGGCACGGCGGCGATGTTTCTGGTGGGCGGCGGGATCCTCACGCACGGTGTGCCGGTGGTGCATCACTGGATCGAAAGTGTCGGTGCGGCGGCGGGTGGCGGCGGATTTATCGTGCCGGTGCTGCTCAATGGCGTGGCGGGGATTGTCGCAGGGGCGGTGGTGTTGGTTGGCGTGATGGCTGTCAGCAAGATCTGGAAAGCCCTGAAAGGCTGAAGTCAGCACATAACAAATGTGGGAGCGGGCTTGCTCGCGAATAGGGTGTGTCAGACACAATGATGTCGAATGACACACCCTATTCGCGAGCAAGCCCGCTCCCACATTGATTTACAGCTGCCGGAATTACTCGGCGATCTGCAACTTGCGCGCTTCGGTGTACACGTAACGCACTTTCTCGTACTCGAACGGCGAGTTCATCTGGCCATAGCGGAAGTTGGTCTGGTGGCGCTTGTCGATGCCGCGCAGGATCCACACTTCCGGATGGTTGGAGCTGACTTCGGCGACGTTGAGGAAGTTGATCGCACTCTCGGCTGTGTAATCCACCGCCAGGCCGCCGGTGTCACGCAGGTTCGACGGACCGAGGATCGGCAGCATGAAGTAAGCGCCGGCCGGTACGCCGTAGAAGCCCAGGGTCTGGCCGAAGTCTTCGCTTTGGCGCGGCAGGCCCATGGCGGTGGCCGGGTCCCACAGGCCGGCGATGCCGATGGTGGTGTTGAGCAGCAAGCGTCCGGTGGTTTCCAGCGAGCGCTGGCCCTTGAGTTGCAGCAGGCTGTTCAACAGGTTTGGCACGTCGCCGAGGTTGTTGAAGAAGTTGCTGACACCGGTACGCAGGAAGCTCGGGGTGACGTAGCGGTAGCCATTGACCACCGGCAGGAACACCCATTGGTCGAAGCGGTAGTTGAAGTGATAGACGCGCCGGTTCCACTCTTCCAGCGGATCGTAGACAGCCAGTGCGCTGAGCGTCGAGCGCTCGAACTCGCGTTGGTCCAGGCCCGGGTTGAATTTGAGTTTGCTCAGCGGTTCCTTGAAGCCGTCACTGTCGACGACCACGGGGGCGTTGGCTTTGCTGTTGTCTGCATTGGCGACGCCTGCACAGAGTAACGCTGCGAAAAGCAGGAGATATTTAGCCACGGAAGAACTCCAGCATGGCGTCGCTGTTGACGCGGTAGTTAATGTTGCCGCAGTGGCCGCCGTACGGGTAAACGGTCAGGCGATCACCGAAGGTCCTGCGCAGGAAGCCCAGGTCGCCAGGGCCGAGGATCACGTCATCGGCGTTGTGCATGACCGCGATTTTCGGGCTTTCGTGCAGATAGTCCTTCAGCGCATACAGGCTCACCTGGTCAATCAGTTGCAGCAGGCTGCCGCCGTCGGTGCGGGCGCGCCACATCGGGATCACTTGTTCGGTGATGTAGCAGTCGAAGTCGCATTGCAGTGCACGCTTGAGGAATGGCGTGAGGCTGGTGCCCTCGGTGATCGGGAACTTGGGTGGGGTGATCAGGCCGCGACGGTTGATCAGGTCCGAAGTGAAGGCAATGTCGGCCGCCGAAAAGCGGAACGAGGTGCCGATCAGCATGGCCATCTGTTCGTTGGTCAGGTGCTGTTTGGACTGCTGGAAGTCGTAGAGCAGGGCGTCGTTGAGGTCGATGTAGCCCTTTTGCTGGAAATAGCGGGTCAGCTTGTTCAGTACCAGTTCATAGAACGTGGTGCTGTTGTTGATGCCCTTGACCTCGGTCTGAACCAGCTTGTCGAGGTTGGTGATCGAGGTGTAGAGGTTGACCGGCGGGTTGAGCAACAGGACTTTCTTGAAGTTGAAGCTGCGGCGGGTTTCGTCCAGGTGCGCGACGAAAGCGGCGTCCAGTGCACCGAGGCTGTACCCGGTCAGGTAGTAATCGGTGACCGGCACTTTCGGGTTCTGTGCCCGCACTGCCTGCATCACCCGGTACATGTCTTCGGCGTCTTCCTTGGAAACACCCGGCGTGGCGAAGCGTGAAGCGGAACTCATGAAGTCGTAGCTGGTGGGCGATGACAGCTGCACCACGTGGTAACCGGCCTTGTAGTAGAGCTTCTTCAGGTATTCGTTCAGGCTGCTGTCATAACGTGCACCGGTGCCGGCGATCAGGAATATCAGCGGCGCGGCGTGATCCTGCGTGGCAATGCGGTAGTCGAGTTTCTTGACCGCCCAGAAATTGTCCGGCAATTCGAACGCCCGTTCCGGACGCAAGGTGACGCTGCGCACTGTCTGATCGATGTCATCGTCCAGGGGTAACTCCGGACGCAAGTCCGGCGGCGTGGTCGCGATGGTCGCCTCGAACGGATTGGTCAGGGGGTAGCCGTAACTGGCGGCGTCAATATCGACCGCCAGTGCGGACGCACTCAATATAAGGCCGCCAAACAAGGCGGCGAAGCGCAAGGAACGGAACATGACTAAATCCCTTAGAAGAAGGTGCCGAATGAATTTCGCAGGCTATGACCACCGGATCTGCGCCAAAGTGCCAACCATCGGCACCAAACAGGCTTAATTTCGAAGTAATAGTAGCTGGACGATACACTTTGCAGCGATTGAATGACCAGTTAACAGTTGTTATCGCTTGCGAAACGCTTTCGGGCGATTAAGCTGGCCGCCGTTTTTCGCCAATTGGAGTGTTTCATGTCTCGCCGCCTGCCCGTGATTCTGCTGCTTGTTTTACTGCCTGTATGGCTGGCCGCCAGTTATGGCGCGCGTTATGGCTTCATGGAGGATGCGCAGTGGGTCGGCATTTGCGTGGATGAAGCGAATCGCTGGGAATGCCAGGTGCGATCGAGCCTGGGGCTGATGATCCATTTCGGGGTGCTGGGCTGGGCTGCGCTGGGCGCGGCGATCATCGGCTTTGTCGTGCCGGGGCGGGCAGGCTGGTGGCTGGCGGTGCTGGCGCTGGTGTTCGGGTTTCCGGCGCTGGCTTTGTACAACACGACGTTGGCGGTGTTTGCGGTGGTGATTGCCGGGTTGCGGTTGGTCAGGGTTTCTCGCGGCGTTTAAAAGTCCGTCTTCGCGAGCAAGTCGGATCGCCGCACCGCCGCTCCCACAATTGATCTTTGTCGCACACAAATTTTGTGTTCACTGAAGGTCTACTGTGGGAGCGGGCTTGCCCGCGAAGAGGCCGGTTAAGTCGCTAAAGAGTCAAGCCTTGCGAACCCGCAGGCAGCGCCACAACGCAGCCACCATCAACACACTCACCAGCGCCCAGCCCCAGGCCTGCTGATTTTGCAAACCTTCACGAAACAGCTGCGGCGCAATGCCGGCACCAATGATGAAGGTCAGCAACGCAATCTCGCGGCGTGGCACGCTCACCGGGCGGCACAGATAAACCAGCGCAGGCACGATGAACGCGACACTCGGGAAGCTGCGATAACGCGGATCGAACACCAGTTCCAGCATCATTACGGCCGCCGCGAAACCTGTCGTTGCAACCAGCCAGCCAGCACGATCCTCCAGTAAATTGAAAGCCCGTCCGCGCCAGCCGCTACGTGGACTCAGTGTCAGTGCGGCATGGGCCAGCACCAGCAGATTCAGAGCGGTCAGCAATCCGACCCACAACCACTCACTGGTAAAACGCGTGGTAACCCGTGCCAGGTCGCCAAAGGCGCCAATCGAACACGCAGCCAATGCACCGAGCAGCGGCAGCACCAGTGCCGAGCGCGTCGTGCGGAGCCGTCCACCGAGCAGCAACGTGCCGATGAAGATCAAGCCGCCCACCGCCAGCCATTGCGACCAGTACGGTACGTTTGTCACTGGCCCGGCCAGCACGCCCTTGTCCTGGCGATCGGCATCGAACAGCCCCCAGTAACCGCCGACCGCACCTTCACTGGCGCGTTTCCATGGCTGGTCGAAGGCTTCGATCAGGTTGTAGTGCCAGCCCTGTTGCTCGGCCATGGCGACAAAGCCGCGAATGAATCTGGCTTCGTTGACCCGGCTCGGCAGGGCGGTTTCGCGCTGGCGACCTTCGCTTGGCCAGCCGGTTTCGCCGATCAGCACATCCTTGGGTGCGAACCTGTTGCCGAACACCTGGCGTACTTCGGCCACATGTTGCAGGGCGGCGTCGATGTTCGACGGATCATCTTCCCAATACGGCAGCAAGTGGATGGTCAGGAAGTCCACGGCAGGGGCGATTTCCGGATGCTTGAGCCAGAACTCCCAGACGTCGGCGTAGGTGACAGGCTGTTTGACCTGGCTCTTGACCTTGTTGATCAGCCTCACCAATTGCGCGCCGGTGACTTCCTTGCGCAGCAGGGTTTCGTTGCCGACGATCACCGCGCTCACCACATCCGGGTTGGCGTTGGCCGAGGCGATCAGCAGGTCGACTTCTTTCTCGGTGTCCACCGGGTTGCTGTTGACCCAGGCGCCGATCATCAACTTCAAGCCATGCTTGCGCGCCAGGTCCGGCAGGGCTTCGAGGCCGGTCATGGAATAGGTGCGGATGCATTCGAAGCTTTTGGACAGCAGCGCGAGGTCGGCATCCATACGCTCGGGGCGCAAGTTGAATGGCACGTCAAACGGCGATTGATCCTTGTCGAATGGCGTGTAAGAGGCGCATTGCAGCTTGTGCGTCGCGCTGGCGACATCCGGCAGGATCACCGGTTTGCCGAGGCCGTACCAGAAGCCGCCAAGGGCAAACAGCCCGAGCAGGCAAGCGAATAGATAAGCAGCAAAAGGGAAGCGGGATGTCGCGGACATGGTCAGGCCGTGTGGGAGCAAAGCGGCGCATGTTACCTGCATTTACCGCGTGCTTGGTGGCCTGCATGATTTTGACATGCAAAGTTCGGGCGGATTGGCAGGGAGGGGTGTTGCGCTGAAGATTAATGGCTTTCTGATGTCGTTTCTCGATGGCTTGAGGTCGCTGGCAGAGCAGGTCGCCATGGGCTTGAGGTTGATGATCGGCGTGTCAGTACTCCGCTGATGTTCGGACGAGTTTGCTGTGAGGCGTGAAGGGGGCGCTGTGCACCATAACAATACGTTTAAGCGACTCGGCATCCGTCGAGCGCAGCACTTTCGGGGAAGTAACGATGAAGATGCGACGACTCTTGGGCGCAGGTGCCGCTTTGGTGCTGGCGATCAGTTCTACCGTGGCCAGTGCCGCCGGGAAGGAAGTGACGATCGGTTATGTCGACGGCTGGTCGGACAGTGTTGCCACGACGAACGTGGCTGCCGAGGTGATCAGGCAGAAACTCGGTTATGACGTGAAGCTGCAAGCCGTTGCCACCGGGATCATGTGGCAGGGCGTGGCCACAGGTAAACTCGACGCTATGCTGTCGGCCTGGCTGCCGGTGACACACGGTGAGTACTGGACGAAGAACAAGGATCAGGTCGTCGACTACGGCCCGAACTTCAAGGACGCGAAAATCGGCCTGATCGTGCCGGAGTACGTCAAGGCCAAGTCCATTGACGACCTCAAGACCGACGACACCTTCAAGAACCGCATTGTCGGCATCGACGCCGGTTCAGGCGTGATGCTCAAGACCGACCAGGCGATCAAGGACTACGACCTGACCGGCTATCAACTCAAGGCCAGTTCCGGCGCCGGCATGATCGCCGAGCTGACCCGTGCCGAGAAGAAAAACGAATCCATTGCCGTGACCGGTTGGGTGCCGCACTGGATGTTCGCCAAGTGGAAACTGCGCTTCCTCGAAGACCCGAAAGGCGTGTATGGCGCGGCTGAAACCGTGAACAGCATCGGCAGCAAGGGCCTGGAGGCCAAGGCGCCGGAAGTGGCCAAGTTCCTGAAGAACTTCCAGTGGGAATCCAAGGATGAAATTGGCCAGGTGATGCTGGCGATTCAGGACGGTGCCAAGCCTGAAGCCGCCGCAAAGGACTGGGTCGCCAAGCACCCTGAGCGTGTGGCTGTCTGGACCAAATAACAGGCACCTCGCTTTAAATTGTGGGAGCGGGCTTGCTCGCGAAAGCGGTGTAACAGTCAACAATAATGTTGAATGTTATGGCCCCTTCGCGAGCAAGCCCGCTCCCGCACTTGTTTATGGCGTGCTGGAGATTGGCGAATCCGTCATGTGGTTCTAAGACTAAGGTCGTCTGGAACCTGCCCCGCAGCCGCATAGAGTGGATACCGTTCCAACTAAATCTGTGCTGCGAGGATAAAAACAATGAACGACAGCATTTACCTCTCGATTCAAAACAGCCCGCGCTTCAAGGAGCTGGTTAGCAAGAGGGAACGATTCGCCTGGATTCTTTCGGCGATCATGCTAGGGCTTTACTCCGGATTCATTCTTCTGATTGCCTATGGGCCGCAGGTGCTGGGGGCGAAAATCAGCCCTGAGTCCTCGATTACCTGGGGCATACCGATCGGTGTCGGGCTGATTGTCTCGGCTTTCGTCCTGACCGGTATTTACGTGCGACGCGCCAACGGCGAATTCGACGACCTGAACAATGCGATTCTCAAGGAGGCTCAGCAATGATCCGCCGTCTAATGGCTCTTTTGAGCATCGCAGCTTTCGCGCCTGGCGCCTGGGCGGCTGACGCCCTGACCGGTGCCGTGCAGAAGCAACCGCTTAATGTGTCGGCGATCTTGATGTTTGTCGCCTTCGTCGGTGCCACCCTGTGCATCACCTACTGGGCTTCCAAGCGTAATAATTCGGCGGCCGACTACTACGCCGCTGGCGGCAAGATCACCGGTTTCCAGAACGGTCTGGCGATTGCCGGTGACTACATGTCGGCAGCGTCCTTCCTGGGTATTTCCGCGCTGGTGTTCACCTCCGGCTACGACGGCCTGATCTATTCGATCGGCTTCCTGGTGGGCTGGCCGATCATTCTGTTCCTGATCGCCGAGCGCCTGCGTAACCTGGGTAAATACACCTTTGCCGACGTGGCGTCCTATCGCCTGGGGCAAACCCAGATCCGCTCGCTGTCCGCTTGCGGTTCGCTGGTGGTGGTGGCGTTCTACCTGATCGCGCAAATGGTCGGTGCCGGCAAGCTGATCCAGTTGCTGTTCGGTCTCGATTACCACGTTGCGGTGATCATGGTCGGTATTCTGATGTGCCTGTACGTGTTGTTCGGCGGCATGCTGGCGACCACCTGGGTGCAGATCATCAAGGCAGTCTTGCTGCTGTCCGGTGCTTCCTTCATGGCACTGATGGTGATGAAGCACGTCAACTTCGACTTCAACATGCTGTTCTCCGAGGCGATCAAGGTTCACCCGAAAGCTGAAGCGATCATGAGCCCGGGCGGCCTGGTGAAAGATCCGGTCTCGGCGTTCTCCCTCGGTCTGGCGCTGATGTTCGGTACCGCTGGCCTGCCGCACATCCTGATGCGCTTCTTCACCGTGAGCGACGCAAAAGAAGCTCGCAAGAGCGTGTTGTACGCAACCGGTTTCATTGGTTACTTCTACATCCTGACCTTCATCATTGGCTTCGGCGCGATCCTGCTGGTCAGCACCAACCCCGCCTTCAAAGACGCTGCTGGCGCGTTGCTGGGTGGTAACAACATGGCGGCGGTGCACCTGGCCAACGCGGTCGGTGGCAGCATTTTCCTGGGCTTCATCTCGGCGGTGGCGTTCGCGACCATTCTGGCAGTGGTTGCCGGTCTGACCCTGGCCGGTGCTTCGGCGGTGTCCCACGACCTGTACGCCAGCGTGATCAAGAAGGGCAAGGCCAACGAGAAGGATGAGATCCGCGTCTCGAAAATCACCACTATCGCGTTGGCGGTGCTGGCAATTGGTCTGGGTATCCTGTTCGAGAGCCAGAACATTGCGTTCATGGTGGGCCTGGCGTTCTCCATCGCGGCGAGCTGCAACTTCCCGGTACTGTTGCTTTCCATGTACTGGAAAAAGCTGACCACTCGCGGTGCGATGATCGGCGGCTGGATGGGGCTGATCAGTGCCGTGGGCCTGATGGTGCTTGGTCCGACCATCTGGGTGCAGATCCTGCATCACGAGAAGGCCATCTTCCCGTATGAGTACCCGGCGTTGTTCTCGATGATGATTGCCTTTGTCGGGATCTGGTTCTTCTCAGTTACCGACAAGTCCACTGCGGCTGACAATGAGCGGGCGCTGTTCTTCCCGCAGTTTGTTCGTTCGCAGACTGGCCTGGGTGCAAGTGGTGCTGTTTCGCACTAAGCGTTTGGGTTTGACTGTTTAAGTTGTGTTGAATGGAAATGCCCTGGTCGAGAGATCGGGGCATTTTTTTATTGGGCGGTAGTCGACCGGAATTTCGTGGATGTACCCGATTTACTGTGGGAGCGGGCTTGCTCGCGAAGGCGGCCTGGCAGCCGACCTGTCTTTTGTTGGCCGCGTACATATCCATTCCTGCGGTAACGGCGGCTTATGGTTTCGCCCTTACGGCGAGTCACTTTTTTTACAAGCGCCTAAAAAAAGTAACCCAAAAAACGCTCGCCCCGAACGTGCGGCCCCTCGCTAAGGCTCGGGGTTCCTTCGCTCCGGCATTCATCCGGGGGCATCGCCTCCGGTCGGCTTCGCTCGACCTCCTCTCGATGTGTTCGGCTTCGCCGAACGGCGCTGCGCGCCCACCCCCGGATGAACGCCTCCACTCAGCCTGCCGAGGGGGCGGGTGGATCAAGATCAAGAGCTGCAGGCGAGCTAACGCTCGGCCTGATGAGTGGTGAGGAGCAGTAGGTGTACGCCGCTCTGCCATTGCTCTTATGTAGGAGCGAGCCTGCTCGCCGACCGAAATTCTGCAGCGAGCTCAACCAGCAAGCAGGCCGGCCGGTAGGCCGCCTCGCTTTGGCTTTTGATCTTGATCTTCTTGCCCCCTCGAGAGGCCGAGTGGAGGTTCTGCGCAGTGGGCAACCCGGCATGGATGCCGGGTTAGCCGCCGCCGGCCATGGATGGCCGATGGCGGCGGGCCCACGGAGCAGGACCGGAGCGAGGGTATGCCGAGCCTGGGCGAGGCACCGAACGTAAGGGGCAGAGCGCTTTGGTTACTTTCGCGCTCTTCGAAAGTGACCCGCCGTAAGGGCGGAACCCTAAGTGGTCGTTACAGAAAAAACGGATATGTACCCGACCAAAGCCAGTCGCGACAAAACGCACAAACAAAAACGGCCTCCTGCTCTTTATATAAAAAGCAGAGGCCGTTCCCGGTACAACTCAACAACCTACAGCAAGACAGCGCTTACTTGCGGTCTTCCAGCTTGGTGATGTCACGCGACTCGTAGCCGGTGTACAACTGGCGCGGACGGCCGATCTTGTACGGGCTGGAGAGCATTTCCTTCCAGTGGGAGATCCAGCCGACGGTCCGCGCCAGGGCGAAGATCACGGTGAACATGCTGGTCGGAATGCCGATCGCCTTGAGGATGATCCCCGAGTAGAAGTCGACGTTCGGGTACAGCGAGCGCTCGATGAAGTACGGGTCGGTCAGGGCGATCTCTTCCAGGCGCATGGCCAGTTCGAGTTGCGGATCGTTCTGGATGCCCAGTTCCTTCAACACTTCGTCGCAGGTCTGCTTCATTACCGTGGCGCGTGGGTCGCGGTTTTTGTAAACGCGGTGACCGAAGCCCATCAGTTTGAACGGATCGTTCTTGTCCTTGGCCTTGGCGATGAACTTGTCGATGTTCGAAACATCGCCGATTTCATCGAGCATGGTCAGTACGGCTTCGTTGGCACCGCCGTGGGCAGGGCCCCACAGTGCAGCGATACCGGCGGCGATACAGGCGAACGGGTTGGCACCCGAAGAGCCGGCCAGGCGTACGGTGGAGGTCGAAGCGTTCTGCTCGTGGTCGGCATGGAGGATGAAGATCCGGTCCATGGCCTTGGCGAGTACCGGGCTGATCGGTTTGATCTCGCACGGGGTGTTGAACATCATGTGCAGGAAGTTTTCCGCGTACGACAGGTCGTTGCGCGGGTACATCATGGGTTGGCCCATGGAGTACTTGTAAACCATCGCGGCCAGGGTCGGCATCTTGGCAACCAGGCGGATCGCGGAGATTTCGCGATGCTGCGGGTTATTGATGTCCAGGGAGTCGTGGTAGAACGCCGAGAGGGCGCCGACTACGCCGCACATGACGGCCATCGGGTGGGCGTCGCGACGGAAGCCGTTGAAGAAGGTCTTCAGCTGCTCGTGAACCATGGTGTGGTTCTTCACGGTGCTGACGAACTGGGCCTTCTGTTCTGCGGTCGGCAGTTCGCCGTTGAGCAGCAGATAGCAGGTTTCCAGATAGTCCGACTTTTCAGCCAGCTGTTCGATCGGGTAGCCGCGGTGCAGCAGGATGCCGTTGTCGCCGTCGATATAGGTGATCTTCGACTCGCACGAGGCGGTCGACATGAAGCCAGGGTCAAAGGTGAAACGGCCCGTGGCCGTTAGGCCCCGAACGTCGATAACATCGGGACCAACGGTGCCGGTTAAAATGGGCAGCTCGACGGGGGCTGCGCCCTCGATGATCAACTGCGCTTTTTTGTCAGCCATGTGGCCTCCTATTTATGCTTGAAATCATCAGACAGACCCCCCACGCAGGGCCCGCACCACTATAGTGAGATAAATTCGAATGTCAATTTGCCTAAAGTCTTGCTCCAGAAGGCTTTAACCGGACTTTTTTCTCGAAATTGGCTGCCATTTACGCCTTTTATGTCAGTTGCGCAATCAGCTGTTTGGGTTAGGTGTTTGCGTTGTCATTAGTAGCCTAACTGTCTATACTCGGCCACCGACCGCCAAGGGCTTTTGGGCTTGCTTTCATTGGGGGTCGCATCCCTGGGTGGTGGTTACCTGACCAGTGCACTCCCCAACAACTTTGCCCTGATTGTTAGGGGCTCTTCAGTGTGAAAAAAAAGCCGTGAAAAGCCAACGACCTGTAAACCTAGACCTAAGGACCATCAAACTCCCAGTCACTGCTTACACGTCCATCCTTCACCGAATCTCCGGTGTCATCCTCTTCGTGTGCCTTGCCATCATGCTTTACGCATTGGACAAGTCGCTGAGTTCCGAGGAAGGCTTCGGTCAGGTGAAAGCGTGTCTGACCAGTCCGCTAGCCAAGCTAGTGACATGGGGCATCCTGTCCGCTCTGCTTTATCACCTGGTAGCCGGTGTGCGCCATTTGATCATGGACATGGGCATCGGTGAGACGCTGGAAGGCGGCAAGCTGGGCTCGAAAATCGTTATCGCCGTTTCCGTGGTGGTAATCGTTCTGGCAGGAGTTTGGATATGGTAACTAACGTCACGAACCTGTCGCGTTCGGGCCTCTATGACTGGATGGCGCAACGTGTGTCTGCGGTCGTTCTCGCGGCTTACTTCATCTTCCTGATCGGATACATCGTGGCCCATCCCGGCCTCGAGTACGCCCAGTGGCATGAACTGTTCGCCCACAACGGAATGCGTATCTTCAGCCTCCTGGCCCTCGTTGCCCTCGGCGCTCACGCCTGGGTCGGCATGTGGACCATCGCGACCGACTACCTGACGCCAATGGCGTTCGGCAAGTCCGCGACGGCTATACGTTTCCTTTTCCAGGCAGTATGCGGCGTTGCGATGTTCGCTTACTTCGTCTGGGGCGTGCAGATTCTCTGGGGTATCTGAGTCATGGCTAACATTCCAACGATTTCTTTCGACGCCATCATTATTGGTGGTGGCGGTGCCGGCATGCGCGCAGCGCTGCAACTGGCACAGGGCGGTCACAAGACTGCCGTGATCACCAAGGTTTTCCCGACCCGTTCGCACACTGTATCCGCCCAGGGCGGCATCACCTGCGCAATCGCGTCCGCTGACCCGAACGATGACTGGCGCTGGCACATGTACGATACCGTCAAGGGTTCCGACTATATCGGCGACCAGGACGCTATCGAATACATGTGTCAGGAAGGCCCGGCTGCCGTTTACGAGCTGGACCACATGGGTATGCCATTCTCGCGTACCGAGCAAGGTCGTATCTACCAGCGTCCATTCGGCGGTCAGTCCAAGGACTACGGTAAAGGCGGCCAGGCTGCGCGTACTTGCGCTGCGTCCGACCGTACCGGTCACGCTCTGCTGCACACCCTTTATCAGGGCAACCTGAAAGCCGGTACCGTGTTCCTGAACGAGTACTACGCTGTCGATCTGGTGAAGAACGGCGAAGGCGAGTTCGTCGGCGTGATCGCCATCTGCATCGAAACCGGCGAAACCACCTACATCCGTGCCAAGGCCACCGTACTGGCTACCGGCGGTGCAGGTCGTATCTACGCTTCGACCACCAACGCCCTGATCAACACCGGTGACGGCGTTGGCATGGCGCTGCGTGCCGGCGTGCCGGTACAAGACATTGAAATGTGGCAGTTCCACCCGACCGGTATCGCCGGCGCTGGTGTACTGGTTACTGAAGGTTGCCGTGGTGAAGGTGGATACCTGATCAACAAGCACGGCGAGCGTTTCATGGAGCGTTATGCTCCGAACGCCAAAGACCTTGCCGGTCGTGACGTTGTTGCCCGTTCGATGGTTAAAGAGATCATCGCCGGCAACGGTTGCGGTCCGAATGGCGACCACGTAATGCTCAAGCTCGACCACCTGGGCGAGGAAGTGTTGCACAGCCGCCTGCCAGGCATCTGCGAACTGTCGAAGACTTTCGCGCACGTTGACCCGGTTGTTGCTCCGGTTCCGGTTGTTCCAACCTGCCACTACATGATGGGCGGTGTTCCGACCAACATTCACGGTCAGGCAATCACCCAGAACGGCGAAGGCGTCGATGAAATCATCCCTGGTCTGTTCGCAGTGGGTGAAGTGGCTTGCGTATCGGTTCACGGTGCCAACCGTCTGGGCGGCAACTCGCTGCTCGACCTGGTGGTCTTCGGCCGTGCTGCCGGCCTGCACCTGGAAAAGGCGCTGACCGACGGTATCGAATACGACGACGCCACCGACGCCGACATCCAGGCTGCCCTGGCGCGCCTGTCCGCTCTGAATGAGCGTACCGAAGGCGAAGACGTGGCTACCCTGCGTCGCGAGCTGCAAAACTGCATGCAGAACTACTTCGGTGTATTCCGTACCGGCGAATACATGCAGAAGGGTATTGCCCAGCTGGCTGACCTGCGCAAGCGCATCGCCAACGTGAAGATCAACGATAAGTCGCAGGCGTTCAACACTGCGCGTATCGAAGCTCTGGAACTGCAGAACCTGCTGGAAGTGGCCGAAGCCACCGCCATCGCTGCAGAAGTACGTAAAGAGTCCCGTGGTGCTCACGCCCGTGAAGACTTCGAAGACCGTGACGACGAAAACTGGCTGTGCCACACCCTGTACTTCCCGGGTGACAAGCGCGTGACCAAGCGTGCCGTGAACTTCTCGCCGAAGACTGTTCCGACTTTTGAACCTAAGATTCGGACTTATTAAGGGTGGCCGCCATGTTGCAAGTCAGCGTTTATCGTTACAACCCTGATCAGGACGCCGCGCCGTTCATGCAGGAATTCCAGGTTGATACCGGTGGTAAAGACCTGATGGTGCTGGACGTGCTGGCCCTGATCAAAGAGCAGGACGAGGGTTTCTCCTATCGTCGCTCTTGCCGTGAAGGTGTTTGCGGTTCCGACGGCATGAACATCAACGGCAAAAACGGCCTGGCGTGCGTCACGCCGCTGTCTGCTGTCGTAAAAGGTAACAAGTTGATCGTTCGCCCTCTGCCAGGTTTGCCGGTTATCCGTGACCTGGTCGTCGATATGAGCATCTTCTACAAGCAATACGAAAAGGTTAAGCCATACCTGCAGAACGACACGCCGGCTCCGGCCATCGAGCGTCTGCAGTCCCCTGAAGAGCGTGAAAAGCTGGACGGTCTGTACGAGTGCATCCTGTGCGCTTGCTGCTCGACTTCCTGCCCGTCCTTCTGGTGGAACCCGGACAAGTTCCTGGGTCCAGCTGCTCTGCTGCAAGCGTACCGCTTCCTGGCAGACAGCCGTGATACCAAGACGTCCGAGCGTCTGGCTTCGCTGGATGACCCGTTCAGCGTATTCCGCTGCCGCGGGATCATGAACTGCGTCAGCGTATGTCCGAAAGGCCTGAACCCGACTAAGGCCATCGGTCACATCCGTAACATGTTGCTCTCGAGCGGCGTGTGATTCAGCTGCTGTACCCGTAGGACCGCTGTACCCGTAGATGCTACGGCGCAGGCTTCAACCGGCGCCGTAGTTTTAACCTGAGCAGCAGCTTAAAAGGCTGCGGCTCTTATTTTGAAGAAATGAGACAAGCAGGGGCATCCGGGCTGGTACCCGGACTATCAGTGTGATCCTAGTGGCTTGTTTTGGTCGCTGCATTCGGACTTCTGCAAGTTTGCTCGGTGTCGACACCGATGGTGTTCCCCTAACCGAGGGTGACCAAGCATGCAAGAAAGCGTGATGCAGCGCATGTGGAACAGCGCCTACCTATCCGGTAGTAACGCTGCCTATGTGGAAGAGCTCTACGAGCTCTACCTGCACGACCCTAACGCTGTGCCAGAAGAGTGGCGCACCTACTTCCAGAAGTTGCCTGCTGACGGCAACACTGCCACCGATGTTTCGCACTCCACAATTCGCGATCATTTCGTCCTGCTGGCAAAGAACCAGCGCCGCGCCCAACCGGTTTCCGCCGGCAGCGTGAGCAGTGAGCACGAGAAGAAGCAAGTTGAAGTGCTGCGATTGATCCAGGCCTACCGTATGCGTGGCCACCAGGCAGCCCAGCTTGACCCGCTGGGACTGTGGCAGCGTCCTGCACCTGCAGACCTGTCGATCAATCATTACGGCTTGACCAATGCCGATCTTGATACGACCTTCCGTGCCGGCGACCTGTTCATCGGCAAAGAGGAAGCGAGCCTACGCGAAATACACGAAGCGTTGCAGCAGACATATTGCCGCACCATCGGCGCTGAGTTCACGCACATCACCGATTCCGAGCAGCGCCAGTGGTTCCAGCAGCGTCTGGAAAGCGTGCGCGGTCGTCCGACCTACTCCGCCGACATCAAGAGCCACCTGCTCGAGCGCGTGACCGCCGGTGAAGGCCTGGAAAAATACCTGGGCACCAAATACCCGGGTACCAAGCGTTTCGGTCTGGAAGGCGGCGAAAGCCTGATTCCGATGCTCGACGAGCTGATCCAGCGTTCCGGTTCCTACGGCACCAAGGAAATCGTCATCGGCATGGCCCACCGTGGCCGTCTGAACGTGCTGGTCAACACCTTCGGCAAGAACCCGCGCGAGCTGTTCGACGAGTTCGAAGGCAAGAAGAAGGTCGAGCTGGGTTCCGGTGACGTGAAATACCACCAGGGCTTCTCGTCCAACGTGATGACCTCCGGCGGTGAAGTTCACCTGGCCATGGCGTTCAACCCGTCCCACCTGGAAATCGTTTCCCCGGTGGTCGAGGGTTCGGTTCGCGCCCGTCAGGACCGTCGTAACGATCCAACCGGCGAGAAGGTTCTGCCGATCTCCATCCACGGTGACGCTGCATTCGCAGGTCAGGGCGTGGTCATGGAAACCTTCCAGATGTCGCAGACCCGCGGTTTCAAGACCGGCGGTACCGTGCACATCGTGATCAACAATCAGGTCGGTTTCACCATCAGCAACCCGCTGGACTCGCGTTCCACCGAGTACGCGACCGACGTTGCGAAAATGATCCAGGCGCCGATCCTCCATGTGAATGGTGATGATCCGGAAGCCGTATTGTTCGTGACCCAGCTGGCCATCGACTACCGCATGCAGTTCAAGCGTGACGTGGTGATCGACCTGGTCTGCTACCGTCGTCGCGGCCACAACGAGGCCGACGAGCCAAGCGGCACCCAGCCGATCATGTATCAGCAGATCACCAAACAGCGCACCACCCGTGAGCTGTATGCCGATCGTCTGACCCAGGGCGGTGTGCTGGACGCAGAGCGTGTTCAGGCGAAAGTCGACGAATACCGCAACGCGCTGGACAACGGTCTGCACGTAGTGAAAAGCCTGGTCAAAGAGCCGAACAAAGAGCTGTTCGTGGACTGGCGTCCGTATCTGGGCCACGCCTGGACCGCACGTCACGACACTCGCTTCGACCTCAAGACCTTGCAGGAACTGTCCGCCAAGCTGCTGGAAATCCCGGAAGGCTTCGTGGTTCAGCGCCAGGTCGCGAAAATCTACGAAGACCGTCAGAAGATGCAAGCCGGCGGCCTGCCGATCAACTGGGGTTACGCCGAAACCATGGCGTACGCGACCCTGGCGTTCGAAGGTCACCCGATCCGCATGACCGGCCAGGACATCGGCCGCGGTACGTTCTCGCACCGTCATGCTGTCTTGCACAACCAGAAAGACGCGGGCACCTACATCCCGTTGCAGAACCTGTACAACGGCCAGCCACGTTTCGACCTGTACGATTCGTTCCTGTCCGAAGAAGCCGTACTGGCGTTCGAATACGGTTACTCGACCACCACGCCTGATGCGCTGGTGATCTGGGAAGCCCAGTTCGGCGACTTCGCCAACGGTGCCCAGGTGGTTATCGACCAGTTCATCACCAGTGGCGAGCACAAGTGGGGCCGTCTGTGCGGTCTGACCATGCTGCTGCCGCACGGTTATGAGGGGCAGGGGCCGGAGCACTCCTCGGCTCGTCTGGAGCGTTACCTGCAGCTGTGCGCCGAGCACAACATTCAGGTGTGCATGCCGACGACGCCGGCTCAGATCTACCACTTGCTGCGCCGTCAGGTCATTCGTCCGCTGCGCAAACCACTGGTAGTCCTGACTCCGAAGTCGCTGCTGCGCCACAAGCTGGCCATCTCGACGCTGGAAGATCTGGCCGAAGGTTCGTTCCAGACCGTTATCCCGGAAATCGATGCCCAAGACCCGAAAAAGGTCGAGCGCATTGTTCTGTGTAGCGGCAAGGTCTACTACGACCTGCTGGAAAAACGCCGTGCCGAAGGTCGTGACGACATCGCCGTCGTGCGTATCGAGCAGCTGTACCCATTCCCTGAGGACGACTTGAATGAAGTCCTGGCTCCTTACACCAACCTCAAACATATCGTTTGGTGTCAGGAAGAGCCGATGAACCAGGGTGCCTGGTACTGCAGCCAACACCACTTGCGTCGCAGCGTCGGAAACCTCAACAAGTCTCTCGTACTCGAGTACGCGGGCCGTGAGGCTTCTGCTGCACCTGCATGCGGTTACGCATCGATGCACGCCGAGCAGCAGGAACAACTGCTGCAAGACGCCTTTACTGTTTAACGCCTTCGCGCACCTGAAACCGAATTTAAGGAACCACAGACAATGGCTATCGAGATCAAAGCCCCCACTTTCCCGGAATCGGTTGCCGATGGCACCGTTGCCACCTGGCATAAACAACCGGGCGACGCGGTCAAGCGCGACGAACTGATCGTCGACATCGAAACCGACAAAGTCGTGCTGGAAGTGCTGGCTACCGCTGACGGCGTGCTGGGCGCTATCGTCAAGAACGAAGGCGAAACCGTTCTGTCCGACGAAGTCCTGGGCTCCATCGTTGAAGGCGGCGCTGCTGCCGCTGCTCCAGCCGCTGCTGCTCCGGCCGCTGCACAAGCTGCTGCTCCAGCTGCCGAAGGCGAAGACGATCCTGTTGCTGCACCGGCTGCTCGCAAGCTGGCTGAAGAAAACGGCATCAACATCGCTTCCGTAGCCGGCACCGGTAAAGGCGGTCGCGTGACCAAGGAAGACGTGGTTGCAGCCGTTGCTGCCAAGAAAGCCGCTCCGGCTGCCGCGCCTGCCAAGGCTGCTGCGCCTGCCGCCGCTGCTCCGGTATTCGCTGCTGGCGAGCGCATCGAGAAGCGCGTACCGATGACTCGTGTGCGTGCAACCGTGGCCAAGCGTCTGGTTGAAGCTCAGTCGAACATGGCGATGCTGACCACTTTCAACGAAGTCGACATGACCGAAGTCATGGCGCTGCGTTCGAAGTACAAGGATCTGTTCGAGAAGTCCCACAACGGCGTGCGCCTGGGCTTCATGTCGTTCTTCGTGAAAGCAGCTACCGAAGCGCTGAAACGCTTCCCGGCTGTTAACGCGTCGATCGACGGTGGCGACATCGTTTACCACGGCTACGCTGACGTCGGCGTTGCAGTTTCCAGCGATCGCGGCCTGGTTGTACCGGTTCTGCGTAACGCCGAACTGATGAGCCTGGCTGAAATCGAAGGCGGCATCGCCACCTTCGGCAAGAAAGCCCGCGACGGCAAACTGTCGATGGACGAAATGACCGGTGGTACTTTCACCATCACCAACGGTGGTACTTTCGGTTCGATGATGTCGACCCCGATCGTCAACCCGCCACAAGCCGCCATCCTGGGCATGCACAACATCATCCAGCGTCCGATGGCCATCAACGGTCAGGTCGTTATCCGTCCGATGATGTACCTGGCACTGTCCTACGATCACCGTCTGATCGATGGCAAAGAAGCTGTGACCTTCCTGGTGACCATCAAGAACCTGCTGGAAGATCCGGCTCGTCTTCTTCTGGATATCTAAAAAGCAGCGGCAAGCTGCAAGCTGCAAGCCCCAAGCTCAAAGCGAGCGAGTGGGCTTCAAGCTTGTAGCTTGCGGCTTGTAGCTTGTTGCTAAAAGGGAACCTTTTATGACTCAGAAATTTGACGTAGTAGTGATCGGCGCGGGCCCTGGCGGCTATGTAGCTGCCATCAAGGCCGCCCAACTGGGCCTCAGCACTGCCTGCATCGAGAAGTACACCGACAAGGAAGGCAAACTGGCTCTGGGCGGTACTTGCCTGAACGTCGGCTGCATTCCATCCAAGGCCCTGCTGGACAGCTCGTGGAAATTCCACGAAGCCCAGGACGGTTTCGCGATCCACGGTATCAATCACGCTGGCGTGACCATGGACGTGCCAGCGATGGTCGGCCGCAAGGCCAACATTGTCAAAGGCCTGACCTCCGGCGTTGCGACCCTGTTCAAAGCCAACGGTGTGACCTCCATCCAGGGTCACGGCAAGCTGCTGGCCGGCAAGAAAGTCGAAGTCACCAAGCCTGATGGCTCGGTAGAAATCATCGAAGCCGAAAACGTCATCCTGGCTCCAGGTTCGCGTCCGATCGACATTCCGCCAGCTCCGGTTGACCAGAATGTGATCGTCGATTCGACTGGCGCGCTGGAATTCCAATCCGTGCCTAAGCGTCTGGGCGTGATCGGCGCTGGCGTGATCGGTCTGGAGCTGGGTTCGGTCTGGTCGCGTCTGGGTGCAGAAGTGACTGTCCTGGAAGCCCTGGACACCTTCCTGATGGCAGCGGACGCCGCTGTTTCCAAGGAAGCGCTGAAAACCCTGACCAAACAGGGTCTGGACATCAAGCTGGGCGCTCGCGTGACCGGTTCCAAAGTGAACGGCGACGAAGTCGTGGTGAACTACACCGATGCCAAAGGCGAACAGAACATCACTTTCGATAAGCTGATCGTAGCCGTTGGTCGCCGTCCGGTGACCACTGATCTGCTGGCTGCCGACTGCGGCGTGACCCTGGACGAGCGCGGTTTCGTGCACGTTGACGATCACTGCGCCACCACCGTACCGGGCGTCTACGCCATCGGCGACGTGGTTCGCGGCATGATGCTGGCGCACAAGGCGTCGGAAGAAGGCATCATGGTTGTCGAGCGCATCAAGGGCCACAAGGCCCAGATGAACTATGATCTGATCCCGTCGGTTATTTATACTCACCCGGAAATCGCATGGGTTGGTAAAACCGAGCAGGCCTTGAAAGCTGAAGGCGTTGAAGTTAACGTCGGCACCTTCCCGTTCGCAGCCTCTGGCCGTGCCATGGCTGCCAACGACACCGGTGGTTTCGTCAAGGTCATCGCAGATGCCAAGACAGACCGCGTACTGGGCGTTCACGTGATTGGCCCAAGCGCTGCCGAACTGGTTCAGCAGGGCGCGATCGGTATGGAATTCGGCACCAGCGCTGAAGACCTGGGCATGATGGTTTTCTCCCATCCGACCCTGTCTGAAGCCTTGCACGAAGCTGCTCTGGCAGTGAATGGCGGCGCCATCCACATCGCCAACCGCAAGAAGCGTTGAGGGCTTTGTGAAAACGTAGCGAGCGACGGAAAGACAAGGCAAAAACAGGTGAGGAAGCGGAGTTGACGTTAGTCAATGAGCATTTCGAGCCTGTTTTTAACGCAGTATTTCCTAGCGCAGCAGTTTTCACATGTTCGAAAGAGATAATAAGAAACCACGGCGGTATGGCCCGTCGTGAGCCTTGCATGCAAGACTCACCGCGGAATATCCGCTGGACGCAGTCTTGCATAGCTGCACCGGGTATCCGGAAAGGCTATGCAAGCAGCAGTCACAGGTGGTGCGGCACTTGAATGAGTGCAGCACCGAATGCGCAGTACCTAACGAAGACGGTAATAAGCATGAATCTTCACGAGTATCAGGGTAAGCAGCTGTTCGCTGAATACGGCCTGCCAGTTTCCACCGGTTACGCGGTAGACACCCCGGAAGCAGCAGCAGAAGCTTGCGATAAAATCGGCGGCAGCGAGTGGGTTGTCAAAGCCCAGGTCCACGCCGGTGGTCGCGGTAAAGCGGGCGGCGTAAAGCTGGTTCGCAGCAAAGAAGACGCCAAAGCCTTCGCACAGCAGTGGCTGGGCAAGCGTCTGGTGACTTACCAGACTGACGCCAATGGCCAGCCAGTCACCAAGATCCTGGTTGAATCGTGCACTGATATCGCTAAAGAGCTGTACCTGGGCGCTGTCGTTGACCGTTCGAGCCGTCGTATCGTGTTCATGGCTTCCACCGAAGGTGGCGTGGACATCGAGAAAATCGCTCACGACACTCCAGAAAAAATTCTCAAAGCCACTATCGATCCACTGGTTGGCGCTCAGCCATTCCAGGGTCGCGAACTGGCATTCCAGTTGGGTCTGGAAGGCAAGCAAGTTGCCCAGTTCGCCAAGATCTTCGTAGGTCTGGCCAAACTGTTCAAGGATCACGACCTGGCCCTGCTGGAAGTGAACCCGCTGGTGATCAAGGCTGACGGCGATCTGCATTGCCTGGACGCCAAGATCAACATCGACGCCAACGCCATGTACCGTCAGCCTAAGCTGAAGACTTTCCACGATCCGTCGCAAGACGATCCGCGCGAAGCGCACGCTGCCAAGTTCGAACTGAACTACGTAGCGCTGGAAGGCAACATCGGTTGCATGGTCAACGGTGCTGGCCTGGCCATGGGTACCATGGACATCGTCAACCTGCATGGCGGCAAGCCAGCCAACTTCCTCGACGTGGGCGGCGGTGCTACCAAGGAACGCGTTACCGAAGCGTTCAAGATCATCCTGTCCGACACTAACGTCGCTGCAGTGCTGGTCAACATCTTCGGCGGCATCGTTCGTTGCGACATGATTGCCGAAGGCATCATCGGCGCTGTGAAAGAAGTCGGCGTGAAAATCCCGGTTGTTGTTCGCCTTGAAGGCAACAACGCTGAGCTGGGCGCTAAAGTACTGGCAGAAAGCGGTTTGAACATCATCGCTGCTACCAGCCTGACCGACGCTGCTCAACAAGTTGTCAAAGCTGCGGAGGGCAAATAATGAGCGTCCTGATCAATAAAGACACCAAAGTTATCTGCCAGGGTATTACCGGTTCGCAAGGTAGTTTCCACACCCAGCAAGCCATCGAATACGGCACCAAGATGGTTGGTGGCGTAACTCCAGGCAAAGGCGGCACCGAGCACCTGGGCCTGCCAGTGTTCAACACCGTGAAAGACGCTGTAGCTGCCACTGGCGCCACCGCCAGCGTGATCTACGTTCCGGCTCCTTTCTGCAAGGACTCGATCCTGGAAGCTGCTTTCGGCGGCATCAAGCTGATCGTGTGCATCACCGAAGGCATTCCTACCCTGGACATGCTGGACGCTAAAGTTAAGTGCGACGAGTTGGGTGTTATCCTGATCGGCCCTAACTGCCCAGGCGTGATCACCCCAGGCGAATGCAAGATCGGCATCATGCCAGGTCACATTCACTTGCCAGGCAAGGTCGGTATCGTTTCCCGTTCCGGCACCCTGACCTACGAAGCTGTGAAGCAGACTACTGACGCCGGTTTCGGTCAGTCGACTTGCGTCGGCATCGGTGGTGACCCGATCCCGGGTTCGAACTTCATCGACATCCTGAAGCTGTTCCAGGAAGACCCGAAGACCGAAGCGATCGTGATGATCGGTGAGATCGGCGGTTCGGCTGAAGAAGAAGCGGCTGCCTACATCAAGGCACACGTGACCAAGCCAGTTGTTTCCTACATCGCTGGTGTGACTGCTCCTCCGGGCAAGCGCATGGGCCATGCTGGCGCAATCATCTCTGGCGGCAAAGGCACTGCAGACGAGAAATTCGCTGCTCTGCAAGACGCAGGCGTTAAAACCGTGCGTTCGCTGGCAGACATCGGCAAGGCCCTGGCCGAGCTGACTGGTTGGGCTGTCAAATAAGCCTCGCGCTTAGCTGACGCTTCACCAAACAAAGGCCACCTTCGGGTGGCCTTTGTCGTTTCCGGCATCCGATATGTGTCGGGATTTTTGTGGCGAGGGAGCTTGCTCCCGCCGGGTTGCGAAGCAACCCCAAATCCTGAGATTGAGTTACATCAGGTAGATCGCATTCGCCTGACTTGCGACTGCTACGCAGCCGAGCGGGAGCAAGCTCCCTCGCCACAGGGACTTGTAGTGGAAATTAGATATGTAAACACGACACAAAGATGTCGTATATCGGATAGTTTGCCCTCTAACAGTGCGTTTATCGACCAAATTCGTTAGGCTACTCGCCATTTTTGCGTCTGCGGCCCACAAGGCGACAACGCGCTAAAAGGGTCGGTCTTATACGGACTGACAGCATTTCCCTCACCCATAGGGAAATCCCTCTCTAAATTCCGATTCAGTAGTGTGGTATTTCCTTAATGAAAGTGTTGAAAGGCCAGGACATCCTGGCACTTGGTTTTATGACGTTTGCCCTGTTCGTCGGGGCTGGCAATATCATCTTCCCGCCTATCGTCGGTTTGCAGTCCGGGCCCAATGTCTGGATGGCGGCGCTGGGCTTCCTGGTCACCGCGGTCGGTCTACCGGTGATCACCGTTGTAGCGCTGGCCAAGGTCGGCGGTGCAATGGATGCCTTGAGCAGCCCGATCGGTAAAGTCGCCGGTGGCCTGCTGGCGGCTGCGTGCTACCTCGCTGTTGGCCCGCTGTTCGCGACGCCACGTACCGCGACGGTATCCTTCGAAGTGGGCCTGGCGCCGCTGACCGGCGAGAGCCCGCTGGCGTTGTTCCTCTACAGTTCGGTGTACTTCCTGCTGGTGTTCTTCATCTCGCTGTATCCGGGCCGTTTGCTGGATACCGTAGGGCGCTTCCTCGCGCCGCTTAAGATCATCGCCCTGGCCGTGCTGGGCATTGCAGCATTCGCCTTGCCGGCCGGTGACATTGGCCAAGCCACGCCTGAATACGTGGCGGCGCCGTTTTCCCAAGGCTTCATCAATGGTTACCTGACCATGGATACCCTGGGCGCCCTGGTGTTCGGCATCGTCATCGTCAACGCCATCCGTTCCCGCGGCGTCGAGTCGCCGGCACTGATCACCCGTTATGCGATCATCGCCGGCCTGATCGCCGGTGTGGGCCTGGCGCTGGTTTACGTCAGCCTGTTCCGTCTCGGTTCGGGCAGCCATGAAGTAGCCGCTGGCGCTGCCAATGGCGCGGCGGTATTGCACGCTTATGTGCAGCACACCTTCGGTTCGCTGGGCAGCGGCTTCCTTGCCGTGCTGATCTCCCTGGCGTGCCTGGTGACTGCGGTCGGCCTGACCTGTGCCTGCGCCGAATACTTCAGCCGTGTGGTGCCGCTGTCTTACAAGACGCTGGTGATCATTCTCGCTGCATTCTCGCTACTGGTGTCGAACCTGGGCCTGACCAAGCTGATTGCGTTCTCGATCCCGGTGCTCACCGCGATCTACCCACCGTGCATCGTTCTGGTGGCGTTGAGCTTCTGCAAGGACTTCTGGCATGAGCAGGGTCGTATCCTTGGCCCGGTCATGCTGGTGTCGTTCATCTTCGGCCTGATCGACGCCCTCAAGGGTGCAGGCCTGGCGGACTGGATGCCGACGCAAATGGCCCACCTGCCGCTGAGCGAGCAGGGCCTGGCCTGGCTGGTGCCATCGGTGATGACACTGGTGGTCGCGGTGGTTTGCGATCGTCTGCTGGGCAAGCGCGCCGAAGCCTTGGCTTAAGTCGCTTCACGGCCCGCCACAAGCGGGTCTTGAGCAGAAACAGAAATGCCCCGTATCAATCGATACGGGGCATTTTTTTGTGAGGGATGCGGTGTCTTTTCCGTTGAGCTAACGTCGAAGCACTGCAACACCCTTTGTGGGAGCAAGCTAGCTCCCACAAAGGGTCTGTGTAACCCGCATTTACATCACAAGGACCTGCATGTCGTTCATCCAAGCCAACCTGATCCACATTCTTGCCGCCATCTGGTTCGTTATCTGCTGGGGCGGGTACACCCGCTATGCCACCTGGAAAGGCCGTGACACCGCGTGTCTGGCCAGTGTGCTGCACCTGTATCGTGAGGACTGGATGCGCCGCATGCTGCTGCGCGACAATCGCATCGCCGATGCCAGCGTGATCGGCAACCTCGAGCGCAATGCTTCGTTCTTCGCCTCGAGTACGTTGATTATCCTGGCGGGTATTCTCACGGTATTGGGGGCTTCGGAACGGGCGGTATCGTTGCTGGCGGATATCCCGATGGTGCAACAGGCGTCCCAGGGCATGTCGGAAATCAAGTTGCTGTGCCTGGCGCTGGTGTTTGTCTATGCGTTCTTCACGTTCAGTTGGTGCATGCGCCAGTACAACTTCGCCGCCATTCTGGTCGGCTCGGCGCCGATGGTCGGTGAACGCCATGTGTCCGAGCAGGAGCGCAAGGCCTTTGCCGCCCGTGCAGCCCGTGTCATCTCGATGGCCGCCAACCAGTTCAACTTTGGCCTGCGCTCTTATTACTTCGGCATGACCATGCTGGCCTGGTTCGTCAGCCCATGGCTGTTCATGTTGATGAGTGCCGGTGTGGTGTTCGTATTGTATCGCCGTGAGTTTCACTCCGACGTTCTCGATGTGATGGTCTATACCCCAACAGAGGCGCCATTGCCCGAGATGAATAAAGAGGCAGCCTGATCGGGTACCCGCGCACTGACTATCCAGTGTGTTACTGGAAGGATCTGGCTCGGCAACTCAGTCTGGTTTGGCTGGTGGGATTAATCTGTTCGCTGTTGTTGATGATTAGTCCGACCTTTCGAACGATTTTGCTCTAACCACTTTTTTCAAGGCAAAAGAAAACCCGCACTTGGCGGGTTTTCTTTTGCCACTCTAAAAACCGTATTAGTACTTAGGTGCTTCCGGAGCGGCCGGAGCGGCCGGAGCAGCCTGATCTTTGGCGGCTTCGGCGTTTTCTTTCGCCGCGTCGTTCACTTTATCCTGAGCTTCGTTCATTTTTTGCTGGGCTTGCTCAGCATGTTGGTTAGCATCTTGAGCTTTGTCCTCGGATTTTTTATCGCAGGCAGCGAGACCGAGGGAAGCGGTCAACATCAAGGCAATAGCTAAAGTCTTACGCATGGGGTGTTTCTCCTGATGAAAAGCATCTACTGGCATTAAGAGCCCAGGCATCAGGGTTAAGTTCCTTAATTCTTTCAGATATATAAGTTTGTTCTAGTGCGGAACTTTTACCTGTACCGCCACTGCACTGTACGGACATAAACAAGAGTTTTTATCAAATGGCTGAAAACCCCGTTTTTGAGCGTGCGATGCGCTTTCTGTCGGCGCTGCGACATTGCCAGGTACTTGGACTAAGCGTTCACAGCGCCAGCAGCGAAGGGCTGACGATTGTGCTGCCGTACAGCCCGCAGATCGTCGGCAATCCTGAAACCGGCGTGATTCATGGCGGGGCGCTGACCTCGCTGATGGACACCGCCTGTGGCATGGCGACCCTCTGCGTGCTCCCGGAATTCGAGGTCTGCCCGACCCTCGACCTGCGCATCGACTACATGCACGCCGCCGAGCCGCATAAGGATGTCTATGGCTTTGCCCAGTGCTATCGGGTCACCACCGACGTGATTTTTGCCCGTGGCTTCGCCTATCAGGATGACCCCGGGCAACCCATTGCCCATGTGATGGGCACTTTCATGCGCATGGGCAAGGGCATCAAAGGCACCAAGGGCTTTGGTGGCGCGGTTGCCGGAGGTGCGCAATGAGCGAGTCTCTGAAGGAGCAATTGCAAAAGGCCCACGAGCAGGGCGATTACGCCTCGCTGCTGGATTTGATTCCCTACGCCCGGCTGATTGGCGTCGAATGTTCACGGGTGGGAGATGAGTTGCTGTTCAAACTGCCAGCGAACAAGGACAACATTGGTAACCCTTTGTTGCCGGCGATTCATGGCGGTGTGATCGCCGGGTTCATGGAGTTGGCCGCGGCGCTGCACCTGTTGGTGTTTACCGGATCGCCCGGGGTGCCGAAGATCATCGACTTCTCCCTGGATTACCTGCGTGCCGGGCAATTTCGCGATACCTGGGCCCGATGCCAGGTTTGGCGCCAGGGTCGCCGGGTCGCCAATGTGGCGATTACCGCCTGGCAAAGCACCGAAGCCGAGCCCATTGCCACGGCCCGTGCACATTTCAAACTCGAAGAGCCCTTGAAATCCTGAACGGTGCCCCAAACTCTGAGGACAACCCGCCGTCGACCCTCAAGGTCGCGGCTTATGCCATCTGATTGGAGTTTGATGACCATGAGTGTGGAAACTCAAAAGGAAACCCTGGGCTTCCAGACCGAGGTGAAGCAGCTGCTGCATCTCATGATCCATTCGCTGTATTCCAACAAGGAAATTTTCCTTCGCGAATTGATCTCGAACGCCTCTGACGCTGTCGACAAATTACGTTTCGAAGCCCTGGCCAAGCCAGAGCTTCTGGAAGGTGGCGCCGAACTGAAAATCCGTGTGAGCTTCGACAAGGACGCTAAAACCGTCACCCTCGAAGACAACGGTATCGGCATGAGCCGCGAAGACGCGATCACCCACCTGGGTACCATCGCCAAGTCCGGCACCGCCGATTTCATGAAGCACCTGAGCGGCGACCAGAAGAAAGACTCGCACCTGATCGGCCAGTTCGGTGTCGGTTTCTACTCCGCATTCATCGTCGCTGACAAAGTCGATGTGTACAGCCGTCGTGCCGGCAGCGCTGCCAGCGAAGGCGTGCACTGGTCGTCCAAGGGCGAAGGCGATTTCGAAGTTGCGACCATCGACAAGGCCGAGCGTGGCACTCGCATCGTCCTGCACCTGAAATCCGGTGAAGACGAGTTCGCTGATGGCTGGCGCCTGCGCAACATCATCAAGAAGTACTCCGACCACATCGCCTTGCCGATCGAGTTGCCGAAAGAAGTGGCAGCCGCCGAAGGCGAAGAGCAACCGGCCGTTGAATGGGAAACCGTCAACCGCGCCAGCGCTCTGTGGACCCGTCCGCGTACCGAGATCAAGGACGAGGAATACCAGGAGTTCTACAAACACATCGCTCACGATTTCGAAAACCCGCTGAGCTGGAGCCACAACAAGGTCGAAGGCAAGCTCGAATACAGCTCGCTGCTGTACGTGCCGACCCGTGCGCCGTTCGACCTGTACCAGCGTGAAGCGCCGAAAGGCCTGAAACTGTACGTGCAGCGCGTGTTCGTCATGGATCAGGCCGAGTCCTTCCTGCCGCTGTACCTGCGCTTCATCAAGGGCGTGGTCGACTCCAACGACCTGTCGCTGAACGTGTCGCGGGAAATCCTGCAGAAAGACCCGATCATCGACTCGATGAAGTCGGCGCTGACCAAGCGCGTCCTGGACATGCTGGAAAAACTGGCGAAGAACGAGCCTGAGCAATACAAGGGCTTCTGGAAAAACTTCGGTCAGGTCATGAAAGAAGGCCCGGCAGAAGATTTCGCCAACAAGGAAAAAATCGCCGGCCTGCTGCGTTTCGCATCGACCCATGGCGACGATGGCGAGCAGGTTGTTGGCCTGGCCGAGTACCTGGCGCGCGCCAAGGAAGGTCAGGACAAGATCTACTACCTGACCGGCGAAACCCATGCCCAGGTCAAAAACAGCCCGCACCTGGAAGTCTTCCGCAAGAAAGGCATCGAAGTGCTGCTGTTGACCGACCGCATCGACGAGTGGCTGATGAGCTACCTCAGCGACTTCGACGGCAAGAGCTTCGTCGACGTGGCGCGCGGTGACCTGGACCTGGGTAACCTGGACTCGGAAGAGGACAAGAAAGCCGCGGAAGTAGTCGCCAAGGCCAAAGAAGGTCTGGTCGAGCGTTTGAAGACCGCGCTGGGCGAATCCGTTGCGGAAGTTCGGGTGTCCCATCGCCTGACCGATTCGCCGGCAATCCTGGCCATCGGCGAGCAGGACCTGGGCTTGCAGATGCGCCAGATCCTCGAAGCCAGCGGCCAGAAGGTTCCGGATTCGAAGCCGATCTTCGAATTCAACCCGGCGCACCCGCTGATCGAGAAGCTCGACAACGAGCAGAGCGACGAGCGCTTCGGCGACCTGTCGCACATCCTCTTCGATCAGGCGGCCCTGGCGGCCGGCGACAGCTTGAAAGACCCGGCGGCCTATGTGCGCCGTCTGAACAAGCTGTTGGTCGAGCTATCGGCCTGACTGTGTTGTAGAAAAGCCCGCTTCGGCGGGTTTTTTCATTCCGGTGCTAAAACATTAGGAGTCAGAAATGAGCCAAATCACTGTACGTTCCGTTGCCTATCAGATTGACGGCCAGGCTTACGAAAGCCGTCTGGCCTTCGATGCCGACCATAAAGGCCCGCGCCCGGGTTTGTTGATGGCGCCGAACTGGATGGGCGTCAGCGCCGGTGCCGAGGAGATCGCCAGGTCGGTGGCATCCAAGGGTTATGTGGTGTTGATCGCAGACCTTTACGGTCAATCGGTTCGTCCGACGAACAATGACGAGGCCGGCGCGGCCATGATGCCATTGAAGAATGACCGCCCATTGCTGCGCAAGCGCATGCAGGTGGCGTTCGAACAGCTGCAAAGCCAGGGTGAAGTGGCTGTCGATACTGCGAAACTGGCCACTTTCGGTTTCTGCTTCGGCGGTTGCTGCGCCCTGGAGTTTGCCCGTACCGGCGCGCCGGTGAAGGCCGCGGTGTCGTTCCACGGCACGCTGGACACACCGAATCCGGCCGATGCGATAAGCATCAAGGGTAAGGTGTTGGTATTGCACGGCGCCTCCGATCCACTGGTGCCGAGGGAGCAGTTGCCGGCGTTCGAAGATGAAATGAACGCGGCGGGTGTGGATTGGCAGTTGCTGAGCTACGGCGGTGCATTCCACTCGTTCACCGACCCGCACGCCAAGGTGCCGGGCATGATGATGTATGACGCCAAGGTGGCTGCCCGGGCCTTCACGTCGATGCATAACTTGCTGGATGAAGTGTTCAAGGGTTGATCTGGTGTCAGGCACCGACTTTGTCAGTGTCTGAACCGGCCTCTTCGCGAGCAAGTCGAATCGTCGCACCGCCGCTCCCACAGGGATTTGCATTGTTTGCAAATCTTGTGATCAACCCGATCAAATGTGGGAGCGGGCTTGCTCGCGAAGGCGGTTTCACGGGCAACTAAAATCTCAGGGCAATTCGATCCGCTCAACTTCCCCCGGCACTGTCGGCCAGTCCCCGGCCGCCCAACGCCGGCGTGCTTCATCAATCGCTGCCGGATCGCTCGCGACAAAATTCCAGTTGATCCGCCGTGGCCCGTCCAGCGGAGCACCGCCGAACAAAACGGCGTGACTGTCGCTTTCAGCAAACAGGGTCATCTCTTCCCCGGCAGGCAGTACCACCAGCGAGTACGGCTCTATCGGCTCGCCATCCAGCTGCACCTCGCCGCTCAACACATACAGCGCACGTTCTTCATGCTCGGTGGGGATGAGCAATGTCGTCGCCGTTTGCAGGTGCAATTCCGCGTACAGCGTAGGAGAAAGCACCGGCACTGGCGATTCCAGGCAAAAGCCTGACCCGGCAATCATGCGAATCTTCACCCCCAGGTTTTCGCTGACCGGCAAGGTGGACGCCGGATGGTGGCTGTAATGCCCCGGACCTTGTTCTTTATCCTTGGGCGAAGCCAGCCAGATCTGCAAGCCGTGCATCGTGAAGCCGCTTTCTCTCAGGGCCTCGGGCGTGCGTTCAACGTGGGCAATGGCACTGCCGGCTGTCATCCAGCTGACGTCGCCAGTCCCGACCACTTGATCGGAACCGAGGCTGTCCTTGTGCTGGATCTGCCCCTGGAACAAGTAGGTGAGGGTGGACAGGCCAATGTGCGGATGTTGGCGGATGTTCATGCCTTTGCCCGGTGGATAACGGGTTTCCAGCATGTGGTCGAAAAACACGAATGGCCCGACGCTGCGGCACTTGGCGGATGGCAGCGGGCGGAGGATCGGCTGGCCTTCGACATCTTCGGTGCGGGGGCGGATCACGAGCGGAGTGTTCATGGTGCGTTCCAAGCTGAGCGGGTGATGCATTCGAGCATAACCCGCTTGCGCAGCCCTTGCCGCTATTGGCTGAACGCGCCTTCGGACAAATGCGTTTCGATGCTGATTTCAGACGTGGTCATCAGCTTGTGGATCGGGCAGCGATCGGCCACGCGGTGCAGCTCATCGCGCTGGGCGTCGGTGAGTACACCCTTGAGGGTCAGTTTGACGTGCAGCGCGTACTGGCCTTTCTGTTCCTGGCTGTTGTCGCGCTTGACCTCGACGCCGACACCGGTCAACGGGATGTCTTTCTTCCTGGCATACAGTTTCAGGGTCAGGGCTTTGCAGGCACCCAGCGCGGCATCGAAATAATCGTGCGGTTCTGGCGCCGAGCCCTCTCCGCCCGCCGTGACGGGCACGTCAGCGAAGAGTTCATGGTCATCGATCTGGACGCTGTGGCGAAAACCTTCGGCGGAGACGGTATTGACGGTAACAGACATGGCAAACCTCGCAGGCGACAGGAAAACTCATTCGATCAAAAAAGACCTTGAAGGTATAGAGCCATCGCGCTTGTCGGGTGTTCCAATTTTCGAACTCACAAAAAAGCCTCGCAATGGCGGGGCTTCATGGTATCGATCCGAATCAGCTGCCTTTGACTTCCTTGCCGTTGACCGTGCCGTTCAGGAGCATGATGTTGTACTCCTTGCCGTCAGTTTCGACTTGTTGCAGGCGAACCAGCAGGTAATCCCAATCCTTGGCGAACCACATCACGGTAATGCGTTTGTTCTGTGTCGGGTCGCGTACACGTTCAACCTTGATTGCATCGATCTTGCCGGCCTTGGTGTCGACCTTTTCCGAGCCCAGCACGCGGAAGTCATAGGTGTCTACATCATTGCCATCGACCACCTGATAACTCATGCTTTTCTTGCCGGCGGCAACGTCGTGCTGCAAGGCCAGTTGGTAGGTGGATTTGTCGAGCATGCCGCGGTTCAGCGGAACCTTGACCGCGTCGCCACGATCGGTGCCGGTGATCACTTTGGTGTTCCAGTCGAAATCCAGATCCGATTTCTTGGCCTTGCCCAAACCGCCACGTTCAAAGTGGTAGGACTCTGGAAGAAGCGTGTCCTTGTCCGGGGTCAGCGTGCTTTCCTCGGACAGGCTGGCGATCATCATCGACGCCTTGAAACTCAGTTTCCATTTGCCGTCGCTGGTTTTTTCGAGGCTGCGCTCGGCAGTGCCGCTCATGGGCAGCTGTTTCCAGTCGGCGGTGTAGCTGGCGGAGAAAGGTTGAAGGTCTGCCGCCTGGGCGAAGGGCAAGGCGAGCAGAGCGCAAGCGAAGAGCAGGGCGCGACGCATAAAATCTCCTAGTTTCGAATCAAGTGGCCGCTGGCCGCGAGTAACTGTCCATCCAGTAAAGCACCTTGCTCGCCGAGGGCCAGACGACCTTCGGCAAACCAGCGTACGGCCATCGGGTAGATCAGGTGTTCCTGAACATGGACCCGCTGCGCCAGACTCTGCGGCGAATCCTGTAACTCTACCGGTATTACAGCCTGTACGACCAGTGGTCCGCCATCGAGTTCCTCGGTGACGAAGTGCACGGAGCAGCCGTGCTCGGTGTCGCCAGCCTCCAGCGCGCGCTCATGAGTGTGTAACCCTTTGTATTTGGGTAGCAGCGAGGGATGGATATTGAGCAGGCGGCCCTGATAGTGGCGTACGAAGCCAGCGCTGAGAATGCGCATGAATCCGGCCAGTACCACGAGTTTGGGATTGAAGGCGTCGATCAGTTCGATCAGCGCGGCGTCGAAGGCCTCGCGACCTTCGAAAGCCTTGTGATCCAGAGAGCGGGTGTCGATACCCGCGTCCCTGGCGCGTTGCAGGCCGTAGGCGTCGGCGCGGTTGGAGATCACCGCAGCGATGCGGACCGGGCTGTCGCCGGTCCGCGTGCTGTCGATCAGGGCCTGCAAGTTACTGCCGGTGCCGGACAACAGCACCACCACATCACAGGTCTGAGACATCCGCTCTTGCATTAGTGTGCCTTGAGGTTGTTCAGTACAACCGAAGCCGCGCCTTCGGCAGCGGTGGAGATCTGGCCGATGACCCAAGGCTGCTCGCCAGCTTCGCGCAGGACGTTCAGGGCGGTTTCAACGTGCTCCTGAGCCACGCAGATGACCATGCCCACGCCGCAGTTCAGCACGCGGTGCATTTCGTTCTCGTCAACGTTGCCTTTCTCTTGCAGCCAGTCGAACACTGCAGGACGGTTCCAGCTGGCCACGTCAACCACGGCTTGCGCGCCTTTTGGCAGCACGCGCGGGATGTTGTCCAGCAGGCCGCCACCGGTGATGTGGGCCATGGCTTTGACCGCGCCGGTTTCCTTGATCAGCTTGAGCAGCGGCTTCACGTAGATACGGGTCGGGGCCATCAGCAGGTCGGTCAGCGGCTTGCCGTCGAGCTGGGTGTTTTCGATGTCGGCGCCGGACACTTCGATGATCTTGCGGATCAGCGAGTAGCCGTTGGAGTGCGGGCCGGAAGACGGCAGGGCGAGCAGGGCATCGCCGGCAGCGACTTTGGAACCGTCGATGATTTCGGATTTTTCCACGACGCCGACGCAGAAACCGGCCAGGTCGTAGTCTTCGCCTTCGTACATGCCCGGCATTTCAGCGGTTTCGCCGCCAACCAGCGAGCAGCCCGACAGTTCGCAGCCAGCGCCGATGCCGGTCACAACCTGGGCAGCGGTGTCGACGTTCAGTTTGCCAGTTGCATAGTAGTCGAGGAAGAACAGCGGCTCGGCGCCGCACACCACCAGGTCGTTGACGCACATGGCAACCAGGTCGATGCCGATGCTGTCGTGCTTGTTCAGGTTCAGGGCCAGGCGCAGCTTGGTGCCGACGCCGTCAGTACCGGAAACCAGCACAGGCTGCTTGTAGCCGGCCGGGATTTCGCAGAGGGCGCCGAAACCGCCCAGGCCGCCCATGACTTCCGGGCGCGCAGTGCGCTTGGCGACGCTCTTGATGCGTTCGACCAATGCTTCACCGGCGTCGATGTCTACACCGGCGTCCTTGTAGCTCAGGGAGGGTTGCTTGCTCATGATCCAGGCCTTTAGGGGGGGGATTTCTGGGTAACGACCGAGTCCGTCGGGAGCGCCGAAACTGCGTAGGCGAGAACCATGCGCGCTATTCGGACACTACCCGGCTGTTGCCGGTCTGCGAAGGCGCGCGATTTTATCAGGCTTGAGCCGCAGCGGCCATCCTCAGGCCGACAGCAGGGCCATATCCGGTCAAAAAAAACCGTTAATGTGCGGTGTCGGTGGCATCCTGCATGGCTGTATAAGGTATCGCGATTAACCGTCTATCGTTATGACAGTGCGAAAACTTACCCGGGACGTGTGAATGTTTTGCGTCGGGCAAGGGTCACAGTCTTGCTCGATCGTCTTCATGCGGTCTGTTCCAGCCGCTCTTGTCGTCAGGAATCTTCCATGCGTTTTTGTAAATTCTTGCTTGTGAGTTGTTTGTCAGTGGTCAGCCTGGTCAGTCACGCCGAAACCGTCAAAGGCCTTTACCAGGTGCGCGAGCCGGTGACTGGCCAGTCGCCCGAGGAGCGCGACCAGGCGACTCAGCGTGCGTTGGACACCTTGGTGTTGCGCCTGACCGGCGACCCCAAGGCTGCTCAAAGTCCCGGGTTGGCAGCGATTCGCAAAGACCCGCAACAGATCATCAGCCAATACGGCTTTGAGGCCGGGCCGCCGGAAGTCCTGAAAGTCGATTTCGACCCGGGTACCACCGAGCAGGCCTTGCGCCGTGCCGGCCTGGCCATGTGGGGGCCCAATCGGCCGTCGATCCTCGGCTGGTGGTTGAATGATTCCACCGAAGGTTCAAGCCTGGTGGGCGACGGCCAGGCCAGCGCGGCGCCGCTGCGTCGGGCTGCCCAGCACCGTGGCTTGCCATTGCGTTTGCCGTTGGCGGACCTGAACGAACAGATCGTCGCGACCGCGCCGAATCTGGAAGGCGCAGATCCCGCCCCATTGCATGCCGCATCGGAACGTTACAACGCCGACGCCTTGCTCGCGGTACACGCCCAGGAAGAGGGCGGGCAGTGGCAAGCCAAGTGGCGCCTGTGGCTGGGCGATCAGAAAGAGGCCGGCACCGTGCAGGGCGTCGATCAGGCTGCCGTGGCTGATGCGGTGATGCTGGCGGTCAACGAGCGCCTGGCGCCGCGGTTTGTCGCCAAACCCGGTGCTTCGAGCGAGCAACTGCTGGAAGTGCAAGGTATGAATCTTGAGCACTACGCGGCGCTCGGGCGTTTGCTGGAGCCATTTGGCGGGCGTGTGCAAAGTGTCGAGGGCGACCGGATTCTCTATCGGGTCAGTGGCAGCGCCGATCAACTGCGTGCACAACTGTCGCTGGCGAGGCTGCAGGAAGCACCGGCGGGGCAGGCCCCGACCCCGGTAGCGCCAATTCAGCCAGCCACTGGCGGCTCGGTGCCAGCCGCCGCGCCAGCCCCGACCCCGCAATTGCGTTTTCGCTGGTAGTTTTTCTTTCTTTATATAGACGCAATGGAGTGGTTCATGGCCGATACGCGGCGTTGGTTCTGGCTCGGTGGGGTGGTCCTGCTTTGTGCGTTTGTCTGGTTGTTACATCCGATCCTGACGCCGTTCCTGGTGGCGCTGCTGTTGGCCTACCTGTTCGACCCGCTGGTGGATCGACTGGAGAAGGCAGGTCTGTCTCGAACCTGGGGTGTCGTGGCGGTGTTTACCCTGTTTACATTGATCTTCACCGCGCTGCTGTTGGTGTTGGTGCCGTTGCTCGCCAGGCAGTTGTTTCGTTTGTATGAGCTGGCTCCGCAGATGCTCGACTGGCTACAGCACACGGCGTTGCCCTGGGCGCAATCGAAGTTCGGCCTGTCGGACGGTTTCTGGAAGTTCGACAAGCTCAAGGCCGCCATCAGCGAACATATGAGTCAGACTACTGATGTTGTCGGTGTGGTGCTGAGTCATGCCACTGCTTCGGGGCTGGCGTTGATTGGCTGGTTGGCGAATCTGGTGCTGATTCCGGTGGTGAGCTTCTACCTGTTGCGGGATTGGGACCTGATGATGGCCAAGGTCCGCAGTCTGCTGCCCCGTGATCGTGAAGCGCGCGCGGTATCGCTGGCGGGTGAATGCCATGAAGTGCTCGGAGCGTTCGTGCGTGGACAGTTGCTGGTAATGGTGGCCTTGGGTGTGATCTACGCAGCAGGCCTGATGCTGGTCGGATTGGAATTGGGCTTGCTGATTGGCCTGATTGCGGGTTTGGCAGCGATCGTGCCGTATATGGGGTTTATCATCGGCATTGGCGCGGCGCTGCTTGCGGGGCTGTTCCAGTTCGGTGGTGATCTTTACCCGATGCTCGGCATTGTCGCGGTGTTCATGGTCGGCCAGGCGATGGAGGGTATGGTGCTGACCCCTTTGCTGGTCGGTGACCGGATTGGCCTGCACCCGGTGGCGGTGATTTTCTCGATTCTGGCCGGTGGTGAGCTGTTTGGCTTTACCGGTGTGCTACTGGCATTGCCGGTCGCCGCGGTGATCATGGTTCTGGTGCGGCATGTACATGATTTGTATAAGGATTCTGAAATCTACGGGAGTGTCGACGAGCCGCAGGTGTAAGAGGCGTCGATAGGTGATGGCAGGCTGCCCGGGTTCGTGCCAAGTCAGCCTGCTTGCTTCATGCGACAGTTACATGCACTGCCAGAGAATCTGCCACAAAACCGGTGCGTTAACGCAAACCTTTGATTTTGCTTGTGGTCTGTCGCATTGTGCGGTCCGCTTCACGGGTATAAACTTCGCAAACTTTACACAGAGGCCACTAACGGTTCCTTTGGAACTGTTCAGTCAGCATGAAACCGATTCAGCTGCCCCTAGGTGTGCGTCTGCGTGACGACGCCACCTTTATCAACTACTACCCAGGCGCCAATGCCGCTGCACTCGGCTATGTCGAGCGGCTGTGCGAAGCCGACGCCGGCTGGACCGAAAGCCTGATCTACCTTTGGGGCAAGGACGGGGTAGGGCGTACGCACCTGTTACAGGCCGCCTGCCTGCGCTTCGAGCAATTGGGCGAGCCGGCGGTGTATCTGCCGCTGGCCGAGCTGCTCGATCGCGGCATTGAAATCCTCGACAACCTCGAACAGTACGAACTGGTCTGCCTGGATGATTTGCAAGTGGTTGCCGGGCGTGCGGACTGGGAAGAGGCGCTGTTCCATCTGTTCAATCGCTTGCGCGACAGCGGTCGACGCTTGCTGATTGCCGCATCGACATCCCCTCGGGAGTTGCCGGTGAAGCTGGCGGATCTCAAATCCCGCCTGACCCTGGCCTTGATCTTCCAGATGCGCCCGCTGTCCGATGAGGACAAATTGCGTGCCCTGCAATTGCGCGCATCCCGTCGCGGGCTGCATCTGACCGATGAAGTCGGGCATTTCATTTTGACTCGCGGTACCCGCAGCATGAGTGCGCTGTTCGAGCTGCTCGAGCGTCTCGATCAGGCCTCCCTCCAGGCTCAGCGCAAGCTGACAATCCCGTTTTTGAAAGAAACCCTCGGCTGGTAAACCCACTGAAACCGGGGCTTTTAGCGAGTTCGGCATATTGCAGGCGCCAGAAACCCCGCTTTCCTGCAAGGTTGCAGGCTGCGTGTATGTTTAAAATGGGCTTAAGCGCTTAGATGTAAACGAGAAACGGATAAGTCACAAAAAGATCGATTGAATTTGCAAATGAGGATGATAGCGGGCATAGTCTCGGCTTCTTTACAACTTTCAGCCACGGTCGTGCCCATGCTAAATCGCTTCGCACCCCTCGTGCCTCTCGCACTCGTCACCCTGTTGTTCGGTTGCGCTGCCCACACTCCGGTGTCCCAGCAAGCCCCGCAACAACAGGTTCAAAACTCTGCTACCGCTCAGTCTTCCGCTCTCTTTCAGGAAGAACTGGCTACCGAAAAAGAACTCGCAGACTTCGCTGGCGGCAAGTCCTACCAGCTTCCGGTCCTGGCCGACAGCATCCTCGAACGTGGCATGTCCCTGATCGGTACCCGTTACCGTTTCGGCGGTACTTCTGAAGCCGGCTTCGATTGCAGTGGTTTCATCGGTTACCTGTTCCGCGAAGAAGCTGGCATGAACCTGCCACGCTCCACCCGCGAAATGATCAACGTGGACGCTCCGCTGGTCTCGCGCAGCAAGCTTGAGCCGGGCGACCTGCTGTTCTTTGCAACCAACGGCCGTCGTGGTCGTGTCAGTCACGCCGGGATCTACCTGGGTGACAACCAGTTCATCCACTCCAGCAGCCGCCGCAGCGGTGGTGTGCGCATCGATAGCCTGGGCGACAGCTACTGGAGCAAGACCTTCATCGAAGCCAAGCGCGCCCTGGCGATGGCACCGAACGCGTCGCCAATCGTCACTGCACGTAAATAAGCGGACATTTTGTAACGCGAACTTAAAGTCTTACTTGAAGTTTGTCGCGTAGCCGCTAGAATCTTGATCTACGAATGATGGCAAACCGCCTGCGTCCCACGCAGGCGGTTTTCTTTTCTGCGCTCTCTGCAGAAAAAGCCGCAGCCAGATCAGGATGCTCTGCTTATGACGACGTCGGCCCGCCTCGCAATCATGTTCTTCGCAGCGCTGCTCAGTGCCTGCGCCAGCCGCACACCGCCTCCTGCACCGGTGGTTCGCGCTCCTATCGTATTTGGCTCCTCACAAGCTTTTTCACCCGAGGCGGAAGACGTGCTGTTTCGCGCGCTTGGCCTGGTGGGTACACCTTATCGCTGGGGTGGCAACACGCCGGATTCCGGGTTTGATTGCAGCGGCCTGATCGCTTACGTGTACCGCGATGTCGCCGGCATTGCCTTGCCGCGCACCACTCGCGAGATGATCTCCATGCAAGCGGCGAATGTGGGCAAGGAAGGCCTGCAAACCGGTGACCTGATTTTCTTCGCCACCAATGGCGGATCCCAGGTCAGTCATGCCGGCATCTACGTGGGAGAGGGGCGCTTCGTCCACGCGCCGGCCACCGGCGGCACTGTGAAGCTCGACAGCTTGTCCAAGGCTTATTGGCAAAAGGCTTATCTGAGCGCCAAGCGTGTTCTGCAGCCTGAACATCTGGCGCGCAACCCGTAACGTTCGGAGCTGCTGGTCATGACTGCTCGCACGCTTAATCTTGACGACGCCCTGTACCAATACCTGCTCGATGTTTCCCTGCGCGAAACACCACTGCTCAAGCGCTTGCGCGATGAGACCCAGGCGCTGCCAATGGCGCGCTGGCAGGTGGCGCCTGAGCAGGGGCAGTTTCTCGCTTTGCTGGTGAAACTGACGGGGGCCAGGCGCTTGCTCGAAGTCGGCACCTTTACCGGTTACAGCGCCCTGTGCATGGCGGCGGCATTGCCCGCTGACGGTTCGCTGATTTGCTGTGACATCCCCGGCGACTACAACGCTATCGCACGGCGCTACTGGCAAGAAGCGGGGCTCGCCGGGCGGATTGACCTGCGACTGGCCCCGGCCCTGGAAACCCTCGCCGAGCTTGAGCGACAAGGGCAGGGCGGGCAGTACGACCTGGTGTTCATCGATGCCGACAAGGCCAACTACCCGGCTTATCTGGAACATGCCCTGGGATTGCTGCGGGTCGGCGGGCTGGCGGTGTTCGATAACACGCTGTGGAGTGGGCGCGTGCTTGAGGCCAGCCCCGAGAGCGCGGACACCCGGGCGATCCAGGCACTCAACCTGGCGTTGAAGGACGATGTGCGGGTGGATCTGTCGTTGTTGCCGCTGGGTGACGGGCTCACACTCTGTCGCAAACGCTAGAACCCTGAACCCTGTGGGAGCGGGCTTGCTCGCGAATGCGCAATGTCAGACGCCACATCTGTTGACTGATACATCGCCTTCGCGAGCAMGCCCGCTCCCACAGGGGAATATGTAGGCAGTTGGAAATTTATTTTACTGCCGACACCCGCCACACCTTGTTCCCCACATCATCGGCCACCAACAAGTCACCCTGCCGGTCGATCACCACGCCCACCGGGCGGCCCATGGCTTGTTCCTTGTCGTTGAGAAAACCTGTGAGCACTTCAACGGGCTTTCCGACAGGTTTGCCTGCGCTGAACGGTACGAAAATCACTTTGTAGCCACTGCGGGGGTTGCGGTTCCATGAGCCGTGCTGCCCGATGAATGCCCCTTGGGTGAACGGCGGCGGCAACTTGCTGTTTTCGGCGAAGGTCAGGCCCAGTGACGCCGTGTGCGGGCCGACGGCGTAGTCCGGAGCGATAGCCTTGGCCACCAGGTCCGGGTTTTGCGGTTCAACGCGAATATCGACATGTTGGCCGTAGTAACTGAACGGCCAGCCATAGAACGCGCCGTCCTTCACCGAGGTGATGTAGTCAGGTACCAGATCGCCGCCGATTTCATCCCGTTCGTTGACCGCGGTCCACAGCGCGCCACTGTGCGGTTCCCAGGCCATGCCGTTGGGGTTGCGCAGACCGGAGGCGAAGATCCGGTGCCGGCCCGTGGCACGGTCCACTTCCCAGATCGCTGCGCGACCTTCTTCCTTGTCCATGCCGTTTTCGGCGACGTTGCTGTTGGAACCCACGGAGACGTACAGCTTGCTGCCGTCCTTGCTGGCAATGACGTTTTTGGTCCAGTGGTGGTTCAGAGGGCCGCCCGGCAGGTCAATCACCTTGATGGCTGGTGACTTGATCTGCGTATCGCCGTTTTCATAATGGAATCGCAGCAGGCTGTCAGTGTCGGCCACGTACAGGTCGTTGCCGACCAGCGTCATGCCGAAGGGGGAATTGAGGTTTTGCAGAAACACTGTGCGGGTTTCCGCGAAGCCATCGTGATCCTTGTCCCGCAGTAACGTGATGCGGTTCGGGCTGGGCACGGTAGAGCCGGCACGCCCCATGACTTTCTTCATGACCCAGCCGCGAATGCCATTGCCGTCTTCGGGTTTGGGTGGCGCGGCGGTTTCCGCCACCAGCACGTCGCCATTGGGCAGCACATAAAGCCAGCGGGGGTGATCCAGGTCTTCGGCAAAAGCGGTCACTTGAGTGCCCGTGGCGGCGACGGGTTTCGCACCTTGTGGCCAGCCGATGGCCGGGGCGATGTTCACGGTCGGAACCAGTGTCTTGTTGGGTTCTGGTAGTTGGGGTGACGGGCCGGTACCGTCGGAGACTTGCAGGCGGGAGGTCTCGCCACAAGCGGCGAGCCCTCCGCAGAGCGCGATAACGAGAACGAGCGGGGGCGTGCGCATGCTGGTCTTCCCTATGAATGCCTTGTTCTAATCATAGAGAAGCGTTGTCGTCCGATGGTTCAACCCTCAGCCACGTGCTTCCTTGAACAGCACCGCAATGCCGGGGTGATAGTTGCCGGCTTCGTTGCGCAACTTGCGGTAGGCATAAGGGAAATACCAGGCGACAGCGCAGCTGTGTTCCTTTTGCAGGTCATCGACCATGTCCTGAAGTTCTTCCGGTGTGGCGCCCTGCTGGGCTTTTTGCGGGGCGACGAACAGGTAGCCGAGTTTCAGGTCGCTGGCGTGGCTCAGGCGCTTCGCATCGCTGGCGATGTCGAGCAAGGCCTGGGTCAGATTGAGGTTGTTGACCCGTGGCCAGCGCTGGCTGGTCTGGATGTAGGCGCGGGTTTCGGGCGAGGCCAGGAGCAGGTCGGCGCGGCTGTTGCGTTCGCCTTCTTCGGTCTGCTTGCGGGTGGGCGTCTGTTGCAGCGTGACCATCTCGGCCATCCAGGCGGCGGCAGACAGCAGTCCGAGATTGGCCTTTTCGTCGTGCCAGTACGGTGTGTCGCCATCACCGCGGACAGCGTTGTAACGGTCGATGCATTCGAACCAGTGCTCGAGCACCGGGCGCAGGAATTCCATCTTTGGATTGCTGATGATCATGCCTTGCATGGGCTCACCCTTGTTGTTGTGTTGTGAGTTTGTGGCTCTTTGATATCACTGCTGAGAGCGTGGCACAAGATTGACGTCAGTTTATTGATTGATGGCAGTTATTCGGTCGATGGCCGCCCGGCTTTAATTGACGCTCCACCCCCAACCCTCTAACCTTCGCGGCTTGTTTCAGGTGCTCTGTGGCTTGGGTCGATAGAGTGAAACAGGGAAACCGGTGAGTGAGTCCTTCTGTTGGTCGAAGGCCCGCAATTCCGGCGCTGCCCCCGCAACGGTATATGAGTGAAAACTGTGTGTGATGCCACTGTGTCGATTTGATGCGGGAAGGCGCACAGTCTGGCCCCGCGCCACTCATGAGCCCGGAGACCGGCCTGATTCATCCAGCGGCATCACGGTGGGCGATGCCAGGCTTTTTGCCTTCTATTCTTGTGCCTGCCCGCCGTTATTCCTGCCTCAACGGAGAGCTCCCCCATGACTGATACCCACGATCGTGACGAACGCCATCTGGCGCGCATGCAGCGCAAAAAAGCCGTGATCGACGAGCGCATCGCCAATTCCCCGAACGAGTGTGGCCTGCTGCTCGTACTGACCGGCAATGGCAAGGGCAAGAGCAGTTCGGCTTTCGGCATGCTCGCCCGCGCCATGGGGCACGGCATGCAATGCGGCGTGGTGCAGTTCATCAAGGGCCGCAACAGCACGGGGGAGGAGTTGTTCTTCCGGCGCTTTCCCGAGCAGGTGCGTTTTCATGTGATGGGCGAAGGTTTTACCTGGGAAACCCAGGACCGCCAGCGCGACATCGCCGCCGCCGAAGCCGCCTGGGCGGTGTCGCAGCAACTGCTGCGCGATCCGGCCATCGGCCTGGTGGTGCTGGATGAGCTGAACATCGCCCTCAAGCACGGCTACCTCGATCTCGATCAGGTGCTCAGCGACTTGCAGGCCCGACCACCGATGCAACACGTGGTGGTCACCGGTCGTGCCGCCAAGCCGGAAATGATCGAGATGGCTGACACCGTCACCGAAATGGGTGTGATCAAACACGCCTTTCAGGCCGGGATCAAAGCGCAGAAAGGCGTCGAATTGTGAGTCAGCCTCGGCACTGTCCGGCGGTACTGATTGCCGCGCCGGCTTCCGGCCAGGGCAAGACCACCGTCACCGCGGCGCTGGCCCGATTGCATCGCAATCAGGGGCGCAAGGTCCGTGTGTTCAAGTGCGGCCCCGACTTTCTCGATCCGATGATCCTCGAACGCGCCAGCGGTGCGCCGGTGTATCAGCTGGACATGTGGATGGTCGGCGAGCAGGAGAGTCGCCGGTTGCTGTGGGAAGCCGCCGCTGAAGCGGACCTGATCCTGATCGAAGGCGTCATGGGGCTGTTCGACGGTACGCCGTCGAGCGCCGATCTGGCGCGGCATTTCGGTGTGCCGGTGCTGGGGGTGATCGATGGCACCGCCATGGCCCAGACCTTTGGCGCATTGGCCCTGGGGCTGGCGCGTTATCAGCCGGACTTGCCGTTCGCCGGCGTACTGGCCAATCGTGTCGGTACGCTGCGCCACGCGCAACTGCTCGAAGGCAGCCTGACTGAAGGTTTGCGCTGGTACGGCGCGCTGTCCCGGGAAACCGGGATCGAATTGCCGAGCCGGCACCTGGGGCTGGTGCAGGCCAGTGAGTTGAACGATCTCGACATGCGCCTCGATGCGGCCGCCGATGCCCTGGCCAGCAGTTGCGAGGTCGCATTGCCGCCGGCAGTCGAGTTCGCCGCCCCCGATGTCATCGCGGCCGAACCGCTGCTGGCCGGTGTGCGCATTGCCGTGGCCCGTGATGAAGCCTTTGCGTTCACCTACGGCGCGAGCCTGGATCTGCTGCGGGCGATGGGCGCCGAGTTGTCGTTCTTCTCGCCGATCCGCGACAGTGGGTTGCCGGAGGCGGACAGCCTGTATCTGCCGGGCGGTTACCCGGAACTGCACCATGTTGCGCTGGCGCAAAACACCGCGATGCTCGATGCGATCCGCGCCCACCACCGGGCAGGCAAACCGTTGCTTGCCGAGTGTGGTGGCATGCTGTATCTGCTCGATTCCCTGACCGATGTCGAGGGCACTCGCGCCGAGCTGGTTGGCTTGCTGGCCGGTGATGCGGTCATGCAAAAGCGTCTGGCAGCACTGGCGTTGCAAGCGGTGGAATTGCCGGAAGGTTCGCTGCGCGGACACACCTATCACCATTCGCTGACCACCACTGAACTGGCGCCGATTGCCCGTGGCTTGAGCCCTAACGGCGGGCGCGGAGCGGAGGCGGTTTACCGTGAGGGGCGGATGACTGCCTCCTATGTGCACTTTTATTTTCCGTCGAACCCTTCGGCGATTGCCGCGCTGTTTGCGCCGGACCTTGAAGCCGCCTTCGCGAGCAAGCCCGCTCCCACAGGGGATTGCGTTTCTTCAGGCAGCTCACTTTCAAATGTGGGAGCGGGCTTGCTCGCGAAGCGGTCATGAGCGACAACGAATTCTCTGAGGCCGAACGCGCAGCGGTCTATCGTGCCATCGCCGAGCGCCGCGACATGCGTCACTTCAGCGGCGGCACCGTCGAGCCCGAATTGCTGCGGCGCGTGCTCGAAGCCGCACACCAGGCTCCCAGTGTCGGCCTGATGCAGCCTTGGCGCTTCATTCGCATCACTGATCGCACCTTGCGCGGGCAAATCCAGGCCCTGGTGGAAGAAGAACGCATCCGCACCGCCGAAGCCCTCGGCGAGCGCAGCGATGAGTTCATGAAGCTCAAGGTCGAAGGCATCAACGATTGTGCCGAGGTACTGGTCGCCGCGCTGATGGACGACCGCGAGCAGCATATCTTCGGCCGCCGCACCTTACCGGAAATGGACATGGCTTCGTTGTCCTGCGCGATCCAGAACCTGTGGCTGGCGTCCCGCGCCGAAGGGCTGGGCATGGGCTGGGTGTCGCTGTTCGAACCGCAAGCCCTGGCCGATTTGTTGAGGTTGCCACCGGGAGCCAAGCCGCTGGCGGTGCTGTGCCTTGGGCCGGTGAAGGAGTTCTACCCGGCGCCGATGCTGGTGCTCGAAGGCTGGGCGCAGGCGCGTCCGCTACATGAATTGCTGTATGAAAATTATTGGGGAGTGAGTCAATGAGTGTGGCGTTGTTGAGTGTCGCCGCGGTCGCGCTGGATGCGCTGCTGGGTGAACCCAAACGCTGGCATCCGCTGGTGGCGTTCGGCCGTTTTGCCGAGCGCATCGAGCAACGTTTCAACGGCGGCGGTCGCGGCTGGCGCAGCCATGGCGTCACCGCGTGGGTGATCGCCGTGTTGCCGCTGACGCTGTTGGTCACGGCATTTTCCTGGGCGCCTTATGTCGGCTGGATCGTCGAGATTCTCGCGCTCTATTGCGCCCTCGGCATGCGCAGCCTCGGTGAGCACGTCACGCCTGTGGCCAAGGCCCTGCGCAGTAATGACCTGGAAGCGGCGCGTACGCGCGTGAGCTATCTGGTCAGTCGCCAGACCAGCGAACTGGATGAAACCGAGGTCGCCCGCGCCGCTACCGAGTCGGTACTGGAAAACGGCAGCGATGCGGTATTCGCGGCGTTGTTCTGGTTTGCCGTGGCGGGTGCGCCGGGCGTGGTGCTCTACCGCCTGAGCAATACGCTGGATGCGATGTGGGGTTATCGCAATGAGCGCTTCGAACGGTTCGGCTGGGCGGCGGCGAAGGTCGACGATGTGCTCAATTACATTCCTGCGCGCCTGGTGGCACTGACTTACGCGTTGCTGGGCAAAACCCGCCTGGCGTTGAAGTGCTGGCGCAACCAGGGCCCGACCTGGGACAGCCCGAACGCCGGCCCGGTGATGGCGGCAGGGGCGGGTGCCCTTGGTGTCGAATTGGGTGGGGCGGCGATTTATCACGGCGAACTGCATCAGCGTCCGCAGTTGGGCGAAGGCGTGCCGGCGGATGCCGACTCCATTGACCGGGGCTGGCAATTGGTCCAGCGCGGGGTATGGTTATGGCTGCTGATTCTCTGCCTGGGGGCCGAATTTTATGCTTGAACACGGTGGGCGACTGCGCAAGGCGGCGCTCGAATACGGCATAGATGAAGCCGACTGGCTGGACCTGTCCACGGGGCTTGCGCCCTGGCCGTTTCCGGTGCCGGATATTCCGCTACGGGCCTGGGCCCGTTTGCCGGAGGCGGACGATGATCTGGAGCAGGCTGCCTGTGATTACTACGGCGCCCTGCAGGCATTGCCGGTGGCCGGCTCGCAAATGGCGATTCAACTGCTGCCGCGATTGCGTCGGGCGGGTAAGGTCGGCGTGCTGTCGCCGTGTTACGCCGAGCACGCCGAGGCGTGGCGTCGCAACGGCTACATCGTGCGTGAAGTGCTGGAGCAGGAAGTCGACTTCTTTATCGACAGTTTCGACGTGCTGGTGGTGGTCAACCCGAATAACCCCACGGGCCTGAGCCTGACGCCCAGTCGCCTGCTCGACTGGCACACGCGACTGGCCCAGCGCGGTGGCTGGCTGGTGGTGGACGAAGCGTTCATGGATAACACGCCGCAACTGAGCCTGGCGCCGTTTGCCCATCAAGTCGGGCTGATCGTCTTGCGCTCCTTCGGCAAGTTTTTCGGCCTGGCCGGTGTGCGCCTGGGGTTTGTGCTGGCCGAGCGCAAGTTGCTCAAGTTGCTCGCTGAACAAGTGGGGCCCTGGGCCGTGAGCGGGGCAACCCGGGTCGTGGGCCAGGCCTGCCTGCGCGATACCGAGGCGCATACGGCGCAACGGGTGCGCGCCGAAGAAGCCAGCGAGCGCCTGGCGTCGTTGCTGGAGCAATACGGCTTCAAGCCTCAGGGCGGTTGTGCGCTGTTCCAGTGGCTGATCACCGAGCGCGCCGAAGCACTGCATGAGTTCATGGCCCGGCGCGGCATTCTCCTGCGGTTGTTCACGCACAACAGCAGCCTGCGATTCGGCTTGCCCGGTGACGAAATCGCCTGGGTACGACTGGCGCAGGCGTTCGACGATTTCGCCAAGGAAAACCAATGACCACGCTGATGGTGCAGGGCACCACATCGGATGCCGGTAAAAGCACGCTGGTGACTGCGCTGTGCCGTTGGGCCACCCGCCAAGGCGTCAGGGTGGTGCCGTTCAAGCCGCAGAACATGGCCCTCAACAGTGCGGTGACCGCCGACGGTGGCGAGATCGGTCGCGCCCAGGCGGTACAGGCCCAGGCCGCGCACCTTGAACCGCACACCGACATGAACCCGGTGTTGCTCAAACCCAACAGTGACACCGGTGCCCAGGTGATCATCCATGGCCGTGCTGTCACGACCATGAATGCCGTTGCCTATCACGACTACAAAACCATCGCCATGCAAGCGGTGCTGGCCTCCCACGAGCGCTTGAGCGCGGCGTATCCGCTGGTGATGGTCGAGGGCGCAGGCTCGCCGGCGGAAATCAATCTGCGGGCCGGCGACATCGCCAACATGGGCTTCGCCGAAGCGGTGGATTGCCCGGTGCTGCTGATCGCCGATATCAACCGCGGCGGGGTTTTCGCCCACCTGGTAGGCACCCTTGAACTGCTGTCGCCGAGCGAACAGGCGCGGGTCAAAGGCTTCGTCATCAATCGTTTCCGGGGCGACATCGCGTTGCTGCAACCCGGTCTCGACTGGCTCGAAAAGCGCACCGGCAAACCGGTGATCGGCGTGCTGCCGTACGTGATGGACCTGCACCTGGAGGCCGAGGACGGCATCGATCAACGCCAGGCCGATAAAGCCGAGCAGGTGCTGAAGGTGGTGGTACCGGTGCTGCCGCGCATCAGCAATCACACCGATTTCGATCCGTTGCGCCTGCATCCGCAAGTGGACCTGCAATTCATCGGCCCCGGCCAGGCGATTCCGCCCGCCGACCTGATCATTCTTCCTGGCTCGAAAAGTGTGCGCAGCGACCTCGCGTACCTGCGAGCCAGCGGCTGGGAGGCTGCCATCGCCCGGCATCTGCGTTACGGCGGGAAACTGCTGGGGATCTGTGGCGGCCTGCAGATGCTCGGTGAGCACGTACATGATCCGCTGGGTCTCGAAGGTGCGCCGGGTTCCAGCGCCGGTTTGGGGCTATTGGCCTTCCAGACTCAACTCGAACAAGAGAAGCAGTTGCGCAATGTGCGTGGTCGGTTGGCGCTGGAAGATGCGCCTGTTGCGGGTTATGAAATTCATGCCGGCGTGACCACCGGGCCGGCGCTGGAAAACGCCGCCGTGCAACTGGATGACGGCCGCTGTGATGGTGCGCAAAGTGCTGACGGGCAGATTTTCGGCACCTACCTGCACGGGCTGTTCGAATCGCCGGCGGCGTGCAGTGCGCTGCTGCGCTGGGCGGGTTTGCAGGAGGTGCAGGACGTGGATTACCACGCCTTGCGCGAGCGAGATATCGAGCGGCTGGCGGATCTGGTGGAGAAGCATCTGGATACCGGGCTGTTGCGGGAACTCTGTGGAATCTGAGGTGGCCACACCGCCCATTTGAAAGGATGTAACCATGCTCCAACTGATCCTCGGCGGCGCCCGCTCCGGCAAGAGTCGCCTGGCTGAAAAGCTAGCCATCGACAGCGCCCTGGCCGTGACCTACATCGCCACCAGCCAGCCACTGGATGGCGAAATGAGCGAGCGGGTGGCCCATCACCGCGCCCGTCGTCCTGCCGAATGGGCATTGATCGAAGAGCCGGTGGAACTGGCCCGGGCGCTGCGTGAGTCCGCCCGTGCCGAGCGCTGCCTGCTGGTGGATTGCCTGACCCTGTGGCTGACCAATCTGCTGATGCTCGACGATGCCGAGCGCTTGCAAGCCGAGCGTGATGCCTTGCTGGACTGCCTGGCGTCGCTGCCGGGTGAAATCATTTTTGTCAGCAACGAGACCGGAATGGGTGTCGTGCCGCTGGGCGAATTGACTCGCCGCTATGTCGATGAAGCCGGTTGGCTGCATCAAGCTCTGGCTGAGCGTTGTCAGCGTGTCGTCCTGACCGTCGCCGGCCTGCCCCTGACTTTGAAAGGAACTGCGTTATGACTCAATCCTGGTGGCTGAACCCGTGCAAGCCGGTCGATACCCAAGTGTTCGAACAGGCGCAGGTGCGGCAACAGCAACTGACCAAGCCAGCCGGCTCCCTCGGCCAGCTGGAAGCGGTGGCGGTGCAACTGGCGGGATTGCAGGGACGGGTCAAGCCGAGCCTGGAGCAGGTGTGGATTGCGATTTTTGCCGGCGACCATGGCGTCGTCGCCGAGGGCGTGTCGGCGTTTCCCCAGGAAGTGACCGGGCAGATGCTGCTCAACTTCGTCAGCGGTGGTGCCGCGATCAGCGTATTGGCGCGGCAACTGGGCGCTTCCCTTGAGGTGGTTGACCTTGGCACGGTAACGCCGTCGCTGAACCTGCCGGGCGTGCGCCACCTTAACGTCGGCCCGGGCACGGCAAATTTTGTACAAGGACCGGCCATGACCGAAGCCCAGGGGCAACTCGCCTTGCAGGCCGGCCGTGACAGCGTGCAGCGGGCAATTGCCAGCGGTGCGCAGTTGTTTATCGGTGGCGAAATGGGCATCGGTAACACCACCGCCGCCAGCGCCCTGGCGTGCGCGTTGCTCGATTGCCCGGTGGTGCATTTGACCGGGCCTGGTACCGGGCTCAATGCCGAAGGTGTCAGCCACAAGGCCCAGGTGATCGAGCGCGCCCTGGCATTGCATGACGCACAGCGTGACGATGCCTTGCAGACCCTGTTCAACCTCGGTGGTTTCGAGATCGCCGCGCTGGTCGGTGCCTACCTCGCGTGTGCCCAAGAGGGTGTCGCGGTGCTGGTGGACGGCTTCATTTGCAGCGTCGCCGCGCTGGTCGCAGTGCGCTTGAATCCAGAATGTCGTCAGTGGCTGTTGTTCGGTCATCGCGGCGCCGAGCCGGGGCATCGTCATGTGCTGGAAACCCTGGACGCGCAACCCTTGCTCGACCTCGGCCTGCGACTGGGCGAAGGCAGTGGCGCGGCGTTGGCAGTGCCGCTGCTGCGTCTGGCTTGCGACCTGCACGGGCAGATGGCGACCTTCGCCGAAGCCGCCGTGGCAGATCGTCCGGCATGACCTTGCACCTGGATCTGTTGCGTCACGGTGAAACCGAACTTGGCGGCGGCTTGCGCGGCAGTATCGATGACGCGTTGACCGATTTTGGCTGGGCGCAGATGCGCGCCGCCGTGGTCGGGCAAGGGCCGTGGGATCGGCTGGTCAGTTCGCCGTTGCAGCGTTGTGCACGCTTTGCCGAGGAGCTCGGTGCGCAATTGGGCGTGCCGGTGCAACTGGATAAAGACCTGCAAGAGCTGCATTTCGGCGCCTGGGAAGGGCAGAGCGCGGCAGCGTTGATGGAAACCGACGCGCAGGCCCTGGGCTTGTTCTGGGCCGATCCTTATTCATTCACGCCGCCTCAGGGTGAGCCGGTTGCGGAGTTTTCGGCACGGGTGCTGGCAGCGCTGGAGCGTTTGCACGCGACCTGTGCCGGTGAGCGCACTCTGCTGATCAGCCATGGCGGTGTGATGCGTCTGTTGCTGGCACAAGCGCGCGGGCTGCCACGTGAGCAACTGCTCAACGTTGAGGTCGGGCATGGCGCGCTGTTTTCGCTGACGGTGGGGCCTGCGGGCTTGTTGAAGGAAGTGCTCTGATCATGCTGCCATTCTGGATCGCCCTGCAATTTCTCAGCAGCCTGCCGATTCGCCTGCCCGGTATGCCTGAGCCCCGGGAGCTGGGGCGGTCGCTGCTGTTTTATCCGCTGGTGGGATTGCTGTTTGGCGCGATTCTGTGGGCAGTCAACTGGCTGTTGCTGGGCACGCCGACGTTGTTGCACGCGGCGCTGTTGCTGAGCGTTTGGGTGCTGCTCAGCGGCGGCTTGCATCTGGATGGCCTGGCGGACAGCGCCGATGCCTGGCTGGGTGGTTTTGGCGACCGCGAGCGCACGCTGACCATCATGAAAGACCCGCGCAGCGGGCCGATCGCCGTGGTGACGCTGGTGCTGGTGTTGTTGCTTAAGTTCACCGCGCTGCTGGCGCTGATCGAGCAGCCGCATTCGCTGGCATTGATCATCGTGCCGTTGATCGGTCGCAGCGCATTGCTCGGCTTGTTCCTGACTACGCCCTATGTGCGTGTCGGTGGCCTGGGCCAGGCATTGGCTGATCATCTTCCGCGTTCGGCGGGCAAGCAGGTGTTGGCGGTCAGCGCGCTGGTTTGTGTGTTGATCGCAGGCGTCAGCGGTGCGCTGGCGGTGGTGTTGGCGGCGCTGGGGTTTGTCTGGCTGCGCCAGGTGATGTTGCGGCGCCTGGGCGGTACGACGGGGGACACGGCGGGAGCTATGCTGGAGTTGCTGGAAGTTGCAGTGCTGGTAGGCTTGGCGCTGGCCTGATCGGGTTGTGTTGAATGTTCCGGCCTCATCGCGAGCAGGCTCACTCCCACGGTTGATCGCATTCCAATGTGGGAGCGACGGTGCGGCGATCCGACCTGCTCGCGAAAGCGATCTTCGGTGCACCACCTGATCACTGAACAAACCCCATGCCACTTGATTTAACCGACTCGCGGGTATATACACGCACCATGCTCGATTCCCAATGTTTATGCATCAACCTGCGTCGCGCCGCCCGTGGCGTCAGCAGGCATTACGACGGCGCTCTCGACGGCTTCGGGATCAACGTTGCGCAGTATTCTTTGCTGTGCAATCTGCAGCGTCTGGATCAGCCGAGCATCTCGGCCCTGGCCGAGGCCATGGGCCTGGATCGCAGCACCCTGGGGCGCAATTTGCGGGTGCTGGAGGGTGATGGCCTGGTGACGCTGGTCGAGGGCGAGGACATGCGTAACCGCATCGTCCTGCTGACCGAGGCCGGGGCAGAGCGCCTCAAGGCTGCCTTGCCGGCCTGGGAAGCCGCGCAGCAACGCTTGATCGATCGCCTGGGGGCCGAGAAGCGCGAAATCTTACTGAAGCTGCTGGATGAACTGGCATGATGCCGGTTTTTTCGATCTTAAGCGGGTATATACCCGCTACCGGAGAACAACAATGACATCGATGTGGCGTACATGCGGCTGGGTCCTGTTGGGGAGTGCGCTGATCCTTGCGTTGTCGCTGGGCGTTCGCCACGGCTTCGGGTTGTTTCTGGCGCCGATGAGCGCCGAGTTCGGCTGGGGCCGTGAAGTCTTTGCCTTCGCCATCGCCCTGCAGAACCTGATCTGGGGCCTCGCTCAGCCGTTCACCGGCGCCCTGGCCGACCGCTTCGGTGCGGCGAAAGTGGTGCTGATCGGTGGTGTCCTGTACGCGGCCGGGCTGATCTGCATGGGGCTCTCCGACTCGGCGCTGACCTTGTCCCTGAGCGCCGGCCTGCTGATCGGCATCGGACTGTCCGGCACGTCGTTCTCGGTGATTCTGGGGGTGGTCGGCCGCGCGGTGCCGCCGGAAAAACGCAGTATGGGCATGGGGATCGCCAGTGCTGCCGGTTCGTTCGGCCAGTTCGCGATGCTGCCCGGCACACTCGGTTTGATCGGATGGCTTGGCTGGTCCGCGGCGCTGCTGGCGCTGGGCTTGCTGGTGGCATTGATCGTGCCGCTGGTGAGCATGCTCAAGGACAAACCGCTGCCCGTCCTGGGCCACGAACAGACCCTTGGCGAAGCGCTGCGCGAAGCCTGCTCCCACTCCGGATTCTGGCTGCTGGCGTTCGGCTTTTTTGTGTGCGGATTCCAGGTGGTGTTCATCGGCGTGCACTTGCCGGCCTATCTGGTGGATCAACATCTTCCGGCGACGGTCGGCACCACGGTGCTGGCGCTGATCGGCCTGTTCAACATCTTCGGCACCTATACCGCTGGATGGCTCGGCGGGCGCATGTCCAAGCCGCGTCTGCTCACAGGTTTGTACTTGCTGCGGGCGGTGGTCATTGCGTTGTTCCTGTGGGCGCCGGTGACGACCACCACGGCTTACCTGTTCGGCATGGCCATGGGCTTCCTGTGGCTGTCGACGGTGCCGTTGACCAATGGCACGGTAGCGACCTTGTTTGGTGTGCGAAACCTGTCCATGCTCGGCGGGATTGTTTTCCTGTTTCACCAGCTCGGTTCGTTCCTGGGCGGCTGGCTGGGTGGCGTGGTGTACGACCGTACCGGCAGCTATGACTTGATCTGGCAGGTCGCGATTCTCTTGAGCCTGTTGGCCGCTGCCCTCAACTGGCCGGTGCGTGAGCGGCCGGTAGAGCGTCTGCAATCACAAATGAGTGCGATATGAACAGTCTTTGGTCGCGGATCGCTTTAGCCGCCGTCTGCGCCTTATTGCTGGCGTTGTCGTGGTGGGGCTGGCATCAGGGCGGATTGGCGCTGATGCAGTTGGGCATGGGTGCTTGCTAGCGAGCGGCGAGGGCGAGTAACGTCGCTTTTGACGAATTATCAAGGATGCACCGACATGCTGATGCGCTGGATTGCAGTCCCCGCGTTGCTGGTGACGTTTACCGGGCTGGCCTACGCGGCCGAGTGCCCGGAGCTGTTGCAAGGATCACTGCAAAAGCTGCGCGCCAAGGAATCCATCGACCTGTGCCAGCGGTATGAAGGTAAGCCGCTGGTGGTGGTCAATACTGCGAGCTTCTGCGGTTTCGCCCCGCAGTTCAAAAGCCTTGAGGCGCTGAATCAGCGTTACAAAGGGCAGGGGCTGGAAGTGCTGGGTGTTCCGTCCAATGACTTCAAGCAGGAGTCCAAGGACGGTGCCGAAACCGCCAAGGTTTGTTACGTCAACTATGGCGTGACTTTCACTATGACCGAGCCGCAGTCGGTACGTGGCGCCGACGCAACCCATCTGTTCAAGGTGCTGGCCGAACAGAGTAGTGCGCCAAAATGGAATTTCTACAAATATGTGGTCGATCGCAAGGGTAAGGTGATCGCCAACTTTTCCAGCCTGACCAAGCCCGATGATCCCGAGTTCATTGCAGCGGTGGAGCAAGCCCTGGCTTCACAACCTTGATCCGCACCCACTAAAAAGCCCCGCCTCTGTACAAGAGAGCGGGGCTTTTTTTTTCAGCGGGCGAGCGGTTCAGGCTCGCCGGGAATCATCAGAAGCGGTAGGTCGCACCGAGACCGAAACCGTTCGCGTAGTTTTCATACTCGGCGTTGTAGCTCTGGCCACGGTTGTTGCTGTTGTTGACCTTGACCGATTCTTCGCGCAGGTACGAATACGCCAGGTCGATGGTCAGGTCGTCGGTCGGGCTCCAGCCGGCGCCTACGCTGAAAATCTTGCGATCGCCAGTCGGGATACGTGGGGAACGATTGACGTTGTTGGTCGGTGCCTGGTCAACGGACAGACCGGTACGCAGTACCCATTGCTTGTTCAGCTGGTAGGACGCGCCGATGGCGTGAGCCCAGGTGTCGTGCCAGTTCTGTTCTTCGGTGATGGTGCCGAACTGGCCGTTCAGAACGGCTGGAACGCCTTTGTTTTCAACGGTGATGTCTTGCAGGCGGCTCCAGCGGGTCCAGGTGCTGCCTGCGTAAAGAGTCCACTTGTCGTCGAGCTGGTGAGTGACTGAGAAGTCCACCGATTCAGGTGTGGTCAGGTCCAGCGAAGCGTCGTACTTCTGGTTTGGGTTCTGGCCGATCAGGCCCAGCACGTTGTAGTTGACCTTGGTGTTACCGTCGAGCGTGTACTTCACTTTCGAGTGGTAGGTCAGGCCGACGCGGGTGCTGTCGGTGGCTTGAACCAGCACGCCGATGTTGTAGCCCAGCGCGGTGTCGTCACCTGTGATCTTGACCTTGCCGTCCGGCGCGGCCTGGGTGATCGACAGGTTCGATTCCAGGGTGCCGTCAATACGGTTGATGGTCGGGCCGAAACCGATGGAAACCTTGTCGTTGAAGGCGTAGCTGACAGTCGGTTGCAGGGTGATGATTTTAACTTCGCTCTTGCTGCCGAAGTAGCGACCGGCAAAGCCGTTTTCATAGTCGGTTACCAGACCGAATGGTGCGTATACGCCCACACCGAAGGCCCACTTGTCGTCGATTGGCTTGACGTAGTAGCCCATAGGGACGGCGATGAGCGGAACCATGTCGCCGTCGTTGCTGCCGCTGTTCGGGCGGGAGCTTGCGTGGCTGATATCAGTGTGTGCGTCGATCATCGCAACACCGCCGGTGACTTGTTCGCGCTTGATGCGCGACATGCCGGCAGGGTTGCCAAAAATTGTACTTGCGTCATCGGCAGAGGAAGATCGCCCGGCAAAACCCGTACCCATCCCGCTGATGCTTTGTTCGTTAACGGCAAAGCCACTTGCGAAAATCTGGGTGGATGCCATGGCAACGGCGAGACTGATGGTGGTTTTGAGCATTACTTTTTTCATTATTAGAACTCCTGGTGATCACCGGGGCGAAAATTACCAACATTTTCGTCCCAGCGCCATAGGCTGTATGGCTTGATTTAGAGCGGTTTTGTAGGACAATCCGACCAGAATCGCGACGTGTTACGCGATCTTTGGATCCAGAGGGGTCAGCAGGCTACCTGATTCAGCGGTGAAACACAGGTTTGCCAGGCGCAGGTGAAATCACGCAGACGCCCTTGGGGTTGAAAGGTCTGGCGCCAGATTCTGGCCATACCCAGCAAATCATCAGGGGCGGGGAGGGGGGTATTCTGTTCTTCCACCAGCAGCCAGGCGATGGCTGTGGCGTAACGCAGGTTGACGGTCAATTCGAGGTGCGGGCTACTGAGAAACGCATGCTGGCTGGCCAAGCCGCGGACCAGGCTTGCACGGTCCGGATCAAGGGCCAGGTAATGGTCCCAAAGGGCCTGGTGGCGGGGCTCGGCGATGCGGTACAGGCCGTGCCCACGGCGGTCATGCAGGGCGGAACCAAGGGCGGACTGGCTGGCGGCAATGCCCAGTAGCAGGGATTCGGCAGTAGCGCTATGGCGTCCGAGGTAGATCAGGGTCGGACGAATCACGTAGCGGCACAGTTCGCTGGCAGCGATACCCATAAAACCCTCGAAGCCTGAGTTGGACGGCGATACCTGAAGGGGGGGGCTTGGCAGCAGTGAATCGACTCAGGCTCGCCGCAAGCGGGTCAAGCCGCTTGAGTTGAAGTGTAGTGTCATATTCGCGCTGTAAAGGCCTGTTTTTAAAATATTTCCAGCGACCAGTTATAACCGTTATATCGGATCGTGCTTAGTCGTGATTCGAGGAAAGGGAAATATCGGGCAATAAAAAGCCCCGCTTTTTGGGCAGGGCTTTCGGTTTTTCAGCCTTTCTGGCGTTTCAGGCAACCAGTGCCTGACGGGTACGCTCGATCACGGCCTGCAGCGGCTCGGCGCTGGAGTATTGATCGGGGTACAGGCGTTCGCTGTGACGAGCGATACCGTGTTCGTTGACCAGGGTGAAGCTGAAGCAGCCTTTGCGAGCGGCCATGATCAGGCAGTTCATTGGTGCAAAAGCGTTGGTTAGGGTGCGAATGGCATCCTGAGTGTGGATTTGAGTAGACATTATTGGGTGTTCCTACAAATGACACGGATAAGAACCGTGCAACGTTAAAACGTTCCAGTAACGTCGATCACCATTGATCGAACGAAGAACCCGACTGGAACAAAGCAGCCAGTTTGAAGCGCTGACAAATTGGCGCGCTTGGGCTGGCAGGTAGGTACTTAGGAGGGCAGGCAACACATCGAGGGCAAAGGTTCTGGGCCCGGGGTGAAGATCCTGATCAATTTGCAGGTTGGTTCGAGCAGAGTAAGCAGGCGGAGCAACACCCTTTGCTTTCGATTCAAAGGTTGTGTTGGCGCAGGATTTACCTGGAAACCATCGAGGTGGTCGATCCCGCTTGTTCGGTGGAGGCTTCCGTCGGGAAGGCTGACCGGGGGGATTTGTTCGACCAGAATTGACTTTCAGCTTGGTACTAACGCCGCGGATACTAACGGATTGAACTGGCCAAGGGAAGTGTGTTAGCGAAAAGAATTTCCCGGCAGGTGCCTGATCGGGCTGTTTTGCCATTTAGAGATGCGCATAAAGCTGCGCGGCCTCCGATTGATACGCCCTGTATTCGAACAGAATCCGACCACCGGTCATCGAAGTTTGTAGCAACGCAGCCGCCTAAACAGCGGGTTTGCCAGGGCTTATCCCCAGGCACGACAAAAAAATGCGCCGAAAAAGTGCGTCGATATAACCGTCGCAAAGGGACTTGTGCACATTAGTTGCGCGGTCTGTCACCCCGCTGTCATCTCATGTTCAAGCGCAATGGCTGCCTGCAACCAAAATTTAAGTCAATGAAAAACATCGCTTTTTTTTACTGGTGAAAAAATCGTCAGTTTGACTGCGAGCCCCATTCCACAGGGCTTTGAGCGAGTTGAAGGGCGGTTGTCCACTGAGTTATCCACAGCTTCTGTGGATTGTCCCGAGCGCTTGCTCTAGGACGGGCGTGCCGGGATATTTTCAGCTTTACCTGTAAGAAAAAGAGAGTAAAGTTGCGCGCCTTCCGATCTGCCCCACAGTGCTTTATGAAGTTTCGCTCAGCCTCCGTTTCCTCTTCCTCCACACCACCCTCTGTTGCCCCTACCAAGCGCTTTTCCATGCGCGTGGCGGAGTGGCTGTTGGACAGTCCGCATCTGGGCGAAAACCGTAACGTCAAACACATCGCCGGACGTCTGCTCAAGCAACCGGCCCGTGAAGGCGTAGTGGCTGCGCAAAGTCGCCTTGGCCAGTTGATGTGCCGCGAATGCGGGAATGCCCGGGACCGCCGGATCGGTCAGGACCTGTTGCGTCAGGCCGCTCGGGCAGGCGATCACCGCGCTCAACAGGAACTGGGGCTGATCGAAGACTGAGCTGTCCAAGACCGGACGCCTTGGTTAACCTTCAGGCTTTATCCGAATGGCAGGAGTGGCTATGGCAATGGACTTGACCAGCGTATTGCTGGGTCTGGCAGCGGCTGCGTTGCCGTTGCTGGTATTGGCCTGGCAACTGCAGCGTCGGGCCAGCAGCACGCAAGCCGATGTCGCGCTGCTGCAAGAACGCCTGGCCATGGCGCAACTGGCGCAGGACGGATTGAATGCCCAGCTCGAATCCAGCCGCGATGAAGCGGCTGACCTGACCCAGGCCAACGCCGCCAAACAGGCTGATCTGGCTGCGCTGCGTCGTGAAGTCGAACTGTTGCAGATCGAGCGCGACGACGCCCGGGACGCCTCCCATGCGTGGAATATCGAACGCGCCGGCAAAGAAGCCGAATTGCGCCGTCTGGATGCCCAGGCAGCGTCGCTCAACGCCGAATTGCGCGAGCAACAGGACAGTCATCAGCAACGCCTCAACGACCTGCAAGGTTCGCGGGACGAGTTGCGCGCGCAGTTCGCCGAGCTGGCGGGGAAGATTTTCGATGAGCGCGAGCAGCGTTTTGCCGAAACCAGCCAGCAGCGCCTGGGGCAGTTGCTTGATCCACTCAAGGAACGCATCCAGTCCTTCGAAAAGCGTGTCGAGGAAAGCTATCAGAACGAGGCCCGTGAGCGTTTCTCCCTAGCCAAGGAGCTGGAGCGCCTGCAACAGTTGAATTTGCGCCTGAGCGACGAAGCCACCAACCTGACCCGCGCCTTGAAGGGGCAGAAGACCCAGGGCAACTGGGGCGAGCTGATTCTTGAGCGCGTGCTTGAACATGCGGGGCTGGAGAAGGGCCGCGAGTACCAGACTCAGGTCAATCTCAAGGGGCCGGACGGCGAGCGCTTCCAGCCGGACGTGATCATTTATCTGCCGGGCGACAAACAGGTGGTGGTCGACTCCAAGGTCAGCCTGACGGCCTATCAGCAATACGTGGCGGCTGAAGACGAGGCCATCGGCCAGATCGCGATCAAGCAGCACGTGCTGTCGTTGCGTAATCACGTCAAAGGCCTGGCCGGCAAGGACTACAAACGCCTCGATGGCTTGCACAGCCTGGATTTCGTGTTGCTCTTCGTGCCGATCGAGGCGGCGTTTTCTGCTGCGTTGCAGGCTGAGCCGACGCTGTTTCAGGAGGCGTTCGACCGTAACATCGTGATCGTCAGCCCCACCACCTTGTTGGCGACCCTGCGTGTCATCGACAGCCTGTGGAAGCAGGAGCGCCAGAGCCAGAATGCCCGGGAAATCGCCGAGCGGGCCGGGTGGCTGTACGACAAGTTCGTGCTGTTCATTCAGGATCTGGATGAGGTCGGCAATCGCCTGCAGCAACTGGACAAGGCCTACAGTTCGGCACGCAACAAGCTGACAGAGGGACGTGGCAACCTGGTCAGTCGCAGTGAGCAACTCAAGCTGCTGGGCGCGCGGGCGAGCAAGAGCCTGCCGGCGGACTTGCTGGAGCGGGCGATGACCGATGTGGATGGGCTGGTCGAGTTGCCGGAGTAGCCCCGGGCGAGCGTGGACCTTGTGGCGAGGGGGCTGTGTTGAACCGCGTTACAACGGCAAATACCGGCTCAACAACGCGCGCAACGCCGCCGGTTTCACCGGTTTGGCCAGGTAATCCAGTCCCGCGGCATGCACCAGGTCGACTGTCTCCGGCCGGCCATCGGCGCTGATCACCACCCCTGGAACCGGCTCGCCCATTTGCGTGCGCAACCAGGCCATCAAATCGGTTCCGGTCTCACCATGATCGAGGTGGTAATCCACCAGTGCCAATTGCGGGCGCATGCCTTCGCCAAGCAATGCGGCGCATTCCTCCCGATTGCGCGCGGTCCAGACCTGGCAACCCCAGCGGCTGAGCAGGCTGTTCATGCCGATCAGGATGCTGTCCTCGTTGTCGATACACAGCACCTGCGCGCCATTGAGCAATTTGCCATTGAGCTCCGCGACCTTGACCGGCGCTGCGGTTTGCGCCCGGGCCAGCGGCACGCTGACGCTGAAGACGCTACCGCGCCCCGGCCAGGAGCGTACACGCAAGGTATGACCGAGCACGCGACATAGCCCGTCGGCAATCGCCAGCCCCAGGCCGAGGCCTTTTTCGGCCCGTGTCTGGTGGCTGTCGAGGCGCTTGAACTCTTCGAAAATCACTTGTCGTTTATCTTCCGGAATACCCGGCCCACGGTCCCAGACTTCCAGGCTCAATGCTTCCTTGTGCCGGCGAACCCCCAGTAGCACCGGCCCTTTGCCGTAGCGGAAAGCGTTGGTCAGGAAGTTCTGCAAAATCCGCCGCAGCAATTTGATGTCGCTGTCGACCCGCAACGAGCTTGCGCGAACCCGGAACTCCAGCCCTTGTTCCTGCGCCAGCACCCTGAACTCGGTACCGAGGGTATCGAACAGTTCGTGAAGGGCGAATGGCTGGCGATTGGGGTTGATCTTGCCGTTCTCCAGGCGGGAAATGTCCAGCAGGTCGCTGATCAAGTCCTCGGCCGAGCGCAGCGAGCTGTCCAGGTGCCCGACCAGTTTCTGTGCTTCGCCGGACAAACCATCGTCCTGATGGGAGAGGGCGGCGGAGAACAGCCGCGCCGCATTCAAAGGTTGCATCAAGTCATGGCTGACGGCCGCGAGGAAACGGGTCTTGGACTGGTTGGCCGCCTCGGCGTTGCCCTTGGCTTCGGTCAGGGCAACGTTGAGCTGCGACAATTCGTGGGTCCGTTCGGTGACCCGTTGCTCCAGGCCTTCGTTGGCTTCGGTCAACGCCTGTTCGGCTTCGCGGAACGCGGTGATGTCGGTGAAACTCATGACGAAGCCGCCGCCCGGCATCGGGTTGCCGATCAGCTCGATCACCCGGCCGTTGGGGAACAAGCGCTCGGAGGTGTGCGCGCGGCCCTGACGCATCCAGTGCAGACGGCGAGCGACGTGCACTTCGGCTTCGCCGGGGCCACACAGGCCGCGCTCGGCATTGTGGCGAATGATGTCGGCGATGGGCCGGCCGACGCTGATCAAGCCGTCCGGGTAGTTGAACAGCTCCAGGTATCGACGGTTCCAGGCCACCAGCTTCAGCGACTGGTCGACCACGCTGATGCCCTGGGTGATGTTCTCGATGGCGCCTTGCAGCAAGGCACGGTTGAACTGCAGCACTTCCGAGGCTTCGTCGGCGATGCGCACGACGTCTTCCAGTTGCATCTCCCGCCCTTCAATGGCGGCTTTTACCACCGCGCGGGTCGAAGAGGCACCCAGCACACCGGCCAGCAGGCGTTCGGTATGGGCGATCCATTCACTGTCGGCGTTCTGGTTCGGGTTGAAGCCTTTGCCCTGGCGATAGGCAAAGCGGATGAAGCTTTGACGGGCGCGTTCTTCGCCGACGAAGCGCGCCGCCAGTTGCAGCAGGTCGTCGATCTGCACTGAAAGCATCGAGCGTGCGCTGGGGCGGGCACTGATTTCCTGACCGATGAAGCGGCCCGCTTGCCAGTGCTCGGAAACCCGGGTGCGCGACAGCACCGAGACCCAGGCGAACAGCGTGAAGTTGCCTGCCAGCGACAGCACCACGCCCTGGGTCAGCGGGGTGATCGGCAGGTTCAGTGGATTGCTGTGCAACCAGGCCAGCCCCGGAAAGGTGCTCAAGGACAGGCCGAGGCTGAGGGCGGCAATCGGCAGGATCAAGGTGTAGAACCACAGGAAGGTGCCTGCGGCGAGGCCAGCGAAAACACCGCGGCGGTTGGCCTGCTTCCAGTACAGCGCACCGAGCATGGCGGGGGCCAGCTGGGTTACGGCGGCGAAGGCGATCTGGCCAATGGTCGCCAGGCTGGCGGTCGAGCCCAGCAGGCGATAACTGACGTAGGCCAGCAGCAGAATGACCACGATGCTGACGCGTCGCACCGACAGCATCCACTGGCGGAACACTTCGAACGGGCGTTCGGCATTGTTGCGACGCAGCAGCCAGGGCAACAGCATATCGTTGGAAACCATGGTCGACAGCGCCACGCTGGCTACGATCACCATCCCGGTGGCCGCCGATGCGCCACCGATAAACGCCAGCAGGGCCAACGCCGGATGCGCCTGGGCCAGGGGCAGGCTGATGACGAACGAGTCCGGCAACACCGAGCTGGGCAGCATCATCTGGCCGGCCAGGGCGATCGGCACGACAAACAATGCGGCGAGGGCAAGGTAGGCCGGGAATACCCACTTGGCCAGGCGCAGATCCTGGGGATCGATGTTCTCGACAACGGTCACGTGGAACTGCCGTGGCAGGCAAATGATCGCCATCATCGCCACACCGGTCTGCACCACCATCGACGGCCAGTTGATGGTTTCCTTCCAGTACTGTTCGAGTCGCGGCGCCAGCATGGCCTGGTCGAACAGGTCGTCGAAACCGTCGTACAGGCCGTAGGTCACGAAGGCGCCGACGGCGAGAAACGCAAACAGCTTGACCAGCGATTCGAAGGCAATCGCAAGCACCATGCCGCGGTGGTGCTCCGTGGCGTCGAGGTTGCGGGTACCGAAGACGATGGTGAACAGCGCCAGCACCAAGGACACGATCAGCGCGGTGTCCTGGGCACGGGTGCCCATGGCGTCAGCGCCGGCACCGATCAGCAGGTTCACACCGAGCACGATGCCTTTGAGTTGCAGCGCTATGTAAGGCAACACACCGACCAGGCAAATCAGCGCCACCACCACCGCCAGCGACTGGGATTTGCCATAGCGTGCGGCGATGAAGTCGGCGATCGAGGTGATGTTTTCCTGTTTGCTGATCATCACCATTTTTTGCAGGACCCACGGTGCGCCGACCAGCAACAGAATCGGCCCGAGGTAGATCGGCAGGAACGACCAGAGCTGTTCGGCGGCCTGGCCCACCGCGCCGAAAAAGGTCCAGCTGGTGCAGTAGACCGCCAGCGACAGGCTGTACACCCAGGCTCGCACACGCGGCGGCAAGGGCGCGCTGCGACGGTCGCCATAGAAGGCGATGGCGAACATGATGGCCATATAGGCCAGGGCGACGACGGCAATCAGCCCGGTGGACAGCGACATGGGGACTCCAGACAAAAGACACCCGGGCTCCCGCCCGGACAGACAGTCTCGCACGACCGCCAACGTTAGTCAGTGTCGACCAAGGTCGTGGCGTGGTGGGGTGTCGCAGGGGAATTTGCAGTGTCTGGACCGGCCTCATCGCGAGCAGGCTCGCTCCCACAGGGGGCGGCGAACACAGGGCAAATGTGAGAGCGAGCCTGCTCGCGATGGGGGCCTCACTGATTCAATGCAACTTCAATCAATCGGTGCAATTCCTCAACCTCCAGCGGCGCCTCGGCAAACAGGATGCGAAACACCGTCGGCGCGGCGATAAGATTGATCAGCCGATCGACACTGGGCTTGGGCTGATTCGGATAGCGATCCAGAATCGTCTGCAGTTGCCCGCCAATGATCGTCGCGCAATAACTCGGCTTCAACGCCGCCTGCACGTCGCATAGCATGTTGCGGCCGGGTTCGGAGCTCATCTCGTCCAGGTACTGTTCCGCCCAGGCCCGCACGTCACCATGAAGGCTGCCGGTATTGGCCGGCTCGTTGTCGGGTTGCATGCGGGCGAGGGCGACGTCGGCCAGCAGCGCCGACACATCGCCCCAGCGTCGATAGATGGTGGACGGTGTGACACCCGCGCGCGCCGCAATTTGCGGCACCGTCACGCTGGCGCGGTCCTGCTCCTCAAGGAGTTGGCGCACGGCCGAATGAATCGACTCTTGTACCCGGGCGCTACGGCCACCAGGGCGTAATGTGGGAGCTGTCATCTTGTGTTTCCTGTATTGCACCGGGTCTTGCGGCTGGCATCCGGTCCTGAAAGCCATGCATCGGACCTTAACACAAAGAATTTGCTTTAAGAGGGATCCAGTAGCACACTCCGCAAAAGCAAAAAATTAGCTTTTGTGGAGTGTGTCCATGCCCGGTTCTCATTCAAATCGTGCCAGCCTGTGGTTTCTGGCCGTTACCTTGCTCAGTTTCCTGGCGGCCTCCACTGCGCCGACGCCGCTGTATCACCTGTATCAGGAGCAGATGCAGTTTTCGGCAGCGACCTTGACCCTGATTTTCGGCGTCTACGCCCTCAGCCTGTTGGCGGCGTTGCTGACGGTCGGCTCGCTGTCGGATTACCTGGGGCGCAAACCGGTGATTTTTACGGCAGTGATGCTGAACATCCTGGCGATGTTGCTGTTTATCTACGCCGACAGCGTCGGGTGGCTGATCAGTGCCCGGGTCCTGCAAGGGTTTGCCACCGGCATGGCGACTGCCGTGTTGAGTGCAACGCTGCTGGACACCGATCGCCAGCAAGGCCCGCTGGTCAATAGCGTCGCACCCTTGCTCGGCATGGCTCTGGGTGGGTTGGGCTGCGGTTTGCTGGCCGAGTTTGCTCCGGCGCCGTTGCACCTGACCTATTGGCTGCTACTGGTCCTGTTCGCGATGCAGGCTGTATTTGTCTGGCGTTTGCCGGAGAGCGTCACGCGCCAGTCCGGGGCTTGGGCATCATTGCGACCCACCCTGCATGTGCCGGTCCAGGCGCGTGCGACGTTATGGCGGGTGTTGCCGCTCAACACGGCGACCTGGGCGCTGGGCGGATTTTACGCGTCGCTGGCACCTTCATTGGTGCGCACGGCGACCGGTTCGATCTCGAACCTGATTGGCGGGGCGACCGTCGCCGCATTGACGGTGACCGGTGCCCTGATGATTTACACACTGCGCAATCAGGCTGCGACCAAGGCGCTGCAACTGGGCGCCAGTTCGTTGCCGGCGGGAGTCGTCTTGATTTTACTGGGTGTGCACAGCGCCAGTTTGCCCCTGTTTTTCCTCGGCACGCTGGTCGCCGGTTGTGGCTTCGGCGCCGGTTTCCTCGGGGCGGTGCGCAGTCTGGTGCCGCTGGCCTTGCCCCATGAGCGCGCCGGGTTGATGTCGGCGTATTACGCGTTGAGTTATCTGGCGTTCTGCCTTCCGGCGCTGCTGGCCGGGAACCTGGCGCGGACCTTTGGTCTGGTGGCAACCACCGATGGCTATGGTGCGGTGCTGATGGTGCTGGCCCTCAGTGCAATGGCGGGTTTACTGCGATCACGTTCGACCAGAGTCTGCGAGGTCAACCGGTAAAATTGAGTTAGCCTTGGCACCCACTCAGCTCACTCGAAGGATCGGACCATGAAGATAATCCGCAGCAAATCGTTCACTGGCGAGCGTGCCTGGGCCGCGCTGGACATCGCCAGCATGAACGGCATCACCACGCGGCTGCACTGGACCGATCAACCCTACAAGTGGCACGTCAACGATGGCGAGGAAGTGTTCGTGGTGCTCGATGGCCAGGTGCGGATGCGTTATCGCGAAGAGGGGGTGGAGCGGGAAGCTTTGCTGGAGGTCAGTGATATTTTTTATGCCTCGGTTGGCACTGAGCATGTGGCGCATCCTGTAGGGCCGGCTCGGATATTGGTGGTCGAATCGGAAGGAAGTGTCTGATTCTATATAGACTATATCGATAAGATATAGAGATATTACCCGTTATATAGATATTCGATTCGGATCTAACATGGGCCCTACCTCACGAGAGGACAGGAGTTCGCCATGACATGCGCCAATAGCATCAAGCCCGGAATCAAACCTTTCAGCCATTTGCAGCATCCCCGCGAGGTGATCCGCCAGTTCACCCCCAACTGGTTCGCGGCCACCATGGGCACTGGCGTGCTGGCGTTGGCACTGGTGCAATTGCCGGTCGCCATACCCGCCTTGCACGCTTTTGCCGAAGCCCTCTGGCTGTTCAATATCGCACTGTTTCTGCTGTTTACGGTGGTATACACGGCGCGTTGGGTGCTGTTTTTCGACGAAGCGCGGCGGATTTTCGGCCACTCCACGGTTTCGATGTTTTTCGGCACCATCCCCATGGGCCTGGCGACCATCATCAATGGCTTCCTGGTGTTTGGCCTGCCGCGCTGGGGCGACGGTGTGATTCACCTCGCCGAGGTGCTGTGGTGGCTGGATGTGGCGATGTCGCTGGCCTGCGGCGTGCTGATTCCCTACATGATGTTCACCCGTCAGGAGCACAGCATCGACCAGATGACAGCGGTCTGGTTGTTGCCGGTGGTTGCGGCAGAAGTGGCGGCCGCCAGCGGGGGGCTGTTGGCGCCGCATTTGGTCGATGCTCATTCGCAACTGGTGGTGCTGGTGACCAGCTATGTGCTCTGGGCCTTTTCCCTGCCGGTGGCCTTCAGCATCCTGACCATTCTGTTGCTGCGCATGGCCCTGCATAAACTGCCCCACGAAAACATGGCCGCCTCAAGCTGGCTGGCCCTTGGCCCGATCGGCACCGGCGCGTTGGGCATGCTGGTACTGGGCGGCGATGCACCGCTGATTTTCGCGGCCAACGGTATGCCGGGAGTCGGTGAGATTGCTGCAGGGCTGGGGCTGATGGCCGGCATCACCCTGTGGGGCTTCGGCCTGTGGTGGATGCTGATGGCGTTGCTTATCACTGTGCGCTACCTGCGTGCCGGCATTCCTTTCAATCTCGGCTGGTGGGGCTTCACTTTTCCGTTGGGCGTCTATTCCCTGGCGACGTTGAAGCTGGCCAGTACCTTGAACCTGATGTTCTTCAGTGTGTTTGGCTGCGTGCTGGTGGCATTGCTGGCGGTGATGTGGCTGATCGTCGGCAAGCGCACGGTGCTGGGCGCCTGGCGCGGTGAGCTGTTTGTCTCGCCGTGCATTGCCGGATTGAAGAAATAACCGGCAAAGATTAGGTAAGGTGTGGCCTGGATCGACTTTTGATAATCCAATAAGAATCCAGGCCACTCGCTACCTAAAATCAGGGACACATGGAAGATGAGTCACCCCTCACAGTTCACCTTGCTGCGCACCCGGCGCTTCCTGCCGTTCTTCATCACCCAGTCCCTCGGGGCGTTCAACGACAACGTGTTCAAACAGTCGTTGATCCTCGCCATTTTGTACAAGCTGACCATCGAAGGTGACCGCTCGATCTGGGTCAACCTGTGTGCGCTGCTGTTTATCCTGCCGTTTTTCCTGTTCTCGGCCCTGGCCGGGCAATTCGGGGAAAAGTTCGCCAAGGATGCGTTGATCCGCCTGATCAAGCTTGGAGAAATCGCCATCATGGCGGTCGGCGCGGTCGGCTTCATGTTCGATCACTTGTCGTTGATGCTGGTGGCGCTGTTCGCCATGGGCACCCACTCGGCGCTGTTCGGGCCGGTGAAGTACTCGATCCTGCCACAAGCCCTGCATGAAGATGAGCTGGTAGGCGGCAACGGCCTGGTGGAAATGGGCACCTTCCTGGCGATCCTCGCCGGCACCATTGGCGCCGGGGTCATGATGTCTTCGGCGCATTACGCGCCGGTGGTGTCCATGGCGATCATCGGCACTGCCGTGCTCGGCTACCTGGCCAGCCGCAGCATTCCCCGGGCGGCGGCCGCCACGCCGCAAATGCGCCTGAACTGGAACATTTTCAGCCAGTCCTGGGCCACGTTGAAACTGGGCCTGGGGCAAACACCGGCGGTGTCGCGCTCGATTGTCGGCAACTCGTGGTTCTGGTTCGTCGGGGCGATTTACCTGACGCAGATCCCGGCCTATGCCAAGGAATGGATGCACGGCGACGAAACCGTGGTGACGCTGATTCTGACGGTGTTCTCGGTCGGCATCGCATTGGGTTCGATGCTGTGCGAGAAACTCTCCGGGCGCAAAGTCGAGATTGGCCTGGTGCCGTTCGGATCGTTCGGCCTGACCGTTTTCGGTCTGCTGCTGTGGTGGCATTCCGGCGCAATTCCAGACAGCGCCGCCGGCCATGGCTGGATCGAGATCCTCGGTTTTGGCCAAGCCTGGCTGGTGTTGCTCGACATCCTCGGCCTGGGCGTCTTCGGCGGTTTCTACATCGTGCCGCTGTACGCGCTGATCCAGTCACGTACCGCGGAGAACGAACGGGCGCGGGTGATTGCCGCCAACAACATCCTCAATGCGTTGTTCATGGTGGTGTCGGCGATTGTTTCGATCGTCTTGCTGAGTGTGGCGAAGCTGTCGATCCCGCAGCTGTTCCTGGTGGTGTCGTTGCTGAACATCGGCGTCAACGCCTACATCTTCAAGATCGTCCCCGAGTTCACCATGCGTTTCATGATCTGGCTGCTCAGCCATTCCATGTACCGCGTCGAGCACCGCAATCTGGATCTGATCCCCGATGAAGGCGCGGCGCTGCTGGTGTGCAACCACGTGTCCTTCGTCGACGCCTTGCTGATTGGTGGCGCGGTGCGTCGGCCGATTCGCTTTGTCATGTACTACAAGATCTACAACCTGCCGGTGCTGAACTTCATCTTTCGTACCGCGGGGACGATTCCGATTGCCGGGCGCCAGGAAGACATCCAGATCTACGAAAAGGCCTTCACGCGCATTGCCCGGTATCTGAAGGACGGTGAGCTGGTGTGCATCTTCCCCGAGGGTAAATTGACCGCCGATGGCGAGATCAACGAGTTCAAGGGCGGGTTGACGCGGATTCTCGAAGAGACGCCGGTGCCGGTGATTCCGCTGGCTTTGCAGGGGTTGTGGGGGAGTTTCTTCAGCCGCGATCCGGGCAAGGGATTGTTTCATCGCCTGTGGTCACGGGTGACATTAGTAGCAGGGCCGGCAGTGGCGGTTGAAGTGGCGGAGCCGGCGAAGTTGCAGGCGATGGTGGGTGAGTTGCGCGGGGCTGTCAGATAGCGGTTGTTTGCGCGGGCCGCTTCGCGAGCAGGCTCGCACACAAGGGATCCACGGTGTGTCGCAGATTGTCGCAACACCTGCGATTCCTGTGGGAGCGAGCCTGCTCGCGATGGCGGTCTGAAAGTTAAGCGCTAACCTTCAGGCCAACGAGCCCGGAAATGATCAACGCCACACTCGCCAACCGCACCAGCGCCATGGATTCGCCAAACAGAATGATCCCGGCGATCACCGTGCCAACGGCGCCGACACCGGTCCAGATCGCATAGGCCGTACCCAGCGGTAACTCCTTCATTGCAAGGCCGAGCAAGCCAAGGCTGATAGCCATGGCCGCAACGGTCAACACAGTGGGGAGCGGGCGGGTGAAGCCGTCGGTGTACTTGAGGCCGACGGCCCAGCCCACTTCGAACAGGCCGGCGAAAAACAGAATGATCCAGGACATGAAGACCTCCATCGTTTGACGGGGGTCGTCCCCTGATTAATGACTCGATCGAGCCGCGAGGTCGTCCTCGCGATGCGCAATATAGTGCCCAGCATTAACCCGGGGATCAAGTTTTCAGATCAAGATCGCGGATCAAGATCGCGAGTCAGTCACTGACCTGTTGCGCCGCCATTTCCCGATCCTGTTTCTCGCTCATGCGGCGGAAATACGTGGAGAGCAATGCCCCGGAAATATTGTGCCAGACACTGAACAATGCACTTGGCACCGCCGCCAGCGGCGAGAAGTGTGCACTCGCCAGCGCGGCACCCAACCCGGAGTTCTGCATGCCGACTTCCAGGGCCAGGGACTTGCGCTGGGCCAGAGGCAGCTTGAACAGGCGCCCGGTGAAGTAACCCAGCAAGTAGCCGAAGCTGTTGTGCAGCATGACCACGGCCATGATCAACAGGCCGGACTCTGCGATCTTGGCCTGGCTGGCGGCGACGACTGCCGTGACGATGATCACGATGCTGACCACCGACACCAGCGGCAATACGTCCACGGCGTGGCGAACCTTGTCGCCGAGCACCCGTTGGGCAACCACGCCCAGCACGATTGGCAACAGCACCACTTGCAGGATCGACCAGAACAACTCCATGAACGATACCGGCAACCAGGCCGAGGCCAGCAGCCAGATCAGGGCTGGGGTCAGCAGCGGGGCGAGGAGGGTGGTGACGGCGGCGATGGCCACCGACAGCGCCAGGTCGCCACGGGCCAGCCAGGTCATCACGTTCGACGAGGTGCCGCTTGGGCAGCAGCCGACCAGAATCACGCCGACGGCGATTTCCGGCGGCAAGTGGAACGCCTGGCAGAGCAACCACGCCACGCCGGGCATGATCACGAAATGGGCAACCACGCCCAGGGCCACGCGCCATGGATGGCGAGCGACTTCGGCGAAGTCTTCGAGTTTGAGGGTCAGGCCCATGCCGAACATCACCAGCCCCAGCAAGGGCACGATGGCGCCTTTGAGGCCGAGGAACCATGCCGGCTGCAGAAACGCCACGACAGCGAAAATCAGTACCCAGTAAGCGAAGGTGTTGCCGACAAAACGACTCAATGCAGCCAGTGCGCGCATGGCCTGATCCTTTTTATTTAGTAGCACCACAAAACCAAATGTGGGAGCGGGCTTGCTCGCGAAAGCGGAGTATCAGTCAGTACCGGCTTCGTCGCCGCCATCCTGTTCCGCCTGGTCTTGCAGCAGGTCTTCGAACTTCAGGCGCTTGACCACCATTTTGTCGTCGAGGACGAACGACAGTTTGTCCTGCCAGGCCAGGGACAGTTGAGTGACCACTTTGCCGGTGCTCAGGTGCAACTGGATTTCTTCGCTGGTCAGGTCCTGGCGCTTGCAACGCACGATGCCGCCGTCTTCGTGGGTGTCGCGCAACTCGCACTCGTCCAGCACAAAGAAATCGTCCGCGGCTTTCTGGGTGGTGACCCACTCGGTCATGGTCGCGGTCGGGGACATCTTCACGGTCAGTGGGCGCACCGGCAGGGTGCCGATCACTTCACGCAGGGTCGACAGCAAGTCTTCGGCGCGTTTCGGGCTGGCCGAGTTGACCAGGATCAGGCCCTGTTTCGGCGCGATGGCGGCGAAGGTCGACGAGCGGCGGATAAAGGCGCGGGGCAGGAAGGCCTGGATGATTTCATCCTTGATCTGATCGCGTTCCTTCTTATAGACCTTGCGCATTTGCTCGGCTTCGATCTCTTCGACCTTTTCCTTGACCGCATCACGCACGACGCTGCCCGGCAAAATACGTTCTTCCTTGCGGGCGGACACCAGCAGGAAGTCACCGCTGACGTGTACCAGTGGCGCATCTTCGCCTTTGCCGAACGGCGCGACGAAACCGTAGGTGGTCAACTCCTGGCTTGCACATGGGCGCGCCAGTTTGGTGGCCAGTGCAGTTTCCAACGCCTCGGCATCAACAGGCAGATCTTGGGTCAGGCGATAGATAAGCAGGTTTTTGAACCACATGGGGTGAGTCTCTCCTTTATACAAAGGGGGGCATTATTGTCTTCGCCGTGCCATAGGCCAACCTTTCTCTAAGCCTTTGGAAGGCCTGAGAAAATTATTTTAAAAAGTGCTTGCCAGAGGTTGGGTCGCTCCGTAGAATGCGCGCCACACCGAAGCGAAGGGTGATTAGCTCAGCTGGGAGAGCGTCTGCCTTACAAGCAGAATGTCGGCGGTTCGATCCCGTCATCACCCACCATTCGTTTCAAGTGTTACGCGCAGCGGTAGTTCAGTCGGTTAGAATACCGGCCTGTCACGCCGGGGGTCGCGGGTTCGAGTCCCGTCCGCTGCGCCATATTCGGTAACCTGGAACACTGAACGCCAGGTCACCACGGAAAAGCCCGCTTAGGCGGGTTTTTTTCTGCCTCAAGTTTCACGGTTGTTCCTGTGGGTTGCGTCGTTTCACCGGTTTTTAGATTTTTTTGAAAAAACTTCAAATAAATCAACACTTTATAAAAACCTGTGGCATAATGTGCCCCGCAACGAAGGTAAAGGGTGATTAGCTCAGCTGGGAGAGCGTCTGCCTTACAAGCAGAATGTCGGCGGTTCGATCCCGTCATCACCCACCACTTACTTTCAACGCTATGCGCAGCGGTAGTTCAGTCGGTTAGAATACCGGCCTGTCACGCCGGGGGTCGCGGGTTCGAGTCCCGTCCGCTGCGCCATATTCGGTAACCTGGAACACTGAACGCCAGGTCACCACAGAAAGCCCGCCTTGTGCGGGCTTTTTGCTGTCCGGGATTTGGCTTTCCTCGCTCTCTGTAGGGGCGAGCTAGCTCGCGAAGGTCGTGAACGATAACGCGTAAATTCAGATACCCAGCGGCGGCCATGGCTTTTTCGCGAGCAAGCTCGCTCCTACAGTCCAGCATTGCGGGCGTGACGGTAGTCGCTGACAGCTTCATACACGGCCTTGCGCAGGCGATTGATCCCGCCGATGGGGCGGTGCGCCTCGACGCCGAACCAGGGATTGAACGACTGGTTGTCGCATTGCAGGTTCAGCGCCGGTGTATCGAAGTCCTGCGCCGGCACCTTGATCCGCGCCACCGTCTCGAAGGGCGCATCGCTCTCGCTCCACTCAATACTGGTGTCTTCAATCGGCATGTACTTGTTGGCGTCCTGTCGCTGGATCTGCAAGGCGAAACACGCGGGCATCCGGTCGGTCGACAGCTGTTGGTTCAGCGCATTGCGCAGGAAGTTCGGCAACTTGCGATTCTGTTCCGGCAGGTTGTAGGCCGGGCAGCTATCCGGATCGGGCATGACCCGGAACTTCGCATTGGCTTCACCGAATTTGTAGGGTGAAACCGAAAAATACGTCGTCTGGGTCGGGCTCGACGGGGCAGGGGCCAGTGTCGCCAGGGCAATGAACAGGTGGCGAACCTGCCAGGTGCGTGGATCCCAACCAGGGAAGAAGGCCATCATCTTTTTACCATCGGCCTGGGCTGCGACGTTCTGACGGTATTCGGCGACATTACTGACAAAGAAGTTCGGGTGGCTGAACATCACAAAGTCCTGTTCGCCTCGCCCCTGCCGGTCGCTCAACAGTTGCTTGCCCGGCACATCGAGCAGTTTGATCGCCATGCCCCGAGCATCGCGGATGCTGTCGAACTGCGGGTAGGCATTGCCGTTGGACAGGCGCATCGTCGCTTGCCAGGTTTTGCCCGGCTCGCTGAACACGCCCTGGCGCAGTTCGCCTGGCAGTTCCGGCAGCACCTGAACTTCGGCCTTCACACAGCCGTGGGCCTTGGCATGGGCGTCGCGCAGGTAGCGGGTGCTTTCGCGGTACTGATCGACGATGCGCACGGCGGTCTGGATGATGTCCTGGGTCATCGCGGCTTCGTCGTCCGCAATCAACTCCTGCGCCGAGACCGGCCCGCGATGCTGCCAGGCAAACCAGGCGCTGGTCAGGGCCCAACCCAGCACGCCGAGACCCAGTAGCCACAGCAACAGCCTGGCGAGGAAGGCGCCCAGGCGCATCCAGAGCGTTATCAGCATGGAAACGTCCTTTGAACTGCGGCTGTGGTCATGGCAATTGCGCTTCCAGCGGGCCGCCCAGCACTTTCAGATATTCCAGCAGTGCCCAGCGTTCTTGCGGCTGCAACCAGCGGCCGATCACGCCATTGCCGAGTTTGCCGGCGCGGAACTCATGGCCGCTGTTATGGTTGCCGGTGATTCGCGTGTCGAAGAGGAAACCGTTGGTAAAGGCTTCGGTGCGGTAACCCAGGTGTCCCGGGTCGTACTCGAAAGTGCCTTTGTAGAACGTGGTCGCACGCTCATCGTGAGGCGACAGCAATTGATAAAGGCTCGGGACCGAACCGTTGTGCAGAAACGGCGCTGTCGCCCATACACCCGCCAATGGCCTGGCCTTGTACGAACGCAATTCGCGCACACCGATCGGCAGGCCGAAACCGTCCATTGCAGGACGCTCGGCAGGGGTGACATTGACGTCTTGATACGCGCGGTCCTGGACAAATGCCGTGACATAGGCCAGCCCCTTGGCCACGGACAGCTTGCTCAGGTCCAGAGGCTCGGTGGGTTTTGGCTCGACATCGAGCTTTTCCAGTTCCGCCTGGTTCCATTGCAACGCTGTCAGGTCGAAGCGGTGGTCGGCGATGTTGTTGGCCGCGCCGGGGTCCGTGCCGATGTAATCCACCGGGAGCATTTTCAGGTGCTGGACGTATCGTCCCTCGCCCTGGCTGGTGCGCGGTACATGACAACCTGCGCAGTTTTCGGCGAACAGGGCGCGGCCCTTGGCTGCCAGAGGTTTGTCGACCACGCCCAACAGTTCTTCCGGCCAGGCCGGTGGTGAAAGTCGTTGCAGGGTTTCTTCGATCAGGTGCAGATCGCGCACGCGGACACTGGAGGGATAGCGGGCATCGCCCATCAGCGGCTGGCCGTTCTTGTCGAAGAAATTCAGCGTGGCACCGACGCCTAACGCCTCGCCGATGTTGCGGGCCATCGGTTGTTTCGCCGAGCCGTTCCACTGCACCCATTCGAACGTCCACATGTCCCACAACTGCGGATAATCGACCGGGGCATTGGCCACGCGGTAGTTATCGGGGGAAATCGCATCACCGAAGCTGGCGTTGGCAATGCGCCCGAAGGCGTCTGTGCGCCCCGGGCCTTCCTCGGTCGGATAGAGCCCGCGATGGGTGTCGTTCCAGGCCACCTTGAGGAATGTGTCCAGTGAAGATTTGAAATCTTTGCGCAACTGTTGGTGGCGCGTCTCGTAGTCCTGACCCAGAACGCTGCGTGCAAAGCGCTCGAATTTCCACGGGTTGTAGTAAGTGGAGGCGAGGCTGGCCACCAGAGCTTGTCCGAAACTGCCTCCTTTGAGTGTAGGAACACTGGAAGGCAGGACATGCTGCGCCGAGCCACCGTCGATACGCACGGCTTGCCCCTTGAAACGCAGTTCACCGGTGTGGCAGGCCGCGCAGGTGATATCCAGAAACACATCCGGGCTCCCCGCATTCTGGTGCCGGGTAAAGCCTGCCGGGAGGTTGCCGGGGTTGTTCGGTGTCGGTTTCTGGCCGGGGTCCACCAGAAAACCGAAGCGGGCGAGGTATTCGGGGGCGGCGAAGCGTTGCTGCGAGAAGGGCAGTTCGAGGGCTGTGAACCAGTCATAGCGCAAGCCTTTGACCTGAGTGCCCTGGGGTGTGAAGTAATAGGTCTCGCGATCGGCGGCGCTCCATTGCTCCAGGTAATGCACCTGTTGTGCAGGCGACCAGGCCGGCAATTTCGGGTTGGCGACGTAGTAAAGAACCACGGCCATGACCAGCCCGAGCAGTACTGCGATGAGAGCCAGCAAGCGAAAGAAGAGGCGCAAGATAAACATCCTTGTTGAATTGACATGCCGTTATGCCCGAGTACCCTAGGTGCGGCAAGAGGCCATTACGCCAGATATTGTAGGCTCAGGAATGAGCCTGCGTCGGAACAAGATGAAAGAAGCTTCATCAGCCGAATTGTGAATAGCGTTTAAACACCTGAACTTATCAATTGTTTCCGGCTCTCATGCCGGTAGCCATTGGTCGTGGCGGCCTGATAAGCTCGCGGCTTTACTCGATTGCCCTTTAGGCGCATGAACAAGGAAATAGCATGAAACAGCATCGGTTGGCGGCGGCGGTGGCCCTGGTTGGCCTGGTACTCGCGGGTTGTGATTCGCAGACCAGCGTAGAGCTGAAAACTCCGGCGCAAAAAGCTTCCTACGGCATTGGCCTGAACATGGGCAAGAGCCTGGCTCAGGAAGGCATGGATGACCTGGATTCCAAGGCTGTAGCCCAGGGCATCGAAGACGCCGTCGGCAAGAAAGAGCAGAAGCTCAAAGACGAAGAATTGGTCGAGGCGTTCGCCGCACTGCAAAAGCGTGCCGAAGAACGCATGGCCAAGATGAGCGAAGAGTCGGCCGCTGCCGGCAAGAAATTCCTCGAAGAAAACGCCAAGAAAGCTGGCGTGACCACCACCGCTTCGGGCTTGCAGTACGAAGTCGTGAAGAAAGCCGATGGCCCTCAGCCAAAGCCGTCTGACGTAGTGACCGTTCACTACACCGGCAAGCTGACCAACGGCACCGTATTCGACAGTTCCGTCGAGCGCGGCAGCCCGATCGATCTGCCGGTCAGCGGTGTGATCCCGGGTTGGGTCGAAGGCCTGCAACTGATGCACGTTGGCGAGAAGTACAAACTGTACATCCCTGCTGACCTGGCTTACGGCGCTCAAAGCCCAAGCCCGGCGATTCCGGCCAACTCGGTGCTGGTATTCGACCTGGAACTGCTGGCCATCAAGGATCCGGCAAAAGAAGACGCCGCTGCCCAGTAACCAGCGTCTGCTTCGATAACAACGCCTCGCTCATGCGGGGCGTTGTTGCATCTGGCGTTCGGCACGGGTAAACAAAACGAACAGACGCTCTAGGCCGGAGTCTTAGGCATAGTAGCGTTGGCGGTAGCCGTACAAGACCGCCAAGTCAATGAAATTATAGGTTTTTTTTGATGAGTAAAAAACGCCCGATCTGAACGCAGGCCTTGTAAAACGGGCCTTACAGCGACGAAAAGCAGCTCTGTTCACAAGGTTATCCACAATTTGTGTGGATAACATTTCAATGGGAGGAATGATGAAAATACCCTGGAATTTCGCTCGTTTCCTGCCACTGGCCGGACGCCTGCTGGCACGCGGCCGATTGCCGACGCTGTTGTTCGCCGTTGCCAGCAAAGGCGCGAGCCAGGGCAATCGACTGGGCAAGATCAAGGACGACTTGAAGCTGTTGCAGGCACTCTGCCTGGCCTACTGGCGTGGTGAGTATCGAGCCATCAGCCCCAAGGCGCTGGTTTCGGTTGTCGCGGGCCTGATGTATTTCCTCAGTCCATTGGATGCAATCCCGGATTTCATTCCAGTGTTCGGCATGCTCGATGACATCGCGGTACTGGCATGGCTGATGAAAGTGCTCGATGACGAGCTCAATGCCTTCCGCGCCTGGCGCAAACGGCAGGTACCGGAGAAACTCGCGGTGGTCGAGCGTCTGCCTGATACCCCCGAGCAACTGCAACTTCAAGGCCCGAAAAAACACTGAGTCGATTTCGACCTGTTCACAGATTGATTCCCCCCCGCGACCTTGGCCGCTGTTAGGATTACACTTCTAGGGAAAAGTGCCGACTCGCTAAGTGTTGTTGTCCTACGGGGTAGTCATGGATATTCAGATAATTACACGCGAAGGCGAACCCGAATATGCGGTTCTGCCATGGGCTCAGTATCAGGCGTTACTGAAAGCAGCGGGGGTCAAGGAGCAAGCGTCGCCTCAAGCCACGAAGCTTCAGGCGGCAACACCAGACGCGATTCTTCCGGGTCTGGATCAACTACGCAGTTTGCGCGAAGGGAAGGGCATCGCCATCGAGGCGCTGGCCCGCACGGTAGGCATCAGCCCGTCTTACCTGGCCATGATCGAAAGTGGCGAGCGTCTGCCCGACGCCGCGATTCGTCGCAGCCTGGCCTGGGAATTGACGGTGCCGGGGTGGAGGGATGAATCGTGAGCGTACGCATCAGTCGTCAACATTGGGACGGATTGCTGGGCGAACTGGATCAGGCGCGTCGTCAGCGCCATCTCCTGACTTATCGGGCATTACTGGAACGTTTGCAGTTACCGACTCCGGCCATGCAAACCCTGACAGCGGCCCTTGAGCATCTGGCGGCCCTGGACGCCAGGGCGGAGCAGCCATTGCGCAGTTCACTGGTGATCAGTCAGGGCGCCAGCCGCTTGCCGCGCACCGGATTCTTTGAATGTGTCGAGCGTCTCGGGCGTTTTTCCGGGCCGTCGGACGGCGTTGCCGCCGCGTCCTGGCATGCTTCGGAAGTGGTGCGGGTGTTCGAGTACGAATACCCGGAATCGGCCGAGGCCTGAATGTTTTTACAACTCAAGGCGCGGGCCGGTTACTGGCTCGCGCGCCGATTGTTTCACTGGCCATGGTTTGTCCGTCAGCCACGCGGCTGGCGCTGGCTCGAAGGCCAGTTCGCACGCATGGCCAACCTGGGCGATGTCGGCGCCCAGAGCTTCTATGGGCACATCCTGACGTTTCGCGGCGTCGGCCTCGGTGCTCGTGAGGAGGGCGTGCGTTTGTTGCGCCTGGCGGCGTTGGCGGGCGATGGCAAGGCGGCGTATCAAGTGGGCGTGATCAGTCTGGCAGGGACGGCGAGCAAGGCTCCGGACCCGGTTGCGGCCGCGCGATTCTGGGAGATCGCGGCGAAGGCCGGGCATCCGTTGGCGCCGATCAAGCTCGAAGAACTGAAGTCTTCCTCGGCGCCTCGTTGATTGGAGTGATGCCGAAAAGCTCCCTTATCGATGCCCGGAAACGAGCACCTCATCAACAGTCGAAACCACCAGGCTATCAATCACATGCACGCTATAGCCCTGCACATTCTTGGCGTGGTGCTTGGCCTGTGATGCCATTTCCGCCAGCTGACTCGCATCGAGTTGTCCACAGGCCTGTGGATGCAAATGCACCACGCCGATCGACAGCGACAACAGCGCAAACTCCTGGCGCTGACCCTGGCGATTCGGTGCGATAAAGCAGCCGGCTTCCAGGTGTTCGCTGCGGTAGAAGCGCCGGCACTGGCTCTGGAAGTCGTCGAGCAACTGGTTCAGACGGTTGCGCCAGTCTTCCGGGCCGAGCACCAGCAGAAAATCATCGCCGCCGATGTGGCCGACGAAGTCGCGGGACGGGTCGACGCGGTCGTTCAGGCATTGCGCCAGGCACAGCAGGACTTCGTCGCCGCGACCATAGCCGTAGATGTCATTGAAGGGTTTGAAGCTATCAATGTCCACGTAGCAGATCACCGATTCCCGTTGCTGTTGCAGCAGCCGCGTCAGGCAGTGCTGGATCGGCACGTTGCCCGGAAGCAAGGTCAGCGGGTTGGCGTAGCGAGCCTGCTGGATCTTCAGTTCCGTGATCAGCTTGAGTACGTCAATCACCCGGCCCAGGCCCAGATAACCGCCGTTGAGGGTGATGATGAAATCCTCCTCGATACGCTGGCGGGCACGGCTGGTGATCAGGCGGCTGACCTGTTGCAGGGACTGGCTCAGTTCGACGGCGAGGAAGTCATCGTTCATCAGGCGGCTGATGGGCTTGCGGGCGAACAGGTCGGTGGCAAAGGGCTTGAGCAGGGCATCGGAGAGCGAATGACGATGGACAATGCCGCAGGGCTGACCCTGTTCATCCAGGACTGCCAGCGAGTTCAGGTTGGCCTGGCGCCGAAAGGCTTCGAGCACCGTGGCGGTCGGGGTGTCACGGTTCACCGCGGGTAGCTCGTTGAGCAGGGCGCTGAGGTCGCTGCCGTCTTCACTCAGTACAACGGCGGTGCTGTCCTGTCGCGGCATCAATGCCCGGGCATCCCGCGGTGGGTGTTCCTGGGGGCGGCAGAGCAGATACCCCTGCACCAGGTCCACGCCCATTTCGGTCAGCACCGCGAGCTCTTCGGGCAGCTCGATACCTTCGGCAATGACTTGCGCCCGTGAGGCCTTGGCGATTTGCAGTATCGAGCCGACGAACTCGCGCTTGAGCGCGTCCTGATGAATGCCATCAATGAAATGCCGGTCGATTTTCACGTAATCCGGCCGCAGCTCGGACCATAAGCGCAAACTTGAATAGCCCGCCCCCAGATCATCCAGCGCAATCGAAAACCCCATCGCCCGATAGTGATGCAGGGCGGTTTGCAACAGCTGGAAATCATCCGTCGGCGTCTGTTCCGTGAGCTCGATGACCACCTGGCTCGGCGCAATGCCGAAGTCCTGCAGCAATTGCAGGGTGCGCCCCGGTTGATGGGCCGCTTCGAGCAGGGACTCCGGGGATACATTGAGGAACAACATGCCTGGCAGTTGTTGCTCATTGAAGCGTCGGCAAGCGCTTTCGCGGCAGGCAATTTCCAGCTCGCTCAGGCGTCCGGCCTGGCGGGCGACGGCGAACAGGGCGACAGGGGAGTGCAGAGGGCTGTTGGAGGGGCCGCGACTGAGGGCTTCGTAGCCGAGGATGCGTCGTTCAGAGAGGCTGATGATCGGTTGGAACAGGCTGTGCAAACCGCTTTGACTCAGGATCGAGCTCAAGGCACTCAGCTGTTCGGTTGTGGTCATGGCGATCTCTGGCGATAAAAAAAGGACCGGGCGTGCTCTTGGTAGAAAGAGCACGCCCGGTCCTTTATTTCACGACAGAGTGATGACTGTTTGATGACGCTCCGGGGAGCGTCAGCATTAAATTGCCATCAGTTGCTGGTGAAAACTCAGTGCTTGGCCACTGCCGTGTTGAGTTTCAGGTAGTCCAGCAGAATCCGCCCGGTTTCGCTGAGGTAGGCGTCGTCTTCCGGTTTGGTCTTGTCATCCTCGGCTGCAATCGCGTCCTCGTCTTCTTTCTTCAGCTCTTTGAGCGGTTCTTCGCCCTTGGCCTTGCGACGGATGTTTTCCATGGTCAGCTGTTTGGCTTCGATGTCGGCGTGCTGGGCACGACGCTCGGCTTCATTGAGGCTGACGGTTTTCTCGGTCATCAGTTTCTGCGCCAGGGCCAGCTTGTCGCGGATGAACACGAACTCCGCATCCTTGGCCGTACGCACGTCATGCTCGGACTTGAGCTGCGAAATGTACGGCTTGAACGGATCCACCGCAGGCTTGATCGCCGCCTTGATGGTGTCCCACGGCATGGCTTCCGGCAGGGCGCTTTCACCGATTTCCTTGGTGTCGATGATCGACGGGTAATCGATGTCCGGCAAGACGCCCTGATGCTGGGTGCTCTGCCCGGAAACCCGGTAGAACTTGGCCAGGGTCAGTTTCAGTTCGCCATGGTTGAGCGGCTGAATGGTCTGCACGGTGCCTTTGCCGAAGGTCTGGCCGCCAATGATCAGTGCGCGGTGGTAGTCCTGCATGGCGCCGGCAAAAATCTCCGAAGCCGAGGCGGACAGGCGGTTGACCAGCAACGCCATCGGGCCTTTGTAGAACGCGCCCGGGTTTTCATCTTCCAGGACATCGACGCGGCCATCGGCGTTACGCACGAGTACGGTCGGGCCTTTGTCGATGAACAGGCTGGTCAGCTCGGTGGCCTCTTGCAAGGAGCCGCCACCGTTGTTACGCAGGTCGATGACGACGCCGTCGACTTTCTCTTTCTGCAGCTCGGTCAGCAGTTTCTTGACGTCGCGGGTGGTGCTCTTGTAATCCGGGTCGCCGGCACGGAAGGCCTTGAAGTCCAGATAGAACGCCGGGATTTCGATAATGCCGAGCTTGTAGTCCTTGCCGTCCTGCTTCAGGTTCAAGACCGATTTCTTCACGGCCTGATCTTCAAGCTTCACCGCTTCACGGGTGATCGGCACGATCTTGGTGGTCTGGTCGTTCGGCGCATTGCTGGCCGGGATGACTTCCAGGCGCACCACGGTGCCCTTCGGACCACGGATCAGCTTGACCACTTCGTCCAGGCGCCAGCCCACGACGTCGACCATTTCCTTGTTGCCCTGGGCAACGCCGATGATCTTGTCGGCCGGTGCAACCTGCTTGGTCTTGTCCGCCGGACCTGCCGGCACCAGGCGCACGACTTTCACCTGGTCGTTATCGCTCTGCAACACGGCGCCGATGCCCTCGAGGGACAGGCTCATGTTGATGTCGAAGTTCTCCGCGTTATCCGGCGACAGATAGTTGGTGTGCGGGTCGTAGGACATGGCGAAGGTGTTGATGTACGCCTGGAAGATGTCTTCCGCGCGGGTCTGGTCCAGACGCGCCAACTGGTTCTTGTAGCGCTTGGTCAGGGTTTCCTGGATCTGCTTGGGCTCTTTGCCGGCGATCTTCATCCGCAGCACTTCATCCTTGACGCGTTTGCGCCACAGGTCGTCGAGTTCTGCGCTGGATTTGAGCCAAGGGGCGTCCTTGCGGTCGATCAGCAAGGTTTCCTTGGTGGTGAAGTCGATCTTGTCGACGCCTTTGTCCAGCTCGGCAAGGGCGAAGTCCAGACGCGCCTTTACGCGGTCCAGGTAGCGCTTGTAGATGGTGAACCCGGCGTTCAGGTCGCCGCTTTTGAGGAAGTCGTCGAACTGCGTCTTCCACTTGTCGAATTCGGCAATGTCGCTGGCCATGAAGTAGCTGCGCGACGGATCCAGCAGCTTGAGGTAGCTGTCGTAGATGATTACCGAGCGCGCGTCATCGAGTGGCGGCTTGCTGTAGTGGTGGCGCTTGAGCAACTCCACGACGTTCAAGCTTGCGATCACTTCGTCACGATCGGGTTGAAGCTTGTCCCAGCTATTGGCTGCGAATGTATTGCTCGACATCGGCAGCAAGCCGATACCGATGAATAAGGCGAGGGCAGTGCTGGGGAACAGATGCTTCATGCTGATTCGACGCGGGGACAATTGATAACGCATATTAGGCCGTCTTTGAAGTCGCCGGCTCTTTGGGAACCGGTCGCATAATGCAAAAAGCCCGACGCTATAGCTTCGGGCTCAGTCCAGACTCACTATGGAGGCACTGTGAAAGCATTGCAAGGCGTTGACGGTCGAGTGGTGTGGGTTGATGAGGCGAGTCCTACATGCGATGTAGGGCAAGTTCGCATCCGAGTGTCGGCAGCGGGTCTCAATCGCGCCGATTTATTGCAGAAGGCAGGCCTTTATCCGCCGCCGCCGGGGGCTAGCCAAGTGCTTGGTCTAGAGTGCTCGGGCGTGATCAGCGAGGTTGGCGCCGGGTCCTCCTGGCAAATTGGCGATCGGGTTTGCGCCTTGCTGGCCGGGGGCGGGATGGCCGAAGAGGTGGTTGTCGACGGACGGCATGTGCTGCCGGTTCCCGACGGAGTGTCACTGGTCGAAGCGGCTGCATTGCCCGAAGTTTATGCAACAGTCTGGTTGAATTTGTTTCAACTGGCTGCGCTCAAACCGGGTCAGAAAGTTCTGCTGCATGCCGGGGCAAGTGGAATTGGTTCAGCGGCCATTCAGCTGTGCAAGGCCTTCGGCAACCCGTGCTGGGTCAGCGTCGGCTCCGCCGAGCGGTTGGCGTACTGCGAAGCGCTGGGTGCCCAGGGCGGCGTGGTGCGTAATGGTGATCTGGAGAGCCTGCGGGATCTGGGGCCGTTCGACGTGATTCTCGACCCGGTGGGCGGCAATTACGCGGCGTTGAACCTCAAGCTGCTGGCGCAGGACGGCCGTTGGGTGCTGATCGGTCTGATGGGCGGCCGCGAGGCCAAACTCGACCTGGCCCAGGTGCTGGCCAAGCGCGTGCAGTTGCTGGGTTCGACCCTGCGCAGCCGGGATGATCAGTTCAAGGCGGATCTGTTCAGTGATCTCAGTCAGCATGTGTGGCCGTTGTTTGCCGAGGGGCGGTTGAGCCCGCAGCTGGCCAGGACGTTCCCGATCAAGGATGCCGAGGCGGCGTTTGCCGAGCTGGCGAGCAATACCGTGGCGGGGAAGGTGGTGTTGGTGATTGATGAAAGCCTGAGCTGACAACACAAAAAACTGTGGGAGCAAGCCCGCTCCCACAGGGGGCTTGTGTTATTTCCAGTGGTGGATTGGCCATCCAGCCTTTTCAGCCTGCTCGCGCAACACCGGATCCGGGTTGACCACGTGGGGGAAATCCACTTTCAGCAACAACGGCAGGTCGTTGCGTGAGTCGGAATAGAAACTCGCGCCTTCAAGGTTTTCCTCCTCTGCATCCAGCCACTCCAGCAAACGGGTGATCTTGCCTTCGCGGTAGGTCAGGGTACCGACGGTGTGGCCGGTGTAAACGCCGTGAGCCACTTCCAGTTCGATGCCCAGAATCTCGTCGATGCCAAGGCGCTCAGCGATGGGGCCGACCAGATGCGTGCCCGAGGCCGAGATCACCAGGATCCGGTCGCCGGCCTTGCGATGGGCGGCTATGGCTTTGGTGGCGTCACTGAAAATGATTGGTTCGATGAAGTCTTCCACCCACGGACCAACCAGATGCTCAACCTCTTGCGGCGTGCGGCCGATCATCGGCTCCAGGCTGAAGGTCATGTAGTCTTCCATGCGCAATTTGCCGTGACTGTAGGCATCCATCAGCTCGTTGTTCTGCCGCATGAACGACTCGGGGTCGACCCAGCCCAGGCGGCCCATCTGCTCGCTCCAAAGGGTGGCGCAGTCGCCGTGGATCAGGGTTTCGTCCAGATCAAAAATTGCCAGGGCCATCGGGTTCTCTCTGAGAACAGCTGCAAGCTTCAAGCTGCAAGAAGTTGATTTAGGTGGTCAGCAGTTTACAACTTGAAGCTTGAAGCTTGCAGCTGTCTTCAAGCTACCTCACACAGGGCCGTCGGATCGATGGAAAGCGCCAGGCGCTGACCATCGGGATGCAGGTCGGCCGCCGAGCGGTTCAGCACATCCACCACCAATTCCACGCCCCGGGCTTCGACCCGGTAGCGAATCACGTTGCCCAGCAGGCTGTGGCTGCGAATCTGCGCGTCCAGTTCGCCGTTAAGGCTCAGTTCGATGGCTTCCGGGCGAATGGCGATGCGCTTGCTGATCGGTCGCTGCAACAGCTTCGAAGCGCTGTCGGCATCCAGCAGGTTGTAGTTGCCGATGAAACCGGCGGCGAACACATCCACCGGCGCGGTATAGAGGGTTTCGGCGTCGCCGCTTTGTACGATTTTTCCCTGATTCATCAGGAAAATCCGGTCAGACATGGTCAGGGCTTCTTCCTGATCGTGTGTGACGAAAATCGTGGTCAGGCCCAGTTCGCGCTGGATCTGACGAATCTGTTCACGCAGATGCTTGCGAATCCGCGCGTCCAGGGCCGACAACGGTTCGTCGAGCAGCAGCAGGCGTGGCCGGGTCACCAGGGAGCGGGCGAGGGCGACGCGCTGGCACTGGCCCCCCGACAGCTGATGCGGGTAACGCGCGGCAAAGTCATTGAGCTCCACCAGTCTGAGCACTTCCGCGACGCGTTTACGGCTGTCATCGGCATTGACCTTTTGCATGCGCAAGCCGAAGGCGACGTTTTGCTCCACAGTCATGTTAGGGAACAGCGCATAGCTCTGGAACACCATGCCGATCCCGCGTTTCTGCGGGCTCACCGGCACGATATCGACGCCATCGAGCAGGATTTTGCCACCATCCACCGAAGTCAGGCCGGCGATGCAGCGCAGCAGGGTGGATTTGCCGCAACCGGACGGGCCGAGCAGGGTGACGAACTCACCTTTCTGGATTTCGCAATTGATGTCGCTGAACACCGTGGTGCCCGCGAAGCTTTTCTGAAGATGTTGGACGCTGACATAGCTCATTCGCTTTTGTCCCTGTTCAAGATATTGGCAATCCAGGTCAGAACCAGCACAAAGAAGAAGTAGGAGATCACCAGCGCACTGGTGAAATGACCGCTGCTGTTGCGCATGTTGTTGAGATAGACCTGCAGGGTTTCGTAGCGGGTACCGACAAGGATGTTGGCAAACACGAACTCACCGAACAGGAACGAGAACGACAGCAGCAGTGCCACCATCAAGCCCTTGCGCAGGTTCGGCAGCACCACCAGGAAGGCGGCTTGCCAGGTGCTGGCACCGAGCAACTGGGCGGCGTCCATCAGGTCGCGCAGGTTGATTGCTTGCAGGTTGTTGGTGATCGCCCGGTACATGAACGGCAGCGCTACGGTGAAGTAGCAACCGATCAGGATCCAGGGCGTCCCGACCATGGCGAAAGGCCCTGAACCGTAGAGCTGCAACAGCCCCACCGACGACACCACCGGCGGCACGGCGAAGGGCAGCAGGATCAGGATGTTCATCAGCGCGTCGAGTTTCGGGAAGTGGTAATGCACCACGAACAGCAGCGGCAGAATCAGCACTACCGAAAGAATCAACGAGCCGACGCAGACCAGCAGCGATTGCCCGAACGCATGCAGGAAGCGCGGATCGCTCCACAATTGGATGTACCACTTGAGGGTGAAACCGCTGGGCAGGATGGTCGCCGACCAACTGCTGGCGATCGAGTAGATCAGCGTGCCGGCCAGCGGCAACAGCAGGATGGCAAACAGCAAGTACACCACGACGCGGTGGTAGACACCGACGGGCCCCAGTTCAGCGCGAGACATGGTAGCTCCTCTTCAACAGCAACTGATGCACGATGGTCACCAGGGTCATCAAGGCCACCAGCACCACGGCCAGGGCGCTGGCCAGGTTCGGGTCCAGGGAAATGTCACCGGACACCATCGCCGCGATACGGATCGGCAGCACGTTGAAGTTGCCGGTGGTCAAGGCGTACACCGTGGCATAGGCGCCGAGGGCGTTGGCCAGCAGGATCACGAACGTGCCGAGCAGCGCCGGGGTCAGCACCGGCAAACCGATGTGCCGCCAGAATTGCCAGCCGCTCGCGCCGAGCAGCGCGGCGGACTCACGCCAGTCTTCGCGCAAGGCATCGAAGGCCGGGTACAGCAGCAGCACGCCGAGGGGAATCTGGAAGTAGGTGTAGAGAATGATCAGCCCGGTTTTCGAGTACAGGTTGAAGTCCTGAATGATTCCGGCCTGCTTGAGCATGATGGTGAAGCTGCCGTTGAAGCCGAGCAAAATGATGAACGCGAAGGCCAGGGGCACACCGGCGAAATTGCTGGTCATGTTGGCGAAGGCGTTGACGAAGTTGCGCAGTTTCGAATCGACCCGGCGCAGGGAGTAGGCGCCCAGTATGGCGATGATGATCCCGAACGCGCTGGACCAGAAGCTGATCTCAAGGCTGTACTGGATCGCCTGCAGGTAAAACTTCGAGCTGAAGATCTTGCTGAAGTTGGCCAGGCCCCAGCCGAACTCTTCCGACTCCAGGCTGTTGATCATTACCCAGGTCAACGGGGCAATTTCGAACACGATAAAGAACAGTGCGAAGGGCATCACGCACAGGGCAGCGAGCCATTTGCTGCGAGTCATGGCCTTCACTTGAGCAACTCCCGGCAGACCGGTTTGTCGTGGGGCACGCCAAGCAACTCGCAGACGGTGCCGCAGATCTCGGTCTGTTTCGGCGCGGCGCCGGCGTCGAAGCTGAATGCGTCACCGAGCACGAACAGCGGTACTTCCCGTTCTTCCGGCAGCAGGCCGTTGTGGGAGCGGTCGTTGTTCATGCCGTGGTCGGCGGTGACCAGCACCTGATAGCCGGCATCGAGCCAGCCTTGCAGGTAGTCGGCCAGGATGATGTCGGCCGAGCGGGCGCTGTTGCGGTACTGCGGGGTGTCGAGTCCGTGCTTGTGCCCGGCGTCGTCGATGTTCATCGGGTGGATCAGCAAAAAGTTCGGTGCATGGCGCAGGCGCAGGTTTTCGGCGTCGGCGAACAGGTGCGAATCCGGGTAGTGATCGTTCCAGTAGAAATGCCCGTGCTGGATCGGCAGTTGCGGGTCATCGGTGTGACGGTCCCGGGCCGCCACGAAGGGCGAACGGTTGTACAGCTCGCTGACCCAGTGATAGGCCGCTGCAGCGGTCGTCAGCCCGGCGTCGGTGGCGTAGTGATAGATGCTGCGTTGGTTGGACAGGCGCGAAACGTTGTTGTGGACGATGCCGCTGTCGATCGGCGCCACGCCGGTCAGGATGCATTCGTACAGCGGACGGGACAGGGCTGGCAACTCGCACTCCAGTTTGTAGAGTGCGGCGCGTCCGGCGCCGACGTACGCCTGCAGGTGCCCCATGGCGTGGCGGGCGACCTCGTAGTTGAGGCCGTCGAGCACGACAAGGATGACGTTGTGTTTCATAGGGGCGATGACTCCGTGAAACAGATGATTCAAGTACGCAACCAATCCCTTGTGTGAGCGAGCCTGCTCACGATGGTGGCCGACCATTCAACATTGATGCTGACTGAAACGACGCTATCGCGAGCAGGCTCGCTCCCACAGGGATCTCCATCAGGCCTCCCGTTGGTGGCCTACCCGCTTACTGCATATTGATGATGACTTCTTCCTGCCACTTCTGAGGAAGCCCCTTGGAAGTCTTTTCCCAGGCGTCCGCGTCCTTGATCGGCGTGACCTTTTTGTACTGCTCGTTAGGCAGCAGCTTGGCCTGCACTTCGGCTGGCAGGGTCAGGTGCTCGGCACGGATCGGACGGGCATTGCCCTTGGCCAGGTTGATCTGGCCGGCGTCGCTGAAGATGTATTCGCGGGCCAGCTTGGCGGCATTCGGGTTTTTCGCGTACTTGTTGATGATGGTGGTGTAGCCGGAGATCACCGAACCGTCGGACGGGATCAGCACCACGTAGTCATCCGGGTTGGCCATCTTGGCCTTGTAGCTCAAGCCGTTGAAGTCCCAGACCACGCCGACTTCGATTTCGCCTTTTTCCATGGTGGCAATCGTCGGGTTGGACATCGACAGGCGACCTTGCTTGGCGATGTCGGCGAACAGATCCAGGGCAGGCTTGAGGTTTTTCTCGTCGCCACCGTTGGCCAGTGCCGCGGCCAGTACGCCGTTGGCCGCCTGGGCCGCGGTACTCACGTCGCCAATGGAGACCTTGTATTTACCGCCCTTGAGGTCAGCCCACTTGGTTGGGGCGTCGGAACCGTGCAGCAACTTCTTGTTGACGATGAAAGCGATGGTGCCGGTGTAGGCCAGTGCCCAGTTGCCGTCCTTGTCCTTGGCCCAGGCTGGAACCTGATCCCAGGTCGAAGGCTTGTAAGGCTGGACCACGCCTTGCTTGACCGCGATCGGGCCAAACGCTGCACCGACGTCGCCGATGTCGGCGCTGGCGTTGTCTTTTTCCGCGGCGAACTTGGCGATCTCTTGGGCCGAGCTCATGTCGGTGTCGATGTGCTTGAGGCCGTATTTATCGCTCAGGTCTTTCCAGGTGCCGGCCCAGTTGGCCCAGTCATCGGGCATGCCGACGCTGTTGACGGCGCCTTCCGCTTTCGCAGCGGCTTCCAGGGTTTTCAGATCATCGGCCGCCATGGCGGCGGTGCACATTGCGATGGTCGAGCCTAACAGTGATGCCAGGAAAAGCTTTTTCATTCCGAAGCTCCTTGGGTCGTGTTCAACGCTGCGATTGCGGTTGTGTTGGTCTAGGTCAGCAATACCTGAGCCAATTTAAGGGGGCTGGATGACACTTTGATGTCGTTCGTCGCCCGGGATGACTTTTTGTTGAGCGGTATCGCGGGTGGCCTGCTAAGCGTAGACCATGGTCAAAGCCCCAGCGGGCAAGGGGATTTGCCGATGTATTGCAGGTTCTTGAAGTCGCGAATGGCGACCGTTGGGCCGTTTTGTCACATCTCGGTCATCTGCGCTGCCTACGCTTGCAGACTATTGAATGAGCCGGTTTTTGCTGCGGTTCTGCCCTGAATTGGTTCTGGCCTAGTCCAGATAGGAAACATTAATGCGTGAAGAGGCAACCAAAGCGGTAACAGCCATCGGCCAGGTGCTTCAGGAACAGATCGACCATGGACTGTTGATTCCCGGCAGCAAATTGCCGGCCGAGCGCAAACTCAGTGAATTGTTCGGCACCACGCGGATCACTTTGCGTGAAGCGTTGTTGCAGTTGGAGTCGCAGGGGCAGATTTATCGCGAGGAGCGTCGCGGCTGGTTCGTCTCGCCGCCGCGCCTGGCGTACAACCTGATGCAGCGCAGCCACTTTCACGCGATGGTCAGCGCCCAGGGGCGAGTGCCGTCCACCGAGGTGATTTCGGCGCGATTGCAACCGGCATCGGCGGCGGTGTGTGCCTGGCTGCAATTGCCGGCGTTGTCGAGCGTGATTCAGATCTGCCGCTCACGGCGGATCGACGGGCGGCTGGTGCTGTATGTGGAGCACTATCTGAACCCGCAGTACTTTCCCGGGATCCTCGATTTCGATTTGAATCAGTCAATCACCGAGTTGTATGCGCGGCATTACGACTTGCACTACGGGCGGGTGCGCTTCGAGATTGTGCCCACGGCGTTGTCGGTGGATGCGGCGGCGGCGTTGAAGGTGTCGGTGGGCAGCCCGGGCCTGCGGATTGCCCGGGTCAACTATGACCAGCACGAACGCCTGATCGACTGCGACCTGGAGTTCTGGCGGCATGATGCGATTCATGTCGGGGTGGATGTGGCTTAAAGGCAGCTTCAAGCTTCAAGCTTCAAGCGGCAGGTCGTCGGGTTGCGACGTCATTCCTTCTGCTCCCCACCTCCGGCGGTAATCACCTGGATACTCATCCGCGGTGTCGCCAGATCCAGTCCGGCTTCATCCATGTGCCGCTTGAGCGACAGGTTGAACGCTCGCGACACTTCCCACTGCTTGATTGGCGCGGTCTTGAAGCGGGCGCGAAGGATTGCGTTGCCCGACTCGAAACTTTCCACCCCCTGGAACTCCAGCGGCGACCAGATATTGCGCCGCTGCAACGGATCGGTGCGCATTTTCTGGGCGACTTCGCGCATCAGTTTGATTGCGTTGTCGATGTCCATGCTGGCGGGCACTGCTACCCGGAAGATCGCGTAGCCGAATTCCCGGGAGTAGTTCTTGATGCTTTTGATTTCGCTGAACGGAATGGTGTGGACGATGCCGTCGATGTCCCGCAGGCGCACGGTGCGGATGGTCAGGCCTTCGACCGTGCCGAGGTGACCGCCGACATCCACGTAGTCGTCGATGGCCAGGGAGTCTTCGATGATGATGAACAACCCGGTAATCAGGTCGGCTACCAGCGACTGTGCACCAAAACCGATGGCCAGGCCGATCACACCGGCACCGGCCAGCAGTGGCGTCACGTTCATGCCCATGTTCGCCAGGGCGACAATCAGCGCGACGATAAAAATCGCTATGAACAGCACATTGCGGATCAGCGGCATCATCGTCTGCGCGCGGGCATTGGCCAGGCCTTTGCGCGAACGGGTCAGAGCGTGGTGCACGGCGGTGTCGCTGAGAATCCAGATCAGCCAGGCGAACAGCAGCGTGCCGGCGAGGCTGAACAGTTTGACGCTGACTTCATGGCCGTCGCCTTCGGTAAAGCGGATCAACGACATGCCCCAGACCCGCAGGCCGAGTTCGATAAAGGCCAGCCACACCAACAGGTGGACGATGGTGTAGAAGAAATTTTTCAGCCGTTCCGAATACACGGCGTATCGCCGGATACCGCGTTGGGGTTTGAGGCCATGGCGGCGTACCAGGCCGTTGATGACCATGCACAACACCAGCAAAACGGTACAGATCAGCGACTGGCGCAGGGCGGTGCTGGTGTCGCCAGCGGAAATGAACGTCGCGAACAGCGAGATGGCCACCAGCACCAGTGCTGGCACGTACCAGAAGGTGCCGATAATCGACAGGGTGTCGTTGAGGGCGCGGCGGGTCAGGCGCCGGGACAGCGGCTGGTTGCGGATCAGGTGGGCGATCGGCCGACGGAAACGCAGGATGAAGCGCCCCGTGGAGAGCGCAGCGAGGACATTGGCCACAGTCGCGGCGGTATGGGCCAGATGGCTACCGAGGCTGTTGACCAGTTGCGGATCGCTCAGCGCTTCGCCAAACGCGGCGAAGCTGCCGATCAGCCACAGCGGTCGAAACGCCTGGTGCCGCAGGATGTACAAGGCGCGGTGGCGGTGCGGGCCGTCGAGCAGGGAAAAGGCAATCACGCAGATGGCCGAGAAGCAGGTGCCGACCACTAGTGCATAGGCCAGCACCATCGCCAGGCTTTTGCCCAGGGACGAGGGCAGGGCGTAGCTCATGTAGACCGTGATAACCAGGGCGATCAGCCATGGCCCGAGTTTGCGCAGCGCAAAACGCAACATGTCCAGTGCACGGGGATGCTGCGGCAGTTCTTCGGTCAGGCCGAAACGCATCCGCACGCGGTGGCTGATCCAGATCAGGGCAGCGGCCAGCAGGCTCCAGACCATCAGGATCATGGCGAAAGCGAAAAGCATGGGCAGCCATTCATTGGCCGGCAGCGCCAGCGCCACCAGTTCTTCCTTGGCTTGATCGAACTCACTGGACCAGCGCGTGAGTGGGCTGTCGTCGCCGGTAAACTTCTTCTCGATAGTGGCCAGGGTTCCGCCAATCAGGCCCAGCACGCCTTCTTCGGTAATCGGCTGGGCCTGTTTGGTGGTGTCACGGAGCTTTTTCAGATCGGCCAGCAGCTTGCTGCGTTGCTGGTCGTTCTCCAGCGACTTGATCACTTCGTCCAGGGATTGCCCCAGCGGCTCCTGTGCTTCGGGCTGCGCCTTGGCCTGGGTGTTGAGCAGGCCTGGCAGGCCGGCCGCCTGGGCAGGTGCCACTGACAGCAGCGTCATCAGACAGACAAGGACAATACACGGGAGGGCAAAAAGACGAGCGAACACTAGGCGGTCAACCTCGCAGGGAGCGGATCGACCGAGTGTACGAGCCCGTCAAAATCAAAGCGAGCCAAGGGCGATGAATTATTCGTTGAGCTTGGCGAGGATCTTGATCACCACGGTCGCGAGGATGCTCAGCATGCCGATCCACATGACAAACACACCGGCATTTTTGTCGCGAAAGTTGAAGCCGACGGCCAGCATGATCATCCCGGCTAGAATCGGGATCAGCATGGCGTGGAAGGTAGACATCGAAATCATGGAGACAGCCTTGTCAAAGGGATACTTGAAGTCTAGGCCGCTTTTGACGCGGCCGGTGTGATGTGTGTAGGAGCGAGCTTGCTCCGGGCGGCGATCCGACGATGGACTTGAACGTTGACGGAGCCTACCGGGATGATCGCGGTGCCCTGACGTTCATCGCGAGCAAGCTCGCTCCTACAGGGTTTTGTTACGGCAACTCGCGGCAGGCGTAGAACGCGCTCAGTACCTTGACCAGATGCGCCAGGTCATGGCTGCCGCACAGTTCGCGGATCGAGTGCATGGCGAACGTCGGCAGGCCGATGTCCACGGTGCGCACACCCAGGTGGCTGGCGGTGATCGGGCCGATGGTCGAACCACAGCCCATGTCGCTGCGCACCACGAAACTTTGCACCGGCACTTCTTCAGCCATACATAGATGACGGAAGAACCCGGCGGTTTCGCTGTTGGTGGCGTAGCGTTGGTTGCTGTTGACCTTGATCACCGGGCCGGCGTTGAGTTTCGGGCCGTGGTTGGCGTCGTGCTTGTCGGCGTAGTTCGGATGCACGCCGTGGGCGTTGTCAGCCGAAACCAGCAGGGATTTCTGAATGGTGCGTACGAATTCATCACCTTCAGGCAGCAGGCGCCGCAAGGTTTGCTCAAGCATCGGGCCGTCGGCACCGCAGGCCGAGCAGGAACCGACTTCTTCGTGGTCGTTGCAGACCAGCACGCAGGTTTCGTCGGTGTCGGTCGTCAGCAGCGCTTGCAGGCCGGCGTAGCACGACAGCAGGTTGTCCAGGCGCGCGCCGGCGATGAAGTCGCCATGCAGGCCAATGACCGCAGCGCTTTGGGTGTCGTAGAAACTCAGCTCGTAATCGAGCACCACGTCAGCATTCAGGCCGTGTTCGCGGGCGAGCTGGTCGGTGAGCACTGCGCGGAAGTCCACGCGTTCGTCACCGGCAAATTGCGCGAGGATCGGCGGCAGTTCGGTCTGGGCATTGATTGCCCAACCCATGTTGGCTTCACGGTTGAGGTGAATCGCCAGGTTCGGAATGATCGCGACCGGAGCCTTGAAGTCGATCAACTGGCTTTCGACCTTGCCATCACGCCGGAAAGTTACGCGGCCCGCCAGGGACAGGTCACGGTCGAACCATGGAGCCAGCAGCGCGCCGCCATAGACTTCGACGCCCAGTTGCCAGAAGCCCTGGCGTTGCAGCTCCGGTTGCGGCTTGACGCGCAGGCACGGGCTGTCGGTGTGGGCGCCGACCAGGCGAATGCCGCCGTGCAACGGTGAATGGCGGCCCATCTTGATCGCGACAATCGAAGAGTCGTTGCGGGTGACGTAGTAACGACCGTTGGCTTCGGTATTCCACGGCTCGCGCTCGTCGAGGCGTTGATAGCCCGCCGCTTCCAGACGCTGAACAAGGCTGGCGGTGGCATGGAACGGGGTAGGGGAGGCCTTGAGAAAATCGATCAGGCCTTGGTTCAACTCTTCGCGCATAAAGTAGCTCCAGACAGCAGTGGCGCCAGTTTAACGTATTGGTTGCGCAATTGGGGTTGCGCAGTTTTTGTGGTGACCTGGATCGACTGTGGCGAGGGAGCTTGTCGGATCGCCGCACCGTCCCGCTCGGCTGCGCAGCAGTCGCAAATCCGGTGAGTGCGGTCCGCCTGAACGGGCGCGATAGCCGATTTTGGGGCTGCTGTGCAGCCCGACGGGAGCAAGAACCCTCAGATATCGAGGAGGTCAGAACGGTGCAGGACACTCGAAGCGCAGGCGCTCGCCACTTTGCGGGTGGGTGAAGCTGAGCATGCTCGCGTGCAGGCACAATCGCGGCCAGGCCGCCAAAGCCTGTTCATGGGCATAAAGCCCGTCACCCAGCAGCGGATGGCCAATCGAGAGCATGTGCACGCGCAACTGGTGGGAACGGCCGGTGATCGGTGTCAGCTCAACGCGGCACCAGTCGCCGCAACGTTCGAGCACGCGCCAGAAGGTCAGCGCATGTTTGCCGAACTCATGGTCGACCACGTGGCGTGGCTTGGTCGGCGGGTCGTAGCGCAAGGGCAGGTCGATGCTGCCGCTGTCCAGTTCCGGCTGGCCCCAGCACAGGGCGGTGTAGGCCTTTTCGGTTTCGCGGTCGTGAAATTGCCGGGACAGCTCGCGATGGGTGTCCGGGTCGCGGGCCAGCAGGATGATGCCGGAAGTCTCCCAGTCCAGCCGGTGGACGATTCGCGCTTCCGGGTAGCCGTTTTCCTGCAGGCGGGTAATCAGGCAGTCCTTGTTGTCATCGGCCCGGCCAGGGACAGAGAGCAACAGGGTCGGTTTGTTCACCACCAGTACGGCGGCGTCCTGATGGATGATGTGGATGTTGGACAACGGCATTAAAACAGCCTCGTAACAAACGCCAACGGCGGCTCAGGTCCCTTCCGGTTGCAGAAGGGACCTGAGCCGCCGTGGCTCCAGCCGGATCGACTCAGCGATCAGGCAGGGTGATATTGAGTTCCAGAATCGAGCAGCTGCCCTGGCTTTCCAGTGCGACATGCACGTCATCGGACCCGATATTGACGTACTTGCGGATCACCTCGACCAGTTCCTTTTGCAAGGCCGGCAGGTAGTCCGGGGTACTGCGTTGGCCGCGTTCGTGCGCCACGATGATCTGTAGACGCTCTTTCGCTACCGACGCGGTGCTTTGCTTTTTGTTGGCACGAAAGAAGTCAAAAAGGTTCATTGCTTAGTTGCCTCCAAACAGGCGCTCGAAGAATCCCTTCTTCTGTACATCGAGGAATCGATGATCCACGGTCTTGCCCAGCAGGCGGTCTACGGTATCGCTGTAGGCCTGGCCGGCATCGCTCTGGTCGTCGAGAATCACCGGAACACCCTGGTTGGATGCCTTGAGCACCGCCTGGGATTCAGGGATCACGCCGAGCAGGGTCACCGAAAGGATTTCCTTGACGTCTTCTACGCCGAGCATTTCGCCTTTGCTCACACGTTCCGGGTGATAACGGGTAATCAGCAGGTGTTCCTTGATCGGGTCTTCGCCGCGTTCGGCGCGACGGGACTTGCTGGCCAGCAGGCCGAGCATGCGGTCGGAGTCACGTACCGAGGAGACTTCCGGGTTGGTCACGACGATCGCTTCATCGGCGAAGTACATGGCCAGGTGGGCGCCTTTCTCGATACCTGCCGGGGAGTCGCAGACCACGAACTCAAAGTCTTCCTTGAGTTGCATCAGGACTTTTTCCACGCCTTCGACGGTCAGCGCGTCTTTGTCGCGGGTCTGGCTGGCGGCCAGCACGTAGAGATTTTCCAGGCGCTTGTCTTTGATCAGGGCCTGTTGCAGGTTGGCTTCGCCGTTGACCACGTTGACGAAGTCATACACCACGCGGCGCTCGCAACCCATGATCAGGTCGAGGTTACGCAAGCCCACGTCGAAGTCGACGATCACTGTTTTGTGGCCGCGCAGAGCGAGGCCGGTACCGATAGCGGCGCTGGTGGTGGTCTTACCCACACCACCCTTGCCGGATGTAACCACGAGAATCTTGGCCAAGGTGTTTCACCCCTAAGGAAAAAGGACTTTTCAGTCCCTGAAAAACATCTCCTGAAAAACTACTGCAGTCGGACAGCCTTGGCTGGAATCCGGTTTAGAGCGGCGTTTACCCCCGGTAAACACTGCTTTCGGCCTTTTTCCTACTTCGTTTGAGCCGTTTTCGCTACGTTTTAGAGATGCTTGGAAAATGCGGCAGTATCCGTTAAAGCCGAATGATGTTCAACACGTCGCCGGACAGGCTGACCTGCACACCCGAACCCCATAGAGGGTCGCGGCGCAGATCTTCGGAAACCTTGTAATGCCCGGCGATGGAAATCAGTTCAGCACTCATTTGCTGACAGAAAATCCGCGCCTTGGTGTCGCCCTTGACGCCGGCCAACACACGACCACGCATCGGGCCGTATACATGGATGTTGCCATCGGCGAGAAGTTCCGCCCCCGGGCTGACCGAGGAGATCACCACCAGATCGCTGCCCTGGGCATAAATCTGCTGGCCACCGCGTACCGGCGAGGTGATGATTTTCGTCGGCTTGATGGTCGGCTCGGGCGGTTTTTCCGGTTTTTTCTTCGGTTCGCCTTCGGTCAGGTCCAGTGGACGCTCCCGGGCGCCGGACGGTGGCAGCACCGGCAGGTCGACCGCGATGGCGGCGGCAATGTCTTCGATGCGGCTGGCGCGGATCGCCAGGGTACGCAGGCCATGCTGGCGGCAAACGCGCATCAGCCCTGGCAGATCGACCGCACCTTCGTTGGCCGGGAGTTTGTCCAGGGCCAGTACCAGCGGCGCGTTGCTGAAGAAGTTGGGCGCCAGGGCGACCTTGGCGGCCAGTTGCCGATCAAGGCTTTCGAGGTCGTTACGGGCCAGTTCCAGCACCGTAATGGCCAGCATGCTGCCCTTCAACTGGAACACGGGATCTTGGTCTAGCGGTTCGGTTTGGCTCATGGTCGGCATACAACGACTTGTCACTAAAAGTGCCGAGACTTATAACGAGAACGCCCGCGGGCCGCAAGCCGGGTCGAACGATGTAGAATGCGCGGCCATTGTCATTCCGGAAGCATTAATGGACCGCCCGCGTTTTCGAAAAGCATTTCTATCTCCACGTTTCTGGCCGCTGTGGTGTGGCCTGGGGCTGTTGTGGCTGATCGTCCAGTTGCCGTATCCGGCACTGCTGTGGATCGGTCGTGTTCTGGGTGCATTGATGTATCGGGTGGCTGGCGACAGACGGCGCATCGCCCAGCGCAATCTGGAACTGTGTTTTCCTGAAAAAACCGCCGTCGAGCGCAAGCGCCTGCTCAAGGAAAACTTCGCCTCTACCGGCATCGCTTTTTTTGAGATGGCGATGAGCTGGTGGTGGTCGCGCAAGCGCCTGGCGAATCTCGCTCATATCGAAGGGCTGGAGTATCTGCAGCAGGCCCAGCGTGAAGGCAAGGGCGTGATCCTGATGGCGCTGCACTTCACGACGCTGGAAATCGGCGCGGCGTTGCTCGGTCAGCAGCACACCATCGATGGCATGTACCGCGAGCACAAGAATCCGCTGTTCGACTACATCCAGCGCCAGGGCCGCGAGCGGCACAACCTCGACTCATTGGCGGTGGAACGCGAAGACGTGCGCGGCATGCTCAAATTGCTGCGCTCGGGCCGCGCAATCTGGTACGCACCGGATCAGGACTACGGCGCCAAGCAAAGCATCTTCGTGCCGCTGTTCGGCATTCAGGCTGCGACCGTCACCGCCACGAGCAAGTTTGCGCGGCTGGGCAAGGCGCTGGTGGTGCCGTTTACCCAGGAGCGTCTGGCGGACGGTAGCGGTTATCGCCTGGTGATCCATGCGCCGCTCAAAGGCTTCCCCGGCGAAACCGAAGAAGAGGACTGCCTGCGCATCAACCAATGGATCGAAAGCGTTCTGCGCGAGCATCCCGAGCAATATCTGTGGGCTCACCGCCGCTTCAAGAGCCGTCCACCGGGCGAGCCCAAGCTGTACGCCAAACGTCGTTGAGTAATCGATCCCTTTGAGCACCATGGAGTGTTGCGATGAGTCCAGCTGAACCGGTTACAGGGTTGATTCTTTCCGGCGGCGGGGCTCGGGCGGCCTATCAGGTCGGGGTGCTGGCGGCGATTGCCGAATTGCTGCCGCCGGGGGCACGCAACCCGTTTCCGGTGATCGTCGGCACATCGGCGGGCGCGATCAACGCCGTCAGCCTCGCCAGCGGGGCGATGGATTTTCGTAACGCCATCGAACGCCTGACGGCCTTCTGGCAGGGCTTTCGCAGTCACCTGGTATTGCGCAGCGACTGGCCCGGGGTGATCCGCCAGGCCAGCCGCTTTGTCAGCCACAGTTTGCTCGGCATCGGTAGGCACATGCCGGTGGCGCTGCTCAACAGTTCTCCGCTGCGGGACTTGCTCAACGACAAGCTGCATATGGGCGGCATCGCCGAAGCGATCGCACAGCAACAATTGCATGCAGTGGCGGTCACCGCGTTCGGCTATGAGTCCGGCCAGGCAGTCACCTTCTATCAGGGCGGCGGCAAGATCGATGCCTGGTTGCGCCATCGACGCATCGGCGTTCCCACCCAACTGTCGGTTGAACATCTACTCGCCAGTTCGGCGATTCCTCTGCTGTTCGCCCCGGTGAAAATCGGCGAAGAGTATTTCGGTGATGGCGCGGTGCGTCAGTCGGCGCCGATCAGTCCGGCGCTGCATCTGGGCGCCAGTCGGGTGCTGGTGGTGGGCGTCAGTGGCAACCCCCGCGGGGTCGACCCGCAACAACCCTTGCTGCGCAGCTACACCGGTCAGCAGCCGACCCTGGCGCAGATCGGCGGGCACATGCTCAACAGTACGTTCATTGATAGCCTGGAAAGCGACATCGAGTTGTTGCAGCGCCTGAACCAGTTCAGTCACCTCATGCCCGACGGCACGCCAACCCGCGCATTGGGCGTGGCGCCGGTGGACGTATTGGTGATTTCACCGAGCCAGCCAATCGACGAGATTGCCGCGCGCCATCGTCAGGAATTGCCGGCGGCACTGCGCCTGTTTCTGCGCGGGCCGGGCGCGACTAAGACCAGCGGGGCAGGGGTGCTGAGCTATCTGTTGTTCGAGGCGGGGTATTGCAGCGAATTGATTGAGCTGGGGCGGCGGGATGCGTTGGCCAAGCGCGGGGAGTTGTGCCGGTTTCTCGGGATTTCGGTGGCTGAAACCGTTTGAACTGTCAGATCTGACAGTAGATGTGCTCAGGTTTTTCCATCAAATTGAACCCCTCAGGCAGAGGGTTCGAAGATGGCGGCTGCGCAATGGATTGATGCTCACACACCAACTGTGTCGGTGGCGGATCCGCGCGGTTTGGCTGTGCGCAGTATCGCCTATTGCCGTCATCCGCTGAACCCGTCCATTGAGACTCGCATCACCCGCAATCACTTTGACGCTGCCGGACGGCTGGTGGCTTCCTGGGATCCACGATTGTGGGGCACCGCGCCAAAACCGAACCTCGCCACGACGCACGATCTACAGAATCAGCCTCTGCTGGTGGACAGCGTCGATGCCGGTTGGCAACTGAGCTTGCTGGATCAGGCTGGCGTGATGCGTTCGTTCTGGGACGGTCGCGGGAGCCAGCTGCATACTGAGTACGATGAGCTTCAGCGGCCCACGACTGTGACAGAGCAGATGAAGGGTGACTCGCCGCGCGTCGCCGAGCGTTTTGCTTATGCAGGGGCGAGTGATGAGTTTGCGGCGCATAACCAGTGTGGCCAACTGATTCGTCATGACCACCCGGCTGGCAGGCGCAGCCTTTGCGAATATGGCGTGGGTGGTTTGCTTCTGGCCGAAGATACCCGCTTCATGCTCGAGCTGGCCCCGCCGGACTGGTCGTCCGAATTTGCCGATGCCCGCCTGGAAGACGAGGTTTTCAGGACGGCTCAGCAGTATGGACCTTTAGGGGAAATGCTCTACCAGACCGACGCCAAGGATAACCTCAGGGCATTCGCTTACAACCAGGCCGGTGAGTTGCAGGAAACCCGACTGAGGTTGGCTGGCGCATCTGGCCCTCCTCAAGTGCTGGTGGGTGACATCCGTTACGACGCCGTTGGCAAGGTTGAGCGTGAACGAGCCGCTAATGGCGTCGTAACCACTGCCCGGTACGTGGCTGAAGATGGGCGACTGGCCGGATTGCTGTCTTGCGATGCCCGAGGCACGCCGCTCCAGCAGTTCGAATATGCCTACGATCCAGTCGGCAATATCTCGAGCGTCGAGGACAAGGTAGCGTTGAGGCGCTATTTCAATCATCAACGGATCGAGCCGATCAACCGCTATCGCTATGACAGCCTGTATCAACTGGTCGAAGCCTCTGGCCGGGAAGTCAGCCAGCCCGGTTACGGTCCCGCATTACCTGCTTGGCAAACTACGCCGCTGGACCCTAACCAGCTGCGCAATTACACCCAATCCTTCAATTACGACGCCGCCGGGAATCTGCAAACCCGCCACCACAGCGGCGTGGAAACGTTTGAGATGTTTACCTCGAACTACAGCAATCGCAGCGTTGCGGATGAAGGCAATCTGGCGGATGGCTTTGATGCCAACGGTAATCAGCTGGAACTGTTACGCGGCCAGAATATGAGTTGGGACATCCGCAATCAGTTGAGTCGCGTGACGATGGTCCGGCGTGAGGATGGGCCTGACGATACCGAGTGTTATTTCTACGACAGTCCCGGGCATCGGCTAAGAAAAGTCCAACTCACCGAGACGGCTCGTCGCACGCTGCGTGCTGAAGTGCGTTACTTGCCGGGGCTGGAAATCCATCGGGATACGGCTACCGGCGAAGAGCGGCATGTGGTCAATGTCGAGGCGGGGCTTAGCCGTGTGCGGGCCTTGCACTGGGTTGAGAAATTGCCCAAGGGCGTGCGCAATGACCAACTGCGTTTTTGCCTGAATGACCACCTGAACTCGTGCACGCTGGAACTGGATGAGCAGGGCGCGCTGCTGAGTCGGGAGGTTTATTACCCGTTTGGTGGGACGGCGGTGTGGGCGGGTACCAGTGAAATTGAGGCCAAATACAAGACGATTCGTTACTCGGGCAAGGAGCGGGATGCGACGGGGCTTTATTATTATGGCTATCGCTATTACGCACCGTGGTTGCAGCGGTGGGTGAGTGCGGATCCTGTTGGCAGCGTAGACGGTTTGAACCTGTTTTCAATGGTGAATAATCGCCCTGTGTCGTTGAAGGATGAGCAAGGGCTGATTGGGGATGATGTGAATTCGAAGTTGCCTGAGAAAATTGGCAAATGGCAGCTTAAAAAATTGCAGTTTTCTTATTCTGATCTGAATTCAGATGACGCTGTCGGGAATAATGTTGTCGCCAACATTGAGCTTTCCTACAAACCGGATTGGAAAGATAGTGTGCTTGGCGTATTTCAGGAAATGCCAAACTTAAAATGGAAGGAAAAAATAACGCTTAATGATTTTTCAAAAAAACAGTCTTGGAGATTTAAGGCGGATATGTTTCAGCATAACCCGTCAAGCCGAACAATGGAGGTTTGGCCTAGAAGGTACATTGAGGCATTTAATTCGGCGGCCGGTCAGCCCAGTCTGGTCAGAGGCGCAGTAGTCTTGCGTGATTTGCAGGGGAATAATGTGAGTCTTGCCGGTTTGGGAGGAGAAGTCTCAGGAAATGAAGAAAAGTCTAAAGCCGTGCGGGACTATCTTTCCAAGAACGGAGGGGTGCTAGCTATTGAAGTTCATGACGTGCCGTCAATTATTACACGAGAAAATACCCATAAAGAGAGACTGCTCGAGATACAGGTTGGTTTGAGTGGTGTGAAAACAAAAGCTGCAATTAATCAGTATTTGAGCGTGGAAATTACTCCAGAAAAGTCTGTATCTAAGCGTTTTGTTAGCGTGAGACCTATACCGATGGTGGATAGAGGGTTGAAGTCAGTTGAACCTCCTTCGGCTGTCAGCAAAAGAAGATCGTACACGCGGTTTCCGGGAGAAGTACTGAATATCGCTTTGCGATAAAATCGAACTGCGCCTCGTTAGTGAGGCGCGGAACGATCAAAGAATCATCAGAAGTGAACCTTAACCAGGAAACTGGTCACGCTCTGATCAGTCTTGAAGCCCTGGCTGTCTTCAATCCCGTACTTGTTTTTCCAGTAGTCATACTCGACACCGACGTACAACTGCTTGGCACCCAGATTCAACGCCTTGCCCAGGTCGTATTTGACCTGCGGATTGAAGTGCAGGTTGGCGTGGTATTCGCCTTTGTTGTTGACGTCGTTGTCGACGACCCAATCCATGAAGCCGTCGATCAGCACATCCGAGCCACCCACCGGGATGGTGTAGGACCAGACCGGCGTGACCTGCCAGATGTTGTCGCCCGGGCGATCGCCTTCGGTGTGGCGGTTGTAGAAGTTCAACTGGAAGTAGTCGAAGCCCGGGATGGCCAGGTCGAAACCAGGGCCGATCAGGTAGGACTCGGTATCGTCTTCACCGAACTCGTAGGTCATGGCCAGCAGCACGTCCTTGATCGGGCCGAACTCGAACTTCTGGTCGAAGATCTTGTTGAACGACAGGCGCGGGCTGAGCTCGCCGTAGTGGCTGTTCTTGCCCGCGAAGGCGTCTTCCTTGCCGTTGTAGAAGATCTTGTCGATGAAGAAGAAGTTGTCGCCGTATTTCCAACCATCGGCGTGTTCAAAGGTCACCGTCTGCTGAATGCGCGGGTTGACCTGGAAGTCCTTTCCGTAAAGGTAGGACAGGCTGTTGTTTTGCCATTGCAGCAAGTCGCCGGCCATGGCCTGACCCCCCGCCAGCAATGATCCCGCCAGCATCAGGCTAGTGCACGTACGTTTCATTCGGTTGCTCCCAAAAAGTAGGTGGTTCCACGTTATTTTTTTAAAGTCGGCGCTCTGGTGTGGCGCCTGTTTCCGTAGCGGCAAAAAATCATCCATTCGGTCAGCTTTGGTGCTGTTAGCAAGAGCTGAGCCAAGGCTTTCAAAAAGCAAAAAAACTCCCGTTCGGCGGCTCAAGAGCGGTCGATTGAGAGGGGTTTTGGAGTGCCTTGGTGCCTGCCAGAGCCGGGATAAGTTGGCCTTCTGGTCAGGTTTTACATCCGGGCTTTTTTTTAAACCGGATTCGGGCGGCCGCGGAGAATACTGACTCCTCGGCCAGGTCTCAAGTGCTCCGCAACGGCGCACCGACGACAGGTTTGGGGCACGGTTGCGGGGCTGCATCAGAAATGCACCTTCACCAGCAGGCTGGTGGTGTTTTCATTGGTGTCGAAGCTGGAACTGTTTTCGATGCCGTACTTGTCTTTCCAGTAGCTGTATTCGACGCCGACGTACACCTGTTTCTCCCGCCAGCTCAGGGCCTTGCCCAGGTCGTACTTGATCTGTGGGTTGAAATGCAGGTTGGCGTGATAAGTGCCGTGTGAGTTCTGGTCGTTCTCCACCACCCAGTCCATGTAGCCGTCGATCAACAGGTTCGAGTTGCCCAATGGAAGGGTGTAGGACCAGGCCGGGGTGATCTGCCAGACATCGTCGCCGGGGCGCGAGCCTTCGGTCTGGCGGTAATAGAAGTTCAAAGTGAAAAAATTGAAGCCCGGTACCGCGAGGTCGAAACCGGGGCCGATCAGGTAGGCCTCAGTGTCGTCTTCGCCGTTCTCGTAGGTCATGGCCAACAGCACGTCCTTGATCGGGCCGAATTCGAAACGGCGGTCGAGGATCTTGCCGAAGGAGAGGCGCGGGCTGAACTCGCCGTAGTAGGCGTGAGCGCCTTTGTTGCGGTCTTGCTCGCCGTTGTACCAGGTGCTGTCGACGAACAGGAAGTTGTCGCCGTACTTCCAGCGGTCGGCGTGCTCGAAGGTTATCGTCTGCTGGATCGACGGGTTGACCACGAAATCCTTGCCGTACAGGTAGCTCAGGCTGTTGGTCTGCCACAGCAGCAAATCGCCGGCCATGGCCTGACTCGCGGCCAGCAGGCCAGCACCCAACAGCAGGTTGGTTTGTGTCCGAATCATCTGTTGCTCCCTCTTGTTTTTATTTTTGAGGCGCAGGTTGTGGCCAGGGGGCTGGCCACAGGCAGGCCCCCTTGGTTATCCGTCAGATCAAAGGGTGTGAGCGTGGCAGTCGTTGATGGCCGCGCGTTCGGCGCCACCAAGGATGTTGAACAGCAGGTTCAGCGTAAGCGCGCTGAGGGTGGCCATGGCGATGCCGCTGTGGGTGATCGGGCTCATCCACACGGGCAGGTGGGCGAAAAACTCCGGGCGTACAACCGGGATCAGACCCATGCCGATGCTCACCGCCACCAGCAACTGGTTGCGACGGTCACCGATGTCGGCTTCCTGCAGGATCTTGATCCCGGTGGCGGCGACCATGCCGAACATCGCAATCGCTGCGCCGCCCAGTACTGCCGGAGGAATCGACGCTACCAGGAATGCGGCCTTTGGCAGCAGGCTCAGCACGATCAGCAAACCGCCAGCGACGATGGTCACCGAACGGCAGCGCACGCCGGTCATCTGCACCAGGCCGATGTTCTGGGCGAAGGAGGAGTGAGTGAAGGTGTTGAAGAAGCCGGCAAAGAACGAGGCACCGGCATCGCACAGCAAGCCGCGACGCAGCATCCGAGGGCAGACTTCCTGGCCGGTGATCTTGCCCAGCGCCAGAAACATCCCGGTGGACTCGACGAAAATGATCACCACCACCAGGCACATCGACAGGATCGGCGCGAGTTCAAATTTCGGCATGCCGAAGTGCAGCGGAGTGACGAATTGCAGCCATGGCGCCTGAGCCATATCGCTGAGGTCGACCATGCCGAGCAGGCCGCAGAGCACGTAGCCCAGGCACATGCCGATCAGCACGGAAATGTTGACCCAGAAGCCGCGCATGAAACGGTGCACCAGCAAGATGGTGCCCAGTACCAGTGCGGCGATGGTCAGGTAAATCGGTGAACCGAATTGAGCGGCGCTGGCACCGCCGCCAGCCCAGTTCACGGCCACGGGGAACAGCGACAAACCGATCGAGGTGATGACCGTTCCGGTCACCAGCGGTGGGAAGAAGCGCACGACCTTGGACATGAACGGGGCGATGAGCATGCCGAAGAACCCGGCGGCGATGGTCGCGCCGAAGATCCCTTGCAGGCCGATACCGGGCATGCCGGCCATGGCGACCATGCTGCCGACGGCGGCGAAACTGGCGCCCATCATCACCGGCATGCGAATGCCCATGGGGCCGATGCCGAGGGACTGGACGATGGTGGCGATACCCGCCACCAGCAGGTCGGCGTTGATCAGGAAGGCGATTTCTTCACGACTCAGGCCAGCGGCCTGTCCGATGATCAGCGGTACCGCGATGGCACCACCGTACATCAGCAGAACATGTTGCAAACCGACCAGGATCAGTTGCAGGAGGGGCAAACGCTGAATGGCGGGTGCGTCGGGGATGCGCGCTGTGGATAGCTCGGACATGCAACACCTCGGATCTTTTTTATTCTTGTGATTTACAGCTGCGTGCTGCTGGCAGCTGTATTCGAATCAGGTGGGCCGCTTTGCGGCCAATCGCAGGCAAGCCCGCTCCCACACAGGCCATGCAAAACCTGTGGGAGCGAGCCTGCTCGCGAAGCTTTTAACGATTAATTGGTCTGGGCTCCCTGCACAATCCAGGCACCGATCAGGTCACGTTCCTGCTGGGTCATCTGCGTGATGTTGCCCAGTGGCATGATCTGGCTGGTGACGGCTTGCGCCTGAATCCGCGGTGCGTTCTGGCGGATCTGCTCGGGGGTGTCGAACATCACACCGGCAGGGGCCGCACTGAACAGCGGGCTGGTCGGCTTGGCCGAATGGCAAACCGCGCAACGTTCCTGAATCACGCTGTGCACTTTGTCAAAGCCAGGGCCGGCGTTGGACGCTTGCGCCGGTGCGGCGGCTGGCGTTTCTTCAGGTTTGGCTTCAGCCGGTTTCAAACCACCGCCCACTGCTGTTTCCGGCAGCGGCTGGTATTCGATCTTGGCGGGTGCCTTGGCCACTTCCGGGCTGTTCAGCGGCGCGGGGCCGGTGACGTAAGCCAGGCTGATCATGCCGACGGCTGCCACAGGCAGGGTCCAGGCAAACTTGTGGCTGTCGTGGCGGGTGTTGAAGTAGTGACGCACCAACACCGCCAGTACCGCGATCCCGGCCAGGATCAACCAGTTGTACTGGCTGCCGTAGGTGCTCGGGAAGTGGTTGCTGATCATGATGAACAGCACCGGCAAGGTGAAGTAGTTGTTGTGACGCGAACGCAGCAGGCCTTTGGCCGGCAACGCCGGATCGGGCGTACGGTTCTCGGCGATCGCCGCTACCAGAGCGCGTTGCGCCGGCATGATGATGCGGAACACGTTGCCGACCATGATGGTGCCGATGATCGCGCCGACGTGCAGGTACGCACCCCGACCGCTGAACACTTTGCTGAAGCCGTAGGCCGCGCCGATGATCAGTACGAACAGGATGAAGCCTAACAGGGCAGGGCGTTTGCCCAGGGCCGAGTCGCACAGGAAGGAGTAGATGAACCAGCCGATGAACAGCGAACCGAGACCGATGGCCACGCCTTCAGGACCGCTCAGGGAGCTGCCCGGAGCCAGCAGGTAGAGCGTCGGGTTGGAGTAGAACACCACGCACAGCAGCGCGATACCCGACATCCAGGTGAAGTAGGCTTCCCATTTGAACCAGTGCAGGTTGTCCGGCATGGTCGGTGGAGCCAGTTTGTATTTTTCCAGGTGGTAGATACCGCCACCGTGGATTGCCCACAAATCGCCAGCCAGACCGCTTTTCGGGTTGACCCGATTGAGGTTGTTTTCCAGCCATACGAAATAGAACGACGCACCGATCCAGGCCACGCCAGTAATCATGTGAACCCAGCGCACGCTCAGGTTCAGCCATTCCAACAGATGTGCTTCCACAGTCTTTACCTCTCGCCTGTCACTCTGTTGTCGAGTGATCAGACCTTCTCTTATTGGTGGGGGGCGAGGATCAAACGCTCATCCTCTTTGAAAAAATGCTCATCGCAGTTATTGCCTGTGCCACTGCGATCAACCACCAGGAAGTCATCCCGCTTTTCGATCGTCAGCACCGGGTGGTGCCAGACGCCGCGATGGTAATTAATGCCCTGCCTGCCGTTGGTGACGAAGGCGCGGACCAAGCCTGATACAGGTTCATCGCCAAGTGGCGCGACCACGATCAGAAAGGGGTTGCCGAGCAGCGGAATGAAGGCCTGGCTGCCCAGCGGATGGCGCTCCAGCATGCTGACGGTCAGCGGCATGTCCTGCGCGTCGGCGCGGAAGATGCTGATGATCGCGTTGTCCTCAGGCGTAGCGGTTTCGACCGTCGCCAGTTTATGGAAGCGCATGGTCGAACCGTTGTTGATCATGAAGTGATCGCTGCCGTCGGTTTCGATCACGTCACCGAAAGGGGCGAAGGCTTCTTTGGTCAGCGGTTCAATCGTCAGTGTGCGCATGCTGTTCTTCTTAATTTGTTCAGGTGTGGATGATTCTTTGTAGGAGCAGCCGGTCGACGTTCGATTGCTCGCGAAGAACTCAAGGACACCGCGTTCATCCTGGTTGCGCGCGTTATCGTTCACGTCCATCGCGAGCAAGCTCGCTCCTACAGGCTCAGCATTACTTCGCGACTTTGCCCAGTACACGCAGGCGGCTCACACCACCATCCGGGAACACGTTCAGGCGGATGTGGGTGATCGGGCCCAGTGCCTTGATCTGCTCGGCGAAGGTGTGTTCGGCGTGCATTTCCAGCTTCTGGCTTGGCAGCAGTTCACGCCAGAACAGCGACTGGGTTTCGATCTGGCTGTCGGTACCGCCCTTCACGAACGCGCCCTGGATAGAGCAGGTGTCCGGGTAGTTGCCTTTGAAGTGCAGGGTGTCGACGATGACTTTCTCGACTTCGCCGGCATGGCCCAGCGCGACGATGACCCAGTCATTGCCCGGGGTACGACGACGCGCGGTTTCCCAGCCGTCGCCCATGTTGATGCCACGGCCCGGGTTGAGGATGTTGCTCATGCGACCGAAGTGTTCATCGGAGCAGGCGAGGGCGCGACCACCGTTGAGGGCCGCGGCCAGGTCGACTTGCTCGTTGTCGCCGGTAGCCGACCAGTCACGGAACGGCACGCCGTACACGCGCAGACGGGCCACGCCGCCATCCGGGTAGATGTTGAAGCGCAGGTGGCTGAAGGCCTGGTCGTTGCTGATTTCGTGGTAGTGGTGGCTGTTGCCTTGCAGCTCGACGGCGGACAGCACTTCAACCCACTGGGTGTTTTCGGTCGGCTCGCCTTCAGCCAGGAAGCAGGCCTCCAGGGACGCCGACGGCGGGAAGTTGCCGGTGAAGAATGAAGTGTCGATGTCGACGCCCTTGATCGAACCCGCTACGCCCAGGCGGATCACGGCGCTGTCGAAGCCTTCGAAGCGCTTGCGGCGCGATTCCCAGCCGTCCATCCACTTGCCGTTGTCATCGAACACGCCCTCCTTCCATACGGCCGGGGTCGGTTGGAACAGACGGTTGGCGTCTGCAAACCAGTCATCGGTGACCGAGATGATTTTGGTGCCCAGGCGGGCATCGGCCAGGTTGACGAACTTCTCGAAAGGTACGGCGTAAGCTTTCATTCTTCTTGTCTGCCTTTAAATAAGTGGCTTGGGATGCTTGCAAGGCCCGGAGTGAATTCGGCGTTCATGAATTCACATGGGCCAGGCTTGCTATAGGGTCAGTAATCGGAACAGGGCGATCTTGTTGATCTCCGCCAGCGCGCATCTGAACTCGGTGTCTACCGGGTTGTGAATGCGCGTTTCGAACGCTGCGAGGATCTGATGCCGGTTGCTGCCTTTTACCGCCATGATGAAGGGAAACTTGAACTTGGCTTTGTAGGCGTCGTTCAGCTCGGTGAAGCGCTGGAACTCTTCGGCCGTGCATTGGTGAATACCGGCGCCAGCCTGTTCATGGGTGCTGGCTTCGGTCAACTGGCCCTGGACGGCAGCTTTGCCGGCCAGGTCCGGGTGAGCGTTGATCAGTGCAAGCTGGCTTGCATGATCGGCGCTCAACAGGATGTCGCTCATGCGCTGGTGCAGGGTTGCGATCTCGTCGATCGAAGCGTCCTGGCCCAGGTCGAAGGCCTTTTCGGCCACCCATGGCGAATGTTCGTAGATGTCGGCGAAAGCTGCGACGAAGGCATCGCGGCTCAGGCTCGAAGGTTTGACGGTTTGAAAGGTGCTCATTTGCCAGCCCCTGTGTACGGGTGGGTTTCTTGCCAGTGACGCGCGATGTCGACGCGACGGCTGAACCACACCTGTTCATGACTTTTAGCGTATTCGATAAAGCGCTTGAGCGAAGCCAGACGCGCCGGACGGCCGATCAGGCGGCAGTGCAGGCCGATCGAGAGCATTTTCGGTGCCTCGGCGCCTTCGGCGTAGAGCACATCGAACGCATCCTTGAGGTATTCGAAGAAATCGTCGCCCTTGTTGAAGCCCTGGACCTGGGTGAAGCGCATGTCGTTGGTGTCCAGGGTGTACGGGATCACCAGGTGCGGCTTGCCGGTGGGGTTGTTCGGTTCCCAGTAGGGCAGGTCGTCGTCGTAGGTGTCGCAGTCGTAGAGGAAACCACCTTCTTCCATCACCAGGCGACGGGTGTTCGGGCCGGTGCGGCCGGTGTACCAGCCCAGTGGGCGAATGCCTGTGATTTCGGTGAGGATGCGGATCGCTTCGAGCATGTGCTCGCGCTCCTGGGCTTCGTCCATGTACTGGTAGTCAATCCAGCGATAGCCGTGGCTGCAGATCTCGTGGCCGGCATCGACCATGGCGCGGATCACGTCCGGGTGACGCTGGGCGGCCATGGCCACGGCGAAGATGGTCAGCGGAATGTCGAATTCCTTGAACAACTTCAGGACCCGCCACACGCCGGCACGGCTGCCATACTCGTAAAGGGATTCCATGCTCATGTTGCGCGCGCCTTGCAGCGGCTGGGCAGAAACCATTTCCGAGAGGAACGCTTCGGATTCTTTGTCGCCGTGCAGGATGTTGCGCTCGCCGCCTTCTTCGTAATTGAGTACGAACGACAGGGCAATACGGGCATTGCCCGGCCAGTGTGGGTGCGGAGGGTTACTGCCGTAACCGACCAGGTCGCGTGGGTAGTCAGCGCTCACTGCAGGCTTCCTTCTTATTCGATGATGACGGTTGGTGTGACGCAGCTGAAGATTGGATGGCAGGCTGGCGTCACAGCGATGGGCTGATTGTATACAACTTTATATTCACTTTGTAAGCCTGAATTTTCGCATTTTTCACCGACTGTCATCTTTTACTGCTATTGGCGTGAGCCTGCAAGAAATCTGCCTGACTGGTCAGTTATTGTTTGAAAGGTTCATAGGCTGTGCGGTTTAGCGGTAAATCGACGGTAAATATGCAGATGGCGGGGGTCATGGGAAAAATGTCGTTTTTATTGTGTACAATTTTTTTGAAAAGTGTCTTAATCAGTCGCTCGCCGCAGCTTTTCGTGCTCCGAATCGGTGCGGTCTCCTTTTCAACTGACTTCGGGAGGCGCGAAGTCTGACTGCTCCACGCAGGCAGGCGCGCAGAATCAATGGGACGTTTGACTACACACGTTTTGGACGCAGCACACGGTTGCCCGGGCAGCTCGATCAAGGTCGAGTTGTACCGAGTTGAAGGTTCGCAGCTGGAATTGGTCGCCACTGCAGTTACCAACAGCGATGGCCGTGTCGATGCACCGCTGCTGCAAGGTGATGACTACCGTACCGGGGTCTATCAGGTTCAGTTTCATGCCGGCGACTACTACCGCGCCCGTGGCGTCAAGCTGCCGGAACCTGCCTTCCTGGATGTCGTGGTGCTGCGTTTTGGCATCTCTGCCGAGCAGGATCACTACCATGTGCCGTTGTTGATTTCGCCTTACAGCTACTCCACCTATCGCGGCAGCTGATCCCCCAGGCAGCAGCTGCACCCTGGAAGCGACTGCGCATATAGCTTCTTTGGTTTTTCGCCCGCTCACACTGCGGGCTTTTTTTCGTCTGGAGAAAAGTGGTGTCTGTGTGGCCGCTTTCGTCGGAACGCCGCCCGGAGCAAGCCCGCTCCCACAGGAGAGCTCATTCCAATGTGGGAGCGGGCTTGCTCGCGAAGCTTTTGCCCTTAGCGGCTCAACAGGGAAGCCGCACCCGCACCACCAAACAACCCCGCACTGATCCGGTTGAACCAGCTCTGGCCCTTGCCACTGCGCAGATACCGCGCCGCACCATGGGCGCCGAGGCCGTAGGCCAATTTGCACAGCAGGTCGAGCACGGTCCAGGTCGCAATCATCACCAGCAGTTGTGGCAGGAACGGCTGTTCGGCACTCAAGAACTGCGGCAGGAAAGCGGCGAAGAACAGGATGTCCTTCGGGTTGCTCGCGCCCAGCATGAACGCACGCCCGAACAGTGCACGAAAGCGTGGCGCCGGCGCGGCCTGTGGCACTTCAGCGCCATGGGAAGGCAGGCGCGATTGCTGCCAGCTCTGCCAGGCGAGGTAGAACAGGTAAAGGGCGCCAAGAATCTTCAGGGCGCTGAACAGCTGTTCCGACGCCAGCAACAACGCACCCAAGCCCAGCGCCGAAGCACTCAGCAGGCAGATCGAGGCCGATACGCCGCCAAGAAAGGCCGGGTAAGAGCGGCGCAGGCCGTAATTCAGACTGTTGCTGATCATCAACAAAGACAGGGGCCCCGGGATCAGGATCACTATCAGCGCAGCGCCGCTGAACAGCAGCCAGGTTTCCAGACTCATCACTTTCCTCCATTTGCACAAAAGCCCCACCCGACGGGGTGAGGCTGTTTTCAAGCGTGTACCGCGTGTGGCTTACAAGAAGATGAACTTGGCGATGAAGATCGCGCAGAGCACCCACAGGCTTACGGAAATTTCCTTGTACTTGCCGGTGCCGGCCTTCAGCGCCACGTAGGTGATGAAGCCCAGCGCGATACCGTCGGCGACCGAGAAGGTCAGCGGCATCATGATTGCGGTAACGATCGCCGGAATGCTGTCGGTCGCTTCGTCCCATTCGATGTGGGCCATGCCGCCCATCATCAGCATCGCTACATAAATCAGTGCACCTGCGGTTGCATAGGCAGGAATCATCCCGGCCAGCGGTGCGAAGAACATGGCTGCAATAAATAGCACACCTACGGTCACTGCGGTAAGACCAGTCCGACCACCTGCCGCGACACCAGCAGCACTTTCCACGTAGCTGGTGACCGGCGGAACGCCGACTACCGCACCGAATACGCTGGACGCACTGTCGGCTTTCATGGCACGGGAGAGGTTTTCGATCTTGCCGTCAGCACCCACCAGGTTGGCGCGCTGGGCAACACCCATCAAGGTACCGGCGGTGTCGAACATGTGTACGAAGAGGAATGCCAGGACCACGCTGATCATGCTGACGTTGAACACGCCGGCGACGTTCATGGCCATGAAGGTAGGGGCGAGGCTCGGTGGAGCCGACATGATGCCCTCGTAGTGCACCAGCCCAAGGCCCCAACCGGCGAGGGTCACGGTGATGATGCTGATGAGGATCGCGCCGAACACCTTGTGATAGCTGAGAATGGAGATCATCAGGAAGCACACGGCGGCGAGCAGCGGGCCGGGTTCGCGCAGGGAGCCGAGCTTGATCAGGGTCGCCGGGCTATCGACGACGATACCCGCGGTTTTCAGGCCGATCAGCCCCAGGAACAGACCCACGCCGGCGCCCATGGCGAAGCGCAGACTGACCGGGATGCTGTTGAGCAGCCATTCGCGGATCCGCGAGAAGGTCAGGATCATGAACAACACACCGGACACAAACACCGCGCCGAGGGCGGTTTCCCAGTTGTAGCCCATGGTGCCGACCACGGTGTAGGTGAAGAAGGCGTTCAGCCCCATGCCCGGTGCCAGGCCGACTGGCCAGTTGGCGTACAGGCCCATCAACAGGCAACCGAGTGCCGCGGCGATGCAGGTGGCGACGAACGCCGCACCGTGATCGATCCCGGCGTCGGCCATGATGTTGGGGTTGACGAAAATGATGTAAGCCATGGTGATGAAGGTTGTCAGACCGGCAATCAGCTCGGTCTTCACCGTGGTGCCGTGCAAGCTGAGTTTGAACAGACGTTCCAGCAAGCCATTGCGTAATGGCGGCGAGAGATCCAGCGTCGATGCTTCGGATTTGCGGCTTTCCACAGCGAATACTCCTCAAGAGTTTTATTGTTATTTCCGGGGCCGGACCCATGAGGGTGGCAGCGGCCCTTTGAGGCACTTGCGAATTTGTTGACCGCTTGGTCAGGAACTCGCACGAGGTGGATTATGCTTTTGTATACAAAGAAAGCAAATAATGTTTTTGATTTTGTAGACGAAAAGTTTGGCTTTAGAGATATATCGCCTGCTCGCGAAGGGGCTGATCAGCCAATGCACATTCATCAGGCGAACTCTCATTCAGCCTGCGAATGACTTTTCCCCAGCGCCAGATTCACCGCCAGCCATCCATTCACCGCAGTCTCCCCGGCCTCGGCAAACACCCGCTCCAGCAATTTCACCTGCTCGCGGCGCAATGCTTGCTCAAAGCGAACGCCTTCGGCAGTCAACTCCAGGAGGCGCTTACGCTTGTCGGTTTCGGACGCGACGCTCTCGACCAGATGCATCTCCAACAATTGCCGCAACGGCATGTTCAACGCCTGCTTGCTCACGCCGAGCAACGCCAACAGCTCCTTCACGCTCAGGTTCGGATAGCGGGCGATGAAAAACACGATGCGCTGATGCACCCGACTCAGGCCGCGACGTTCGAGCATTTCATCGGCCTTGGCGGTGAAGGCCTGGTAGCCGAAGAAAAACGCTTCCATGGCCTGCTGCTGGGAAAGCGGGTTTTTAAGGTCAAGCATATTGACGTATCCGTTCGGGGAGGCGTAATTTCGGTCAACAAGTTTGACTCATTTTTCACATGCCTCGCTACCGGTGATCCCCATGGCTTTTTCCGAACGTGTCTCACGCCTTAAAAGTTCTTTGATCCGTGAAATCCTCGCCGCGGCCCAGCGTCCGCAGGTGATGTCGTTTGCCGGAGGTCTGCCGGCCGAAGCGATGCTGCCAAAAGTCGATTGGGCCGAGATGCCAGTTTCCATGGGCCAATACGGCATGAGCGAAGGCGAACCGGCGCTGCGTGAAGCACTGGCCGACGAGGCGCGAGCGTTGGGAGTGGCCTGCGAGGCGAGCCAGGTTCTGGTGGTCAGCGGCTCACAGCAGACCCTCGACCTGACGGCCAAGCTGTACATCGACAAGGGCACCGAAGTCCTGCTCGAAGCGCCGACTTATCTGGCGGCGTTGCAGATTTTCCAGCTGTTCGGCGCCGATTGCCTGACCGTGCCGCTGGAGGCCGACGGCCCGAACCTGACGGAGCTGCGCGCTCGCCTGGAGCAACACCGTCCGGCCTTGATCTACCTGATCCCGACCTTCCAGAATCCATCGGCGGTGCGTTACAGCGAAGCCAAGCGCGATGCGGTGGCGGTGTTGCTCGATGAATTTGGCGTGACGCTGATTGAAGACGAGCCTTACCGCGAGCTGACCTTTGACGGTGGCAGCGCCACGCCGATTGTCAGCCGCTTGAAGAAGGCCAGCTGGATCTATACCGGGACCGTGTCGAAAACCCTGTTGCCGGGTTTGCGCGTTGGCTACCTGATCGCCAGCCCGGACCTGTTTCCACATCTGTTGAAACTCAAGCAGTCGGCGGATTTACACACCAATCGGGTTGGCCAGTGGCAGGCGCTGCAATGGATCGGCAGCGAGAAATATCAGCAACACCGCAGTGAATTGCGTGACTTTTACCGTGGGCGTCGGGATGCGTTCCAATCGGCGCTGGAAACTCATTTCTCCGATCTGGCGGACTGGAACGTGCCGCAGGGCGGGCTGTTTTTCTGGTTGAAACTCAAGCAGCCGCAAGACACCCGCACCTTGCTCGACGCCGCGCTGGCCAACGACGTGGCGTTCATGCCGGGCGAACCCTTCTTCCCCGAGCCGGATAATCATCCGGGGTATTTGCGGTTGAACTTCAGCCACATTGATCCGGCGCGGCTGGATGAGGGGCTCAAGCGGTTGGCGGCGGTGGTGCGTGCAGCCCTGGCCGGAAAAGCAGCCTAGAAACAAATAAACCGGCCAATGGGCCGGTTTATTTTTGTCTGAAGTTTGCGGTGCCTGTGCCGGCCTCTTCGCGAGCAAGCCCGCTCCCACAGGGAAATGCGGTCAACTGTGGGAGCGGGCTTGCTCGCGAAGGCGTCAGTCAGAACACCACAAGCAAATCAGGCAGCCGCAAATCGCTTATCCAGATAATCAATGATCACCTTGGACTCATACATCCAGGTGGTCTGGCCATTTTCTTCGATGCGCAGGCACGGCACCTTGATCTTGCCGCCTTGCTCCAGCAAGGTCTGGCGATCCTGATCGTTGTTCTTCGCATCACGCAGTGCCACAGGCACATTCAGGCGGCGCAGGGTCCGGCGGGTCTTCACGCAGAACGGACAGGCGTGGAATTGATACAGAGTCAGACCCTTGGCGGCGGATTCGACCTGGGCCTGAGCGGCGGCAGGGCGCTTTTTCTTGCTCGGACGAGTAATGAAGTCGATGAAGATGATCAGTTGGCCAAGGCCGACACGAAGCGCTTTTACGAACACGTTGAAAGCCTCACGGTGCAAATGAATAAGGGCGCGCAGCTTACCTGATTTTTTGCAGGCGAAAAAAAACCGGCGATGAATGCCGGTTTTCTTCGTGCCGCGAATTACTTGATGAGGCTGAGGAACTCGCTGCGGGTGGCGGCGTTCTCGCGGAACTCACCGAGCATCACCGAGGTGATCATCGTCGAATTCTGCTTTTCCACGCCGCGCATCATCATGCACATGTGCTTGGCCTCGATCACCACCGCAACGCCCAGGGCGCCAGTGACCTGCTGGACCGCGTCGGCGATCTGGCGGCTGAGGTTTTCCTGGATCTGCAGGCGACGGGCGTACATGTCGACGATCCGCGCCACCTTTGACAGGCCCAGGACCTTGCCGCTCGGGATGTAGGCGACGTGAGCCTTGCCGATGAACGGCAGCAGGTGGTGTTCGCACAACGAGTACAACTCGATGTCCTTGACCAGCACCATTTCGCTGTTGTCGGAGCTGAACAGGGCACCGTTGGTGACCTCTTCCAGTGTTTGTTCATAGCCGCGGCAGAGGTACTGCATGGCTTTGGCGGCACGCTTGGGCGTGTCGAGCAGGCCCTCGCGGGAGACGTCCTCGCCCAGTTGGCCAAGGATCGCGGTGTAATTCTGTTCCAGGGACATGAAACTACCTGTGGGATTTTACGCAAAGGGCAAGGGTACGGTGGCGGACACGACGCTGCAAGCGTGGCGCGTCGGCTTTACTCGTCGCGACCTTCCATCATGGTGCGTTTGAGCATCACATAAACCGCGCCGGCACCACCATGTTTCGCCTGGCACGAGGTGAAGCCGAGCACCTGTGGATGCTGGCGCAGCCAGGTGTTGACGTGGCTTTTGATCATCGGCCGCTTGCCGTCCAGGCGTACCGCCTTGCCATGGGTGACGCGCACGCAGCGGATTTCGAATTTTGTGGCCTCGGCCAGGAACGCCCAGAGGGTTTCCCGGGCCTTTTCCACGCTCATGCCGTGCAGGTCGAGGCTGCCTTCGAACGGAATCTGTCCGATCTTGAGCTTGCGCATCTGGCTTTCTTGCACGCCATCGCGAGCCCACATCAGCTCGTCTTCAGGGCCGACGTCGATGACGAACTGATCGGACAGCCCGTCAACGGTGGTGGATTCGGTGCGTACGGTGGCCGCTTGACGCAGCTTGGCAATCTGCGCGCGGTCAGCCTTGGGTTTGCCGGTTTCGGCGCGATCGTGCTTGATCGGCTTGACGCCTAGGATCGCGCTTTTGAACAGGGAAAAATCGTCGTCTTGCATGTCAGCCTCCGCGAAGGGCGGCCAGTTTACCCAACTCGAAGCGAATCGGGCGCGACAAAAACGCGCGCGATGCTTGGCTCAGTCGTGTTTTTTCATCAAGTGCGGGGACATGGCCAGTTCCCGCGACTGCCGCGAGCGACGACGGCAACGGCGCCACAGCCAGACACCGAGGTACAGCACGAACAGGCCGATGACCAGGATCACGGCAGCACCGGTGCGGCTTGTGTTCAATTCACCCAGGGCGGGTGCGTGGCCGAGCAAGCTGGCGACACCGGCCATGGCGAGCAGCACGCCGCACATCGCCAGCAACGCCGCGAACGTCGCGCCGATTCGAAAACGCCAGTTGCTTTGGCCTTTGGGCCGCAAGCGGCGAGCGTCAAAACCATCGGATAACTTCATTCCGACCTTCCTCAATGGGTATCGGCCCTTCGACCGGGAGTTGACCGGGATGTTCCTGAGGCTAAGACAATTACGGCAAATGGGAGGTTTTTACGGATGAGCGGCGTTCCAGGCCGCTCATTGAGCGTCGATCAGATCAGTTCACGGGTCAGCGCGAGGGTGGCGAAGTTGTCGCCCATGATCGCCATTTCCGTCTGATGAACGTGTGCGGCACTGAGCACGCCGCCCTTGTAAGGCAGGTCGCGGGTGGCGCAGGCGTCTTCCACCAGGGTGCAGCGGAAGCCCAGGTTCTTGGCAGCACGCACCGTGGTGCTGACGCTGGAGTGGCTCATGAAGCCGCAGACGATCAGGTCAAGGGCACCGAGGTCTTCCAGGCGTTTTGCCAGTTCGGTGCCGTGAAAAGCGCTCGGCAACAATTTGCCAATGACGGTTTCATCGCTCTGTGGCTCCAGGCCCGGAATGAACTCACCGCCTACGCCTTGGGGGTTGAACAACCCGCCGAGCGTACCGAGATGGCGGACATGCACGATCGGCCGGCCGGCGGCGCGGGCAGCGGCGAGCAATTGCTTGATGTTCGCGACAGCTTCATCCATGCCGCTCAGGGCCAGGGGACCGCTGAGGTATTCTTTCTGGGCATCGATGATGACCAGCGTGGCATGGCTCAGATTGGCCGCTGCATAACCGCGGCCGCTGAGTTGAAACATCGTTTTTGGAACAGACATTCTGGGGCTCCTTGGAGTGGGGCTTTTGCGCCATTGTCCTCTGGCTGAGCGGTTCTGTGAATCGCTACGATCGTAGGTGCCGTCGTTGCTGGCCTGTAGCCTTGTCAATAGTCATGTTTTGTTCAATAGCCTGGCGAAAAAATGGATAACTCCTACATTTGAATCGGTAGTTTCCCGCGTCGTCGTGACGTCGTTTGACTGGTAGAATCGCCCGTCGATTTTTCTGGAGTTTGCCGTCGTGATCACTTCCCGCCTTCGCACCCTGCGTGACCATATCCGTTGGGCCGTCAGCCGCTTCCATGGGGAGGATCTGTTTTTCGGCCATGGCACTGACAACGCCTGGGACGAAGCCCGGCAATTGGTGTTGGGCGCACTGCACCTGCCGTGGGAAATCGCCGACAGCTATCTCGACTGCAATCTGGAAGAAGACGAAGTGGTTCACCTGCAGCTTTTGCTCAAGCGCCGCATCGAAGAGCGGGTGCCTACCGCGTACCTGCTGGGCGAGGCCTGGTTCTGTGGCATGTCGTTCATCGTCGACGAGCGTGTGCTGATCCCGCGTTCACCCATCGGCGAGTTGATCGAAAACCGTTTTACTCCGTGGCTGGCTACCGAGCCGGTGCGGATTCTCGACCTGTGCACCGGTTCCGGTTGCATCGGCATCGCCTGCGCCTACGAGTTCCAGCATGCCGAGGTGGTGTTGGCGGACCTGTCGTTCGAAGCACTGGAAGTGGCCAATCAGAACATCGAGCGCCATGGTGTCGATGAGCGTGTGTACACGGTGCAGGGCGACGGTTTCGAAGGCTTGCCGGGACAACGTTTCGACCTGATCGTGTCGAACCCGCCCTACGTCGATGCGGAAGATTTCGCCGACATGCCGGACGAATACCAGCACGAACCGGAACTGGGCCTGGCCTGCGGTGATGACGGTTTGAACCTGGTGCGGCGCATGCTTGCCGAGGCGGCGGATCATCTGACCGAGAAGGGCTTGCTGATTGTCGAAGTGGGCAACAGCCAGGTGCACGTCGAGGCGTTGTACCCGGAAGTCGACTTCGCCTGGCTGGAGTTCGAGCGTGGCGGCCATGGTGTGTTCATGCTGAGCGCGCAGCAATGCCGTGAGCATCAGGCGTTGTTTGCTTCTCGCGTTTAAGACCCATCACTGTGGCGGGACAGCACTTGTGGCGAGGGAGCTTGCTCCCGCTCGACCGCGAAGCGGTCGCAAAACAGGTAGCAATGATTTGTCTGAAAGAATTGTGATTTCCGGTTTCAGGGCTGCTTCGCAGCCCAGCGGGAGCAAGCTCCCTCGCCACAGTAAGCAACTCGACGCAGGTTCTACCGGTGCGTGGCAATCCAGATCAACAACCCCGCCTGAAACACCGCAAACGCCACCAGGCAGGTGATGGTGAATCGCAGCCCGGCGTCTTCGCGTTTGTATTTGCTGACTTTCTCTTCGTGTTTCTTGAGTTTGACTTCCTGCTCGGCCAGGTTCTGCTCGGCTTGCTGGAGCATCTGCGCCGCCTCGAGAATCTCCACGACCTGCAGTTTTTCGCTGTTCCAGTCGCCAGAGAGGTCGCCGACCTTGACCGGCTTGACGCTGCCTTTCAAATGCTGGGCATCGGCATACGCCACGTCGAACCCGTGCACGCGCAAAAAATGATCGCGGCGCAGGCGGGTATCTTCGTTCAGCGCATCCTTGTTGTTCAGGTCAAAGCCGTCGACGATATAGGTCGGCCAGCGCTTCTTCGCCCAGTTGATGCCCTGAGCTGCCATGTAGCGGCCGATGCCACGATTCAGCGGTTCAATCTGCAATCCGCTTTGCGGTCCGAAATGCACGCGTTTTTCGGCGTGATCGACCCACACGTCCAGATGATTTTGTTCCTTGCGTACGCGCTGGCCGGGCAGGGTGATGCTCATGCGCATCAGGCTGTGCGCCTTGTCATTGCGCTCGGCATAGCCTAATTCGACAAAACGCAACGGGCGCCCGCCGGTGTTGCGGTCAGTCTGCAGCGGCGCCAGACGGAGCATCTTGTGGTGCTCGACGTGGACGTCCGCCCAGGGCAGTTCGACCGCTGGCGGTGCGTCTTTTTCAGCGCTGGTGTCGGGTGAAGTCTGGGTGTCAGTCATAACGGCGAGATCCTGTCCAAGCTCAGCTTGTCGCCAGGCAATGTGCTGGCGACAAAGGCTTATCGGCCGCTTTTTTCAAGACTGGAGGTTAACTGGCGCGAAGTCCGTCAATAAAACCGATGATTCGCGTGCCCAGTTCCGCCGCCAGGGGCAACTGCGGGTCCTTATAGGAGGCCAGTTGGCGTTTGACGTCGCTGGGCACGATGCGCATGACGTGGTTCATGCCCTCGATCAACGCCAGTTCGGCGTCCGGTTTGGCCGCCTTGAGCAGTCTTGCGTCATTGATGCCGACCTGGATGTCGTTGCTGCCCTGGATGATCAGTGCCGGCATCTTCAGCCTGGCAAACGCTGCGGCCGGGTCCTGGCGGAACAGGGAGATCAGGTAAGGCTGCACGCTCGGGCGGAAAATCGCCTGCAAGGGTGGCGGCACATTGTCGTCGGGTTTCCCGGCCTTGAGGCTGTCGAGCAATTCATTGCTGCGCAGCATCAGCGGTGGAGGCAAGCGATTGCCCAGTTGCTCGCGAATGACCTGATCCACCGGCCTTGCGCTACCCGAGACAGAAATCACCGCGTCGGCATCGATGTCCGGCGCAGCGAGGCTGGCGATCAAGGCGCCTTCGCTGTGACCCAGCACGATCAGTTGGCCGAAACGCGGATCGGTCTTGAGCTTGCGGCCCCAGGCTTGGGCATCGGCCACGTAGGCGTCCACCGTCAGATTGCGTTCATCCGGGGTCGCCGCCAGGCTCGCGGCCACGCCGCGCTTGTCATAACGCACGCTGGCGATGTTGTGTTTGGCCAGCACCCAGGCCAGGCGCTTGAGGCTGTCATTGCGCCCGCCGTCGGTGTTGTTTCCGTCACGGTCCGTAGGGCCGGAACCGGAAATGATCAGCACAACCGGCACTGGATTGTCGGACTTTGGCAGCAACAGCGAGCCGAAAAGCTCGCCGGTGCCCGTATCCAATGTGATCGGTCGTTGCAGGACAGTCGCTTGGGCGAAGCCGGAAATCAGGGTAAGGCTCAAGGCTAGAACTCGCAGCATCATCGCGCCATCATCAAGAAGATGCCGGTTGGACTCACAGGCACCCATAAGGTTCGAGGATGAACTACTTGGGTAGCCTGCGTATACTGGCGCGCATTACGTATTCAGGTTCATTTCACGGAGCGTCCTGCATGTCCGGCAATACCTACGGCAAGCTGTTCACTGTCACCACCGCGGGCGAAAGCCATGGCCCGGCGTTGGTCGCCATTGTCGATGGCTGCCCGCCGGGGCTGGAGATATCCCTGGAGGATCTGCAGCGTGACCTGGACCGCCGCAAGCCCGGCACCAGCCGCCACACCACCCAACGCCAGGAAGCCGACGAAGTCGAAATCCTCTCCGGAGTGTTCGAGGGGCGTACCACTGGCTGCTCGATCGGTCTGCTGATCCGCAACACCGACCAGAAGTCCAAGGACTACTCGGCGATCAAGGACCTGTTCCGCCCGGCCCACGCCGACTACACCTACCACCACAAGTACGGCGAGCGCGACTACCGCGGCGGCGGTCGCAGCTCGGCCCGCGAAACCGCGATGCGCGTCGCGGCCGGTGCGATTGCGAAAAAATACCTGGCCAGCCAGGGCATCGTCATTCGCGGCTACATGAGCCAGCTGGGGCCGATTGAAATCCCGTTCAAGACCTGGGAATCGGTCGAGCAGAACGCCTTCTTCAGCCCGGACCCGGACAAGGTGCCGGAACTGGAAGCCTACATGGACCAGTTGCGCCGCGACCAGGATTCGGTTGGCGCGAAAATCACCGTGGTTGCCGAAGGCGTGATGCCGGGCCTGGGCGAGCCGATCTTCGACCGCCTCGACGCCGAACTGGCCCATGCGCTGATGAGCATCAACGCGGTCAAGGGCGTGGAAATCGGCGCCGGTTTTGCCAGCGTCGCCCAGCGTGGCACCGAGCATCGCGATGAAATGACCCCGCAAGGTTTCCTCAGCAACAACGCGGGCGGCATTCTCGGCGGTATTTCCTCGGGGCAGCCCATCGTTGTGCACCTGGCGCTGAAGCCGACGTCGAGCATCACCACGCCGGGCCGTTCCATCGACATCCATGGCAACCCGGTGGAGGTGATCACCAAGGGCCGTCACGATCCGTGCGTCGGTATCCGCGCCACGCCGATTGCCGAGGCGATGATGGCCATCGTGCTGATGGATCACCTGCTGCGCCACCGCGGGCAGAACGCCGATGTGCGTGTGAGCACGCCGGTGCTGGGTCAGCTGTAAATGGCTGACTTCATGGTCGCAGCCGTCTGATGGCGACTGCGGCGCTCCCGTACTGGCGGCTCTCCAGTTTCTATCTGTTCTATTTCGCCTTGCTCGGTTCGACAGCGCCGTTTCTGGCGCTGTACTTCGATCACCTGGGTTTCAGCGCTGCGCGCATCGGCGAGCTGGTGGCGATCCCGATGCTGATGCGCTGCGTGGCGCCGAACATCTGGGGCTGGCTGGGCGACTACACCGGTCGGCGGCTGGCCATCGTGCGCTTTGGCGCGGTGTGCACGTTGCTGACCTTTTCGCTGATTTTCGTCAGCAAGACCTACGCCTGGCTGGCGATGGTCATGGCTCTGCACGCGTTCTTCTGGCACGCGGTGTTGCCGCAGTTCGAAGTCATCACCCTGGCGCACTTGCAGGGTCAGACCTCGCGCTACAGCCAGATTCGCTTGTGGGGCTCGATCGGTTTCATCATCACCGTGGTCGCGCTGGGCCGTTTGTTCGAATGGCTGAGCCTGGACATCTACCCGGCGGCGTTGGTGTTGATCCTGGCCGGCATCGTGCTCAGCAGCCTGTGGGTGCCCAATGCCCAACCGACGCCGGGCAACAGGGTGGCGGGGGAGGGATTCCTCAAGCAACTGCGCAACCCCGGCGTGTTGGCGTTTTACGGCTGCGTGGCGCTGATGCAGATGAGTCATGGGCCTTATTACACGTTCTTGACGCTGCATCTTGAGCACCTGGGTTACAGCCGGGGCGTGATCGGTATGCTCTGGGCGGTCGGCGTGGTCGCTGAAGTTTTGATGTTTTTGGCCATGAGCAAGATCCTCGCGCGGTTTTCCCTGCGCCGGGTGCTGATGGCGAGTTTTCTGCTGGCGGCGCTACGCTGGTTGCTACTCGGGTCGTTGGCCGAATTCCTTTGGGTATTGCTGTTTGCCCAAGTGCTGCACGCGGCGACGTTCGGCAGCTTTCACGCCGCTGCCATTTCATTCGTGCAACGTAGCTTCGGTGCGCGCCAGCAAGGCCAGGGCCAGGCGCTGTATGCCGCATTGGCCGGCACCGGTGGTGCGTTGGGCGCGTTGTATTCCGGCTACAGCTGGAATGCCCTCGGCGCGGCATGGACATTTAGTATTGCCAGTCTCGCAGCCGTCGCGGCTGCCGTTATCATTGCCACACGTATGCAAGAGGACAGGCCATGAGCCTTACCCGTGAACAACTCGCCCAGGAAATCATCGACGCCGGGCGTTTTCTGTATGGCCGCGGCTGGTCGCCGGCCACCAGCAGCAATTACTCGACCCGCCTGTCGCCGACCGAAGCCTTGCTGACCGTGTCCGGCAAGCACAAGGGGCAACTGGGCATGGATGATGTGCTGGCCACTGACCTGTCGGGCAACAGCCTGGAGCCGGGCAAGAAACCGTCCGCCGAAACCCTGTTGCACACCCAGCTCTACAGCTGGCGCCCGGAGATTGGTGCGGTGCTGCACACCCACTCAGTGAATGCCACCGTGCTGTCGCGCCTGACGCCGCAAGACTTCATCGAGTTCGAAGACTACGAACTGCAAAAGGCCTTCAGCGGTGTGACAACCCACGAATCCCGGGTGCGGGTGCCGATTTTCGATAACGACCAGGACATTGCGCGCCTGGCCGCCAAGGTGCAGCCTTGGCTCGACGCTCATCCCGATTGCGTCGGCTACCTGATCCGCGGTCATGGCCTGTACACCTGGGGCGCGCGCATGAGCGATGCCTTGCGGCAGATCGAGGCCTTTGAATTTTTGTTCGAGTGCGAGTTGAAGATGCGCTCGCTCTTTAAAGCATGAACCGTTAAGGAGTTGCCCTGATGAGCAGCCTGTCCGTCTATCACGTCTCCAGCCCTGAAATCCCCAACAAGGTGCTGACCCATTTCGAAGACATTGCCTCGACCCTGGCCGAGCAGGGCGTGCGTTTCGACCGCTGGCAAGCGGCGGCGAAGATCCAGCCGGGCGCCAGTCAGGAAGAAGTGATTGCCGCCTACCAGGAGCAAATCGACCAGCTGATGACCGAGCGCGGTTACATCACTGTCGACGTGATCAGCCTCAACAGCGATCACCCGCAAAAAGCCGAACTGCGTGCCAAGTTCCTCGACGAACATCGCCACGGCGAAGATGAAGTACGATTTTTCGTCGCCGGCCGTGGCCTGTTTACCCTGCACATCGACGATTACGTCTACGCGGTGCTGTGCGAGAAAAACGACCTGATCTCGGTGCCGGCCGGCACCAAGCACTGGTTCGACATGGGCGAACATCCGCATTTCGTTGCGATCCGTCTGTTCAACAACCCGGAAGGCTGGGTGGCTAATTTCACCGGCGAAGACATCGCCAGCCAATTCCCGCGCCTGGAGGACTGAGTCGATGCCGATCAAAGCGATTCTCACCGACATCGAAGGCACCACCAGCGCGGTGAGTTTTGTGTTCGACGTGCTGTTCCCCTATGCCGCCAAACACTTGCCGGCGTTTGTCCGTCAGCAAGCCGAACGCGCCGATGTGGCGGAGCAACTGGCTGCCGTGCGTCGCGACAGCAACGAACCGGACGCCGACGTCGAGCGGGTCATCGAGATCCTGTTGGGCTGGATCGCTGAGGACCGCAAGGCCACGCCGTTGAAAGCGTTGCAGGGCATGGTCTGGGAGCAGGGCTATCAGGCCGGGCAGTTGAAGGGGCACGTGTACCCGGACGCCGTTGAAGCGCTCAAGCGCTGGCATCAGGACGGCTTTCAACTGTTTGTTTACTCATCCGGCTCGATCCAGGCCCAGCGGTTGATCTTCGGCTGCTCGGAGGCGGGGGATCTGACGCCACTGTTCACAGGGTATTTCGATACCACTTCGGGCCCCAAGCGCGAGGCGCAGTCCTACGCCAACATCACCCAGGCGATCAACATTGAGGCGGGGCAGATTCTGTTCCTGTCGGACATCGTCGAAGAACTCGACGCGGCGCGCACGGCGGGGATGACCACCTGCGGGCTGGCCCGCGAAGGTGGGGAACTGGCTGGGCATGTCACCGTGGACAGCTTTGCGCGGATCGATCTCTCTACTTTCTAAACGCCATACAACCTGTGGGAGCGGCGGTGCGGCGATCCGACTTGCTCGCGAAAGCGGTGTGTCGTTCAACRTTGATGTTGACTGACACTCCCTCTTCGCG
>NZ_JBFUHS010000016.1:0-220695 GCF_056402255.1 Pseudomonas sp. P4_B4
AGATGCACCACGGCCCGGAGCTGGTCGAGCGTGACGCCGCCATTGGCGGCCACGCTGACCGTGAACACCAGCAGGTTGCTGAGGGCTGTATGCCCTTCCACCACCGTGCCATTGAGCGACAGGTTCACCGCCTGGCCCGAGGCCGTGTCCGTCAATCCGGAAGCCCCGGCCACCACGCCCAGTGCATAGGTCAGCGTGCCGGCACCATCGGCGCCAAACGCCGAGTTGAAGTTGGCGGCGAAGCTCTGGGTGTCATTGGTCGTCAGTATCGTTTCGTCCACCGTCAATGTCGGCTCCGTGCCGGTGGTGGTAATGCTCGGTCCATCGTCGTCGAAGATGATCCTGGAGCCGATTTCGGTTTTTGTAATTGAGGCCTGGACCAGCGTGAAACCACCAATATCAAAATCGGCGTGCTCATTGCCCTTGGCAGTGACGGCCGCGCCGTTCTCGACGAGCACGCGGTTGTGGTCCGACGTAGTGGTGTATTCAATCTGGTAGCCGGCTTTAACGCCGGTGATGGTTGCGACCCCTGCAGCAATGCTGATGGTGATGGCCGGATCATTCACCGAGCCGCTTGAATTCTCGATCACCTGCCCGGTGCTATTGTTGAAGACTCGAACATTGGTGATGGCCACCGACGCATCACCCGCATACCCATTGATGAAATCCGCGCCAGGCTCAGCAGCGGTGCTGAATGCGCTGACTCTTACCACGGCACTCTTGCCACTTTGCAACTGCACAACGTCGAAACTGGCCATCTTCGCATTGAAGACGTCGGTAAAGTCGATGTTGGATTCAACATCGGCTTCGTTTTGACTGAGGTTGGGAATGGTTAGATCCTGCCTGGCACCCGTGACGAACGAAAAACGGATGCCTTCCTGTTCCGTAATCATCTGGTTGTTGGTGCCTAAGGTGGTCGGGTTAGCCGCCTGGCTGGTAATGATCGTGTCGCCAGTGTTTATATTGGCGCCGCTTGACTGGTCAGCGGGGTCCTTGCCGGTGGCGATGATGGTGGGATCCGTGATCCGCAACACACCAGCGTCATCGACAATGTTCGGATTCGCCTTCGTGAACATCAGGAACAGGTTCGAACCGGAGGGCACACCGGTCAGACTGAATTCCAGGTCCTGGCTAGCCCCGATGAAAACCTTATCCAGCAGATTGAGCGAATCATCGGCATTCGTCATAACGGGATGTTTGAGCGGTTGGTACTCCACGGTCCAGATCTTGCCACCCGTGGCCGGCGATCCGGTTTCATCAATATAGGCAGCGAACACGATCGCGCCGGTTGCACTCCCGGCTCGGCCCACAACGATGTTGTTGTTCGTATCCGTATAGAGAAGGATGCTGGTGCCATCGAGGGTATCCAGTCCGCTGTCCTCGCCATTGAGCGGTGCGCCAGAGAAGCCGACGAAGCTGATATCGATACTGCTTGCTCCGGGGTCAGCGGTGATGGTGAATGCATTGCTGCCGGTGTTGTCCGCGGCACCGGTATAGCCACTCAAGGCCGCCCCCGTGGCGGTACCTGCCCCCAGTGCGGCTAAACGGGTAGTGAAGGTCGAAGGCAGGGACGCCACCAGAATGTCATTGTCGTCAGCGTCCCCCGCAGGGGTTGGAGTGGCAGTGGCGTTCTGCAATCCGGCCGTTTCGTCCAGCGTAACGTCCTCGCCGGTTGCCACGACGCCCAAAACGCTGTCCGTAAACGACATTGTCGCCACGGCGTCATCAGCGGTGCCGACCACTCCATCGGCGCCCGCAGAGGCCGCTGTGAGCAGAAACGTTGCGCCTGCCGAGTCGTCGGGATTCACGTACCACGAAGTGGTGACGCTGCCGTTGACTTGGCCGTCGAGATCGCCGGCGCCGCCGTCGGTCACGGACCAGGGCTCGTGACCCTCGCCGGTGTTGGTATCGAGCACATCGTCGGACGTGCCCCACACACCATCCGCGCCAGCACCGATGGCATGGTCCACTTCGAGCGTCACTGTGCTGCCGGCGGCGAAGCCGCTGGCCGTGATAATGGCGGTGCTGCCGGGTGCGTAGTCTTTAAGGTCGGTGGTGACGAACGGAGTGTTTGGGCGGGGTGGATCGCTCACGTAGGTAAAGGTCCAGTCGTGGCTGGCGGGTGAAAGATGGTCATCGGCGTTGTTGGTCAGGTCACTCGTTGGCGATGAGGTTTTCTTGCGCATAGTCATGACTTTCTCCTGAGTGGGTCCAGTCATCGGGGGTCGACCTTGGACCATTTTATGATCTTCTATAGGTCCCAACTATGAACAAGCACCGCAGGCTACACATCGACCGATACTCCCAGGCGGGATGGGAGATTCAGACTACTTGGGAGAGGAGATGGAACGTCACGAAGGTAGAGTTGATGGCTTCGATAAATCCCCGGCATCCGGGCTTTTCGAACGTTATCTACAAGTCGTGAAAATGAAGCGTTGAAACAGGCGGGGGAGCTGCAAAATATGGTGTCCCAGGGCAGGTTCGAACTGCCAACCTTCCCCTTAGGAGGGCCATCTAACAGCCTAATGACTCTAGACTACCCCAGCAATCACGGAGATTTCAAGGGCTATTGAGTACAGCAGTACACAGCCGTATAGTTCCTTTTGCACCCACATTGCACCCACGAAGGCACAGTGAAAGAGAAACTGACAGTTCGGCGCCTGTCCTCCCTCAAGGTCACGGGGAAGGAATACGAAATCCACGACAGCACGGTGCCTGGCCTCTTCGTCCGTGTGACCAAGGCCGGCGCCAAGTCTTTCTTGGTGACTTGGGCCAGGGGCAAGAAGAAGACCCTCGGCCGGGTCGGCATCATGACCCTCGACCAAGCCCGAGAGGAAGCCCTACTGTACCTCAACGAGGCGCGCAAGCATGGCGAGCCCCTGGCTGTCGCCCAGGGCCGCACGGCGGCCACCTCCCCCACCCTTCGCAACTTCATCGATGACACCTACCTGCCGTGGTTCAAGGCCCACCACCGAGGCCACGAGAAGACCGCGCACACTCTTTCGACCAGCTTCAAGCCGATCATGGCCATGCGCCTGGTGGAGGTCTCCGGCCGCGACCTGGAGCAGATCCGCACCGGCTGGCTGAGGGCCGGCAACAAACCAGCCACAGCCAACCGCAAGATGGGCACCATCAGCGGAGTCTTCAGTCGGGCCGTGGACTGGAACTATCTGGAGGCCTCACCGCTGGACAAGGTGAAGGCGCTGAAGGTCGACGCCAAGGGTCGCATCCGCTACCTGTCGAAGGATGAAGCCAAGGCCCTCCGGGAGGCCCTGGACGCGCGTGAGGAGCGCATGCGGGTGGAACGTGACAGCGCCAACCAATGGCGCGCCGAACGCAGGCGGGAGCCCATGGCGGACCTGCGCGCGCTCGCGTTCTCCGATCACCTGAAGCCCATGGTCGTCCTCTCGCTAAACACCGGGCTACGCCGCGGCGAGCTGTTCAACCTGCGCTGGCCACACGTGAACCTGCAGGGAAAGACCCTTACCATCGCCGGCGAGGATGCCAAGACCACCGAGACCCGGCATATCCCATTGAACGCCGAGGCGCTGGCGACTCTGCAGGCATGGAAGAAACAGGGCGACGCTGGCGGCTATGTCTTTCCCGGCCAGGAGGGTGAACGCATGACGGACGTGAAAACGGCCTGGCTGGAGTTGCTGAAAAATGCCGGGATCGAAGACTTCCGCTGGCACGATATGCGTCACGACTTCGCGTCACGCTTGGTGATGGCTGGGGTTCCGCTGAACACCGTTCGCGATCTGCTGGGGCACAGCGACATCAAGATGACGCTCCGCTATGCCCACCTGGCGCCAGATATCAAAGCTGCGGCGGTGGAGTTGATCTAGCTAGCAAAAGATCAATCTTGATCCGACTCTTCTTGCCTGACCCGCTGTTCTATTGCCACATGCAGCTTGGACTTGAAGCTTTCCAAGTCTTGCTTAGGCACCTTGATTGGCTCACGCGAATCGTCCCCCTCACTAAGAGCCTCGCCGATCGCTTCTTCCACGGCCCGCCACATCCGCTCAGTCAGCCCTCGATCACGGAGATGGGGGATGTCAGCATTGGTGAGCACCACTACATCCTTGCGGCTTTCGACGATTTCGATGATGGTCGGCCAGCTATCCGCGATTACGCTGAGCTTCGCGTTTTCCCATGGCGAGCAATCCTCAGCAGAGCGAGGCAACCGGTGCCAAAAGGGCGGCGACAGCTTAATCGTCTCCCATATGCGGGTTTCCTCATACGAAAGCAATTGCGGATAACGGGAAGCCAAGAGCACCAACCGCACTCCTTCGTTACTAGACCACAAGCGGTCGTCGAGACTAGATGCCAAGTCAGTGGGCGCATCTGGATCTTCGTGTTCAGCGAATACCGACCTTGGAAGCGACACGTCCGCCAAGGCTTGCTCGACAGCCCATTCAACTACGCCGGTAACAGTTCGCTTCTGAATACGCGCAGCGAGGTCAATCCCGTATTTGATTCGGGGATCGATTCGCAGCGAAACGCTTACGGTCGTTGACTGGTCAGCTGACTTTCTTGGGCGTGCCATAGATGTCCATCTCTTTTTGAACGCAAAGTCTGCTAGCAAACGCAACTGCTGTCAATTTTGCAATTCCGTCCAGATTCGTTCAGTTGTTTTGTGCAGCATTTGCTTGCACAAAACGCAAATGCACCCTAGCATCCTCCTCCCGGTAAACCCTCAACCCGACCAGTAAGAGAATCGACATGACCCGAGCAGCCCCGATCATTCCGCTTGCAATTGGCCCTGAAGAAGCTGGCCGCATGAGCGGCCACACCCGTTCCGCGATCTATGATGCGATCGCGAAAGGCGACCTGGAGTCCTTCAAATCCGGCAAGCGCCGCCTGATTCTGGTTAAGCAGTTGGAAGCCTGGCTTAACCGCCTCGCAAAGGAGAACGCCCGATAGCTACCACTAGCATTACCGCGCCCTTAAGCCCCACAGCCTGAGATAGCCTCGTGAATGTTGACGTCAGGAGAGTGCTAAACCGAGCTGATATCTGCATCGAGTTCGGACGGCTTGTCATTCTCCCCACCAGCGGTGCTCCTGTTCCACAGCACTGGTTTCAGGAGCACTCGCCCGGTCTTACCCGAGAAATCCTGACCACCCTCGGGATAGAGGCATACGAATACTGCAGCTACACAACAGGGTATTACGGTAAGCACCAAGCGGCCGGCGTAACCCTGCAGTTCGAGTCCGCAATATCCGACTCAACACCCTACGCCATGTTCAATGCAAATCTAACGCGCAGCCGGAGTACCAAAACAGCCAAGAAGGGCTCGCCTCTACCGAAAGGACACTTTCGCATCGGCAAGCGCTGCCACCTATATCGCTTCTGGAAATCAACGGGGCTTCCTGAACCCACACGCCTGGCAGCTCTCCACGACTACATGGGCAACCTGGCTGGCATCCTGTTCACGGCAGACTGGGTGAAAGGCCGCGAAAACCGTATGGATGCCGGCTCGCTACGCCCCTTGTCCGTCTCTGCAGGGGAAATCCGCAAAGCATTTCTACCGGACAACTTACGGACAACACCCGGACAAGCGCCGGACAACATCCAGACAAGGGTGCCGGACAAGGATTCCGCTCTATCCCTTGAAAATCGAGGTCTTCAGCCAAAACCAACTACGTGTCACGAAAACCACGGTAAAGCGGTAATCAGTGAGCGCAGGGACAAGGGAGCTGGCTCGTTCCCTCCTCAGCGCCAGACACCTCAGGAACAGCATTGGGAGGACTGGCTCAACGACTACAAACGCCCCGTGCAACCAGACTCCGACTTTAAACAATCGGTGGGGAGTCTCGAATGAGCGGTGCTGGCGGACTATCTGTTCGGTTGAGCAAGCGGGGCTGGCTAGAACTCAGCTGATTTGCTGTGGCTCCTTGAGCGAAGCCCCTACCTGCCGGCTAGGCTTCACAAAACTCACACGAGAATGCAGTGGCCAATCATGATGTTTCAACAAAACCCTTTCGAGTCCGAAGCCGCCCGCTCATTGTTGGATCAGCTGCTGGAGGACTCGCGCCTCTATCACGGTAGCTCTGACTACAAGATGCTCTTGGACTTCATGGTGAAGCTCAGGAACTTCGCGCCCTTCAACGCGCTGCTGCTGCAGATCCAGAAGCCGGGACTGAGCTACGCCGCGTCGGCATACGACTGGCGAGAGCGCTTCAATCGCCGTCCTAAACGGGATGCCCGCCCTTTGCTCATACTGTGGCCCTTCGGGCCAGTGGCTCTGGTTTATGACGTTCAGGATACCGAGGGGGCCCCACTTCCCGCAGACGTCAAATTTTTCCAGGCGAGCGGTGATATCACCGAGGAACGCATGATGCGTTTCCTTACCCTGATAGAGCGCAAGGGCATCAAGCATCATTACTTCGATGCTGGTGACTGCAGTGCCGGCTCCATCGAGCAGGTTCGAAAGCCGCCAGCCCCAAAAGACACGAAAGACAAAAAAGCCAAGGAGCCCAGCGAATACCTGATGCGGATCAACCACAATCACACCCCCAATGTGCAATTCAGCACTTTGGCGCATGAGCTCGGCCATCTTTTCCTTGGACATCTCGGCGCTGACGAGCGACTCAATATTCCCCAGCGGCTGCGGCTGACTGAGGCTCGAATGGAGCTGGAGGCCGAGTCCTTCGCCTATTTGGCATGCAGCCGCAATGGGGTTGCGTGCAGTTCGCAAAGCTACCTGGCCAATTACGTCGACAAGCACACAAGCGTCGATGACCTCGACATCTACCAGATCGTCAGGGCGGTCGGTCAGATGGAAACCCTCTTGGAACTGACCGCCCATACGCACTATGAGGTGCCCAAGGCCAAGCAGTGAAGGGACATGGCTCACTTGTTTGTCCTGACGAAAACTTCACTTCAAATTGCCAAATGATTTCGACAAATCCCTGGGAGAAAAAAATGGGCGGATGGGGTAGTGGGCGCGGACAGGTTGGCAAGGACACCACATACGACATGCTGGCACTGGATGTTCGTCTCCTGCAGCGTGATGGCCTGCTTTCACCAGGCAGGACTGTCGACAGGTGTTGGTCGCTCAATGGTGAAAAAGTCGGCTCCATCCAAATTCGGGCAAAGGCTGACCATGTAACTCTCAACTACCGAACCCGAGTCAGTGGCGCCGAATGGCCGACGATGGCGTACCCCGTCTTTCTGGAATGGACAGACTGCGCCTATGGCGGGCGTCGGCCATGGTTTCTGTGCCCTGGGCAGGGCTGCGGGCGGCGCGTGGCGATCCTGTTCGGCGGATCAGTCTTTGCCTGTCGGCACTGTCACAAGCTGGCATATTCAAGCCAGCGGGAACGCTTCCGTGATCCGGCTATGCTTCGTACCGACAGAATCCGAGAAAAGCTGGGTTGGAAGCCAGGCATCTTCAACGGTGAGGGAGTCAAACCCAAGGGGATGCACTGGAAAACCTATAACCGCCTGAAGGCCGAACATACTGGGTATGTGCTGGCAACGCTAATGGCTATGGAAGACTGCTATGAGATGTTCGAGCACGAACAGGCCAGGATTGAATAACTGCTGAACCTTGCCAGCTGCAAAGTCCGCCCGACGCACTGCCACTGACCAGTCATTTGCATTCGTCCTGACCAACCGTTTGCATTCGACTTGACCAGCACACGCCGTAGTGACGACCGGCAGAGAACGGCCGATACTGTTGAAAAAGTCGGTCCCTCCAGACTGCCCGCGTACTGACTGCTGAAAACGCCTTTTTTGCGCGCAGCTACGCGAAATCTGAGCCCGGAACCCTCTGCTTAAAGTAAAGATTCCAATCTCAAGCGCGTACTTTTCTATCGTGGAAACTATGGCCGACTTTTTCAACAGAATCGGCCAAAAGCAGCCATTGAGGCTAGACAATAAATCTGTGTTCTTTTGGGATGTCGATGATGTGCTGGAAATGGCTGAACAGAAGGAGGCCTGTCGCGATAGCAGGCGGGCGCCTGCTTTTCTGGCCGTCGCAGCTCAGTCAATCATTAACGCAGTATGGATAATAAGAGGGCTTGAGTCATGAAATGAACCTCTGACCCAGATGTCTTCCCGGCCATGTCTCCGGACCAGATGCACAACTGGTGCTTTAGCTGGAACTCGTCTAGAGCCCGACCAGCGACAAGGCCAGTTTTTGCAAGCGCCAAGCTCGGGCTCCGAGTGGCGAGTTCATCTAGCGACGCAACTTCCGGTGCCTTCGCGCCTGCGGGGGTCACGGGTAAGCGATGTACCCTGCCCGCCACAGTAATTTTTTCCAACGCCGCAAACGGCCCGGAAACAGTTTCGCGATTAAATCCGACGAAGACGACACGCGCCGACGAGGCCTTCAGCTTATGAAGGTTGCCCTGCACATCAAGGGCCTCGAAGAGAAGGAGGTCCGTGTAAGCATCCTTGCCAGCGGCGAGTGCTCCCGGCCTCCCCCCGGGTTTGCCCMAGATTGCAAGCCCTCCATTGCTGTGCGCTGCAAGGGCGAAACGCGGCGACGCCACACTCGTTTGCACCTGCTCTGGGTCACTTGGAACGACCGGCGGATGAGCATCTCCCAGAGCCGTGATTACCTTGTGCACATCAGAGAGCAGACCCGGCAGCGCGCCAGTCGCTGCCAAGTTGTGCGACAGATTTGCCGGCCGCGGTATGGCAAGCAGTGCGTGCTTGCCGCTGGCGACAAGCGCACTCTCGAGCCCTCGGGCGAGGATCACGTTGAGCTTTCCGTCAGGGTACGTGAAGTGATCGGTAAATTCAGGAATCCCCCTTCCGCCGCCGTCGTGCGTCGGTGTACCGAGCATAAGTACACCGTAGTCGATCACAGCATCGCGGAGGTGTGCCGCCGTGATCTCTATATCAACAGGCGAAGGAATTCCTTGGTGGTTCTGGGCAGGTGGGAGATCGCATAGAACATCCGTAGCAGGGGCTCCGCGGCATCCGTGCGGGGTGGCGACGTACCAGAACTGGGGCAGTGTCCCATCAGTGCGACCGAGTATCCGGGCTGTCGAGGCAAACGGCTTGTGACTTGCTCGAGGATTGAGCTTTTCGAGCCTCTCAGTGAACTCGGGTGCTAGACCGGTCACGTCGACCAGGCCCGCCCGCACCACCAACAGTGACCCGCCGCGGAAGACGATCAAGGGATGAAGGCCAGGGATCTGCCGACGATGCTTCTCCTTTCCTGTCAGTACGGTGTAACTGGTCCCGCTTAAGATCGGAAACAGGTCCGTGGACTTTGGCTCTTGCTGCAGTGTCTGGTCAACCCGTAGCACTTCAACGAACGAGCCCCTAAACATCGTTCCTAAAATCAACTCGAAATGAATCGATTCCACGGCGTCGGATATCTCGATTTGTGCCCATCCCGGCTTCACTTCGACTTGAACTTTCGCTTCTTTGGCTTCTTTGCCCGGATCGGCCGGTTTGTAGGCTTTGACACTGAGCGCTACCTTGGACAGCAACGGATGGTCGCCATTCCGCCAGTTCAGGGTCAAGATCATGCTTCCTCCTCCGGCTCGCGATCGACCCCGAGCGGTGGGCTGGGCTGGCTGATGATCGCCACAATTGCTTCCGCACGTGCCGTGAGTTCCGCCAAAGGGTCCGGGTCGGGTGCGGGTGGACGGTCGAGCACGGCGAGTAAGTCTTGGAGCGGCCGCGTGTCGCCAGCGGAAATGATGGCCGCAATAATGGCGTCGGGCGAGACGGAGAACCATTGCACCGGTGCTGTGGTCGGAACTGGCGCAGTGACCAGGTTAAGCCAGCCCGGTAGCTCGGGAAGCGTCAACACCTCCCCTACCAGGGGCGCATGGTTACTGAGTGTTGAGTAGGCTGTAGGATCGCCAACGAAGGCCTCGGCAAGCCCCTCAGCCGTATCGCCCGGCCGCACCGTGTACGTGCCGAGTGGCGTCCAGCCAACTGGTTCGGGGATAGTAGGCAACGGGCCAACAGCACTGGGGTGTGGCTCCAGATACACCGTCGCCATCGTTCCGCCGGTCGCCTGCAGAGCCAGGGTAAGGTGTCCGTCCGCGGAGATGTTCAGCGCTGCCCCACGCCCCTCTACCCTCACCTCCCCTGCTAGTGGGGCGACCAGGGTTGCCGTCACTGCTACCCGCGTGGCGACGACGATATCAAGGGTGTCGCCTGGGTTGACCACAAGTGGTTTGACGCTGGGGGTAAGAATCGCATGCGCCGGCGGGTAGCCTCCGGGCGGTGGCCATGCCCTCCCCGTTAGGTTGCCGACGACGGTCAACGCCGATCCCCAATCAACCTCAAGCCCACTTTGGTGAGCCAAGTACGCGGTGGCGTGACCGTTAGAGTCGGTCGTCAGGAACTCGATCACATCGGGGTTGGTCAAGATGACGTTTAGGTTCGCCAGCGGATCGCCGTACTCGTTGATAAACCTCAGCGTGGTCAAGGTGCCAAGCTTCCCTTCGCGGGCAGCCTGGATCTTATCGAGGCGCATTACCGTGGCCGGCCCAACGTCGTCGATGATTTGCGCAACTGGCACACCGAGCAGGTCCCGCTTGAAGTTACGAACCGCTTCGGCCGTCTCATTGCCATAATTGCCATCGGCGCCCCATTGCGGAAGGCAATTGGGGTTCCACACCAGCAGGGCTTGCTGCACCTTCCAAACCGCGTCTCCGGGAGTGTTCTTGGTCCGGGAAATGCGATCCTGATCTGCCGCTACCTTTTCCAGAACAGGGTCCCCGGCGAACAGCTCGGAGATAAGCACTGGTTCGTCACCGCGTCCGCGGCGTCGCCAAGGCTGATCGCTCAGATTGGTGTCCGGCACCGAATTCCACAGATCCCAATCGGTGCCGTTCCGTGACGAAGTCGTTCGGACAACTCCGTCCATGCCGACGACGAACAACAGCACACCGAGATCCGCCGCCGTGATGGCCACCACACCACCCAACGGGCTCGCCTTGACTCCTGAGGAGACGACCAGAAGGGCCGACCAATCCCCCCCTGCGGCAGCACGCGAGGAGACCCGCACGAAGCCGTCGGTATCGACACCGAACGCCAGCACTAGGTCGGTAGTCGCGGTCGTGAGCCGGGCGAGCGCGAGCGGACCTTGGGTGGCGAAGGTCGTCGCGACATCCATGACCTGCGGTGCGGAGATCGCAGCCGGCACCGCCCCTCTCTTCGGGTTGATCTCGAGGGTGTAGAGCCAACCCTCGATGCCGACCGCGGCGACCAGGACCCTCCCATCGACGGCCAGCGCCGCTGCGCCCGCCCCTGGGACGAACTCGCCTGTCGGCTCAGAGACGGCGGTCAACCAGCCAGTTGGTCCGGTAGTCGTGGGTTTCCCATGGAACCACGTCAGGACACCGTCGTCCGAAATCGCGACGGCATCGACTTTGCCAGGCGCCGCGGAGACGGCAGCTGGGCCAGTCGTGCGGCAGAACGTGGCGTCGGGGTCCAGAACCGCCGGCCCGCTGAACGCGTCGTCGAGCGGTTTTGCGGAGAACGCCACCATCCGGCCGTCCGTGGCGACACCCACCACGACGAGTACCTTCTCGGCTGGGCGGACCACCGCCGGTGACTTGCCGGGGGCGATCGTATCGCCTGAGCTGGTCTGCACTGTTGTGAGATTCTCCATTGCGCCGGAGTCCCAGGCGAGCTGGTAGAGCCCATGACGTCCCCCCATGAGCGCGAGGTAGACCAACCGTCCTGTGGCAGGCTCAGCCCACGACAGCACCGCCGGACGGGCCGGCCACACCTCCCCTGGCGTCGGCACCAATCGCAGAGCCTGCCCCCATCCCGTCCAGAATGAGAAGTGTCGCCGCTCCAGCCGGTCTTCCTCATCGAGGTACACCAGCACTGCTGCATCGGAACCCAAAGCCACGGCCGCGACGGGCACTATCCGCGGCCAGCGCTGAGAGCGTGCGATCCGCCGTAAGTCGGGCATGCTCCCCATTCCTCCATACCCAGGCCACATGGGGGTACCCAGCCTCCGATCGCGCAGGAGGTCGCGGATGTATCGCGGTGCGAGCGGCCTACCGCGGTGGGCTTTTGCCATGCCTTGAATCGCCGCGACGACACCCGCAACAATCGCCGTAGCCCAAGAAGTGCCAGAGAGATAGTCGTACGCTGACGCTCCATCAGCCTTAATGGCAGCAAAGACATTTGTGGCTTGGGCATAGCAATCGACCCGCTCGCCTCGGACGGACATAAAATAGGGTTGCCAACCCTCCGGATCGTGGATCTTGTCACCTCCACCAACAATGATGGCCCCTGAGTCGGACCAGGAAGGGAGGCTCAGGTCCACGGCGATAGAATGGGCTAGCCAATCGGGTGCCGTTGGAGGGTCGTCGAGGTCAATCCCGGAGTTCCCGGCCGCTTCGACAACCGTGACCCCTAGCGCCGTGGCGTACTTGATAGCCTGATGGACCACAAAGTTGGTCTCGAGGGGCGCGGTTAAACCCGGCTCTTTTAACTTCGAAATAGGCTTAAGGAGAATTCCCTCTTCGAGAAGGACCACTCCACCAGGACCGACTTCATGTGCGGCACGCACGATAATGGCGGCCCAGCCGTACACGGTACTAGCCCGCAGAATGGAGATGAGCAGGAGTTCGGCATCCGGAACAACACCTACGGAGCTGACTTGGTCATCGGAGCCAACCAGCAGACCCGCAACTGATGTACCGTGGCTCTTATCTTCCTCGGTCGCCTTCGGTGAGACAGCGACAACCCTAATCCGTGCCGCTCTGAGGTCTATATGCTCGACCCAAAATCCCTTCTCGACATCCGCCACCTTCACGTCAATGCCGGTACCCCCGGCAATCTGCCATGCATGTAGCACGTCAACCCCGAGCGGTGATCGCTGCAGATGCAGACTTAAACCTGAATTCGGATTGGTGCCCCACGACACCGTCCCGTCCCGAAAGCCGCAACCCGCCGTTTCCGGCCGCACACCGGACCAATCGACCAGCGGTAGCCCAGCCACCAGCGGCACGACGGTTTCCAGCAAGTTCTCAGGGCACTCGATGGAGAACCAACGCAATAGGTCGGGAGGTGCCTCTCCCGCCATTCGGGCGGCGTCCATCAGGTCAGTAATCGCTGCCGCGCTCAGCCCGCTGGCACCTGCAAACAACGGTTCAAGCGTTGCTGTGGGGAGCACCACCTGCAGCGCTACCCAGCCTGCGGCGAAAGCGGGGATCACTTTGGAAAGTGCTTCCTCAACACCAGGCGCTGCGGCCAACGCGAAACCCTCGACGAAATGCAACTCGACAGTGGACATGGGCTAATCCCCCGAGCTCGGGTTGTTGAGCACGGCTTCGACCATGACGTCCCACCGCAGGTGCGAGGTCGGAGGGCCGATAACTGGAAGCACGCTCCGCTCGACCCACAGCACAGGAAGACCGTCAGTATCGCGCGCGAGCATCGCCCGGCGCCGTAGCCGGACGCCTGAGCTCGGCACTGCGATTGCGCCGAGGACGTGCCCACGGCCAAATCCGGGGCCGGACGGTCCACCGATCAGTCGCGAGATTGGCCCGGGGCGCGCGCGTGGTAGAGGGCCGCTGAGATCAGCCAAAACCGCCTGATACCACGCCCGGCGACGGACGTAGGGATGCCAGTGCTCGGGCAGCGTTGTCATGGGTTGGTAGCGGAAGTCCCGCATACCGGTGCGACGGGTATCTGCAATTGCCTCTGCGGTTTCGACATTCTCCAGCAGATCGAGCCCGTCGACTCGTAGCTCTACGGCCCAGGTGAGGTTCGCGTCCTCGTCGATGCCGAGCACGATGTCGTCCAGCACCGGGCCGGCGTGTGGTGCCACCGCGACAGGCCACACCACCAGGTCCGTTGGCCCTAAGCCACGAACCTGGAACATCGACCAGTCCGAGGGTGATTGAAGCGTCCACGTCTCCCCGAACGAGTCGCGCACAACCACGCTCTCTCCCAGCCTGACCAGCACACCCGAAGTCGGCGGTCGATCCGCATCGACGGCGCCAGGCGGTGGGATCCATCCCAGGGGAACTGGGAAGACAAACCAGTCCTCGGCGTGCGCCACAGCCAGGTCGGACCTCAGCATCGACGCAAGGTGGGACCGGTCGGGGGCGAAAGCACCAGGATCGACTGCAACGTCCTCGATCTGCCACCAGCGCGGGTGCGGGGCACCAGGAAAGGTCAGACGAGTGGGAACGACCTCGCGCGGATCGGGCACGTGGCCCTCGCTGGGCAGCCGGAGGGGCGGGTCCGGGTCAACCCGCACGCTGAACCAGTCGACGTCGCCGCCGCGGTACTCGTGCACCTCGAGCGGAACATCCCCCGCTGCGAACGCAGCCGAGTAGCCGAGCGTCGAGGTGGAGAATCGGTCCGGAGGCGGCGATGGTACGTCGGCCCAAATGGCGTCACCGGCGAGAACGCCAGAAAGGAACACCGCGCGGCCATCAATTGCCTCTGCCAGCACGTCGTACGGCGCCGGCAGCACACCGAACCGGTACTGGCCGACCGCGGCGGGGTCGAGCTTAGCGGATACCGCCCGGCCAAGCCGTGCACGGCGCCCAATGGTCCACCAGTCCCCTGGCTCGGCCTCTATGAGGGCCTCGGCAGGAATTACGGTCGGATCCAGGACCGGGCGGCTCGGGTCGAGGTCCGGACGGTCCGGGCCATAGCGAAGCGGCATGTGCTCGGGGGTGAGGGTTACGGCCACCGGCGACGAGGCGTCCTCGCCCTGCAGTTCACCCAGCTCCCACTGCCGAGCAAGGAACCACACCGGATCGGCGATCTCCGCGCGTAGCCCCAAGCCTAGGTCGGTACGCCCCGGCTCCAACCACCCCCGCATGAGTGTATTCATGTCGGCCACCCGGATAGGAAGTCGCACGGCTGCTCGAGCTGCACGGTCGGCGACGGCGTTGCCCACGGCAACCCACCCCGATCGGTGGGTCGCGCTGCACGCGCGCGAGTGAGCTCGCGCACCTCAAGGACAGTGCCCAGTAGCGCCACGTCCGTCAGTGGAACCGCAAGGTCGGGAGGCACCGCGAGCAGCACAGCCTGCGGTGCACGAGCCTTGGGCGCATTGAACCCGAACGCGGCCTGGGTCGTGTGCTGGCGCGACGGCACGGAGTCGACCCACGAGTCCAACAACGCAACGGAGACCTTGCCCTTCTTGTCCTCCTCACCCGTGACGCCAGGCCCGTAGAACACCTGTACGGGACCAGTCTTCGACCATACCTTGTCGTCGGGAGCGATCAGTGAAGCCGGCCAGGGCTCGTCGGCAGTAACCTGGTGAGCCTCGAGTGGTGCGAGCCTCGGCCGGACTGCCGCCACAATCTCTAGCCAGTCGCGGTCCAACGCCCCAGCTTGGACTGGTTGGTCCCAGCCGTCCGGCAGTTCGCTCCGCTCGACAACCGCCAGAACGGGTAAGTCCGGTCGCGCGAGCAGCGACCGAATGCCCGCCTGCAACGCCCCGACCGAGCCGGGAACGCCGTCATCGACCAGCTTTTTCCGCTCACCCAGCCGCTCTTCAGCCTCCTTTCGCCGGTCGTCGCTGCTCCAGTCTGGGGACACCTTGTGCAGGCCGAGGCGCCACTGGCGATCAAGGGTCTGCTCGTCCACGGCGCCAGCGCCAGAGACCGAAGCGTGCGCTGCGGAAGCGAGGTCAGCGACGGTTTGCCACCGTACCGACAGGTTCGCAGTCATCGCGGCCACGAGCTTCACGTGCGTAGTCGACGGCACTCCTGCAGCCTCGCTCCCGCCCAGCATTGCCGTCGCACGCACCAATACCGGGTTCGCTGGGTCGTTCAGTTCATCAGGACCGACAAGCATGGCGAACCCCGGGTCGGCGACCACGACCGGATCAACATCCGCGCCTTGTCCCTCTGCAGGGTCCACCGGCAGGACTGCCCAGCACGAGACCTCCACGCTGGTCGCCTCGCGAGGGGTGCGGATACAGCGCAGCTCCGGAGGGGGCGCGAGTCCGGCAGCGGCCTCCATCGCACTACCGCCTGCCTCGGGGCTGCGGGTGACCAACGCGTGTATTCCGTCGACCAGGAGCAGGTCCGCGTAGGTATCCAGCAGCGCATCCAGCGGCGCGAGCTCTGCAGCGAGTTCCGGCGGCAGCCCCGCTGGCAGTGTTCCGGCACGGGCCGCGTCGAGCACCTGCACCCCATCGCAGACCCGGCGTGTCGGGTCGTTGGGCTCGGCGGGTCCCGCACCGACGGACTCCACTGGAACCGTTGGGTACTCGGTGCGCAGCACCCGGACGGCGTCCGGATCGCCGGCGACTGTCTCGACCTCCAGTCCGAGCGCCTCGAATGGATGTACACCAAGCCTCACCCGTTCACCGAATGCGACCGCTCGGCGGACCTTATCGGAGTCCAAGTCCAGCTCCCAGCGGTTGTCAGTGGGATCATTCACTGCGGCATCACGAAACACCGCGGCGACCTGAGCCTGGGCGAACGATGGCGCGTGCAGCAGCCCCGCTGCGGTGGGCCCTGGTCGCAGGACATCGGGGTCGTTGGGTACCCACGGGCGCGGCGCGTCGACCCAGCCGTACGCACCGAGCAGGAACGGAGCGCTGTCGTTGGCGAGGCGCACCAAGCGCCGGTACGCGACGCCAATGAGCCAGGGGTCGACCCGGAACGACGCGGTGTCGAGCGCGGCCTTCACTGCGCGCAGCACCCCCTCAGCGTCGCTCTCGGATGCATCGACGAGCAGCTCGCAAGCCTTCTGTACGGACCAAAACCAGGTGACCAGTTCTTCACCCACACCACCGAGTGCGAACAACTCGTTCGATACGGTATCTGTCCCCGCAATGACGACTTTCTGGAAGTTATCGTCCAACGGGATCTGCCGTCCGCGATCAATCTGCGCGGGATCGGGCGGCGCCACGCTATTGGCATCGAGCCACGCCCGGCCAACGACCGCCCGGCTGGCGATCATCGACTCGCGGATCAAATGCCCCAGCAGACCAAGAGTTCGCTCACTGTTGGTGTACAGCGGTTCGGGATGCTCCTGAATAATCTTTCGGAGCTGGTCCAGGTTCGGCCTCATCATGAGGTTTGGCGGGTCAACGTCGATGAGCGGCTCACCGTCCTTAGGCGGGCCCGGTAGGTGCCAACGGGGACCGGCGGGCGCCACTTGCGCCAGAGGATACGGAATCCCCCGCCAGGCACGTGCCGTCGCCACGTCGTACTCGGTGGGGAGGCTCACGGCATAGCCGTGCTGGATCTCGATCGCCTGGAGCTCGGCCAGATCGAGAATCGGACGGACTCGCCAGAATGCCGACGGCGCGTGGCGGCCATACAGGCGCAGGAGCTGTTCGGTGTCCGCCCCGACGACCGGGGATGCCCCGAGTACGTTGGTACCCGCTGCTGCAGCAGCAGCCGCGCCCGAACGCCAGTGACGCGCCCAATCAACGATAGCCTTCTCCAGCGCCAGGACGTCCGGATCATCGTTTGGATCGTCTTGCCAGGCAGAAAACAGTGACGTCGGCAGCAGGCCGTACGGCTGTTCCCCGACCCGGATCGCCGGCAGCGGCCCCTGTACGGCCAGGTTCTGCGCGGCCCACGCAGCCAATGCAGGCTCGCGCCCCGCTGCTCCGACAACGTCGCGCAGAGCACGGCCCCACAGCAAGGGCCACAATCCTTGCACTGCCGCCCGGCCAAACTCAAGGTGGCGTAGATCACCCTGCGGCAGGGGTAAGTATTCGCCCTGCTCTGCCGGCGGTATGCCGAACGCCTGCAGGAGCGACACGGTGGCGTTTTGATTGGCGGCACTGACCTCGAGCAGCCCGCCCCAAGTGTCTGGGTCGTCGCCCAGCGGGGTGGTCGGCATACCCGCGACCGTGTTGGTCGGAGTGCCCTGCGCGACCGGGGCGAGTCTCCCTGACGCCGCGTGGGCGGCGATCAGGTCCGCGGCAGAAGTCTTGCCCGCGCCGACGACGACAAGCGTCGCGATGCCGAACGCCTCCGCGCCGGTCAGCGGGATATCAGCGGCAAGGCCGACGCCAGCGGCTCGCTCGTAGTCGAGCCACCACAGTGCTGGTAAGGAATTCCCAGGCTTGGTGAACGCGTCGGCCTGGAGATCCTTGGCAATCTCCGTCGCATTCGGATGCAAAGTCGCGACGCGACGCCGCGTGCCATTTGTGAACAGCAGCCAGACGTCGAGGGCGTCTGGCACTCCAATCGGGGTCCCGACACTGAGTGCTGGGGCGCTCGGGGCGGTGGAGACAATGCGCACCGGCCCGGCACCTTGATCCACGACCGCGGTCGCTGTGCGCCAAAGCCACCAGGCGCGGCGCGCGCCCAGCGCAGCAGCGGCCGATCGGAACGCTGCGACCTCGCGAGGCTTCGGGTCCGGTTCGCCGGGAGGGACCGTCCCCAGAGCATCCTTGAGCACCTCAAGTTCCTTGGCAATCGGCGGTGCCGGGCTTCGACCGAGGGAGAAGTCGTCCGGGTAGACCCGCAGGCGAAGGGTCCAGCCACCCGCACCCTCGTCTACGAAGCGGGTCTCGAGTCTCACCGGAGTGAGCACCTCAACGCGGCTCACAGCAGTGGCCCCATGAGCACGCGCACGGGCAAGGCGAAGTGAATCTTCGCGAACTCCGCTGCGTTGTCCGAATCGGGCTGGTCCTTGTTGTAGAACCGGTAACCGGCCGGAGGCTCCTCAAGCACGACCCAGTGGTTCGCCAGCGCCGACGCTGGCACGGGAAACCCGAAGAACGTAACGTCCGCACCGATGGTGCCAGTGAAGGTGGGGTCCACACGCCGCGGTTTGTCGAGCGGCTGGCCGGGATCCGGCGGGACATTCCAATTCGGTGACAGTGCGGGGTCTGGCCGAGCGTCGTAGAGGTAGACGACGGTGGTCGGGTAACGCCGAAAGATCGGCGACCGAAACACAACCACAGCTTCACTCCCCCGCGGCGATGGGGACAGTTCGGGCGCGCTCAGGGGTGTACCGGTCGGCCAGAACCGGATCGGTCTGATGTCGAAGATGTCATCGGGGCTACTAGGTGCTGGCGCCCCAGGCGTGCGTTGCCAGAATCGGCGCAGCGGCGAACTGCGTGGTACCAGTGGCACATTGCGCCACCGTAACTCGGATGCTGCCTGGACATTCGCGCCGATGAGCAACGCCCGAACAAACATCGGATTCGTCTCCACTCCGACAACCTCGTGCTCGGCCAGGTCGCCAACTCCAGGCAGCATCCAGTCCGGCGACTCCTGGGATAGGAAGCTCCACAGCGGTAGGTCGAGGTCGGGCTCGACCTCGAGCGGGCGCATCGAGCGCACGCCCGGCAGGGTTGCATAAACCCGACGTGCAGCCGGAGGTTCTGTCACCGTCGGATCGATCGCTGCAAGCACCGCCTTCCCGAGCGCGCCGAGGTCGACGGGGGAACAGGGTGGCGCCCATTGATCGGGCCGCTCGGCCCAGTCGTCCAGCGGGTCGACCAAGCCCCCCTCGTACCGCAGTGCCCGCCGGACAGCGGCAAGGTCGGTTCGTCCACGCTGGTCAGGGGCTAGTGCAGCAAGCACGGCGGCCAGACGACCTAGATGCGGATCACCACCATTCAAGAGCCCCGCAAGCGCCAGCTTTATTGCTTCTGGATCATCGGTCGCGGCGTGGATCGCGCGCTTCACCGCGGCGTCGCGGTCGGGATGGGGGTCACGCTCGCGGCGCGCCAGAACGTCCCGCGGTTCGGTGGGGTCAGGGCACTTCGCCGCGGCTCTGATGAGAGCTGCCAGGTTACCCGCTTCCGACAGCGCAAGAACCCCGCGCGCCGGGCCCGGTCGGGTGGCACGCCGTGCGGCAGAGGAAAACAGCGCTGGCGTGAGCTGGGATGCGAGACCACTCACGGCGTCGAGTACAGTCCCACCGGCGTCGGTGGGAAGGCGCCCCAGACCCGAGGCCAGCGCCACGAGCGCTCGCACGGGATCGCTCGGGACCCTGCGTCGCCATAGCGAACAGCTCGCCGCCACCCCGAGTGCCAATGCACGGATGCGCTCTGCGGCAAGCACGGTATCACCAAGTTTGATAGCTGCAGCGTCGGCGATCCGGTTCTGCCACGTGATCGCAGTCCACGCACCCAATCCTGCCGCGCCCCGCAGCCGGGGGTCCTCTGTGAGCTGCGCCACCCAGCTGCCAACTGTGAGTGCCGCGACAGTGTCAGCAGCAGAGAGGAACGCACCGGGGTAGTTTGGCGCGGTGATGACGTTGCGCCCATCGGGGATGGTGATCGGTGTCTGCAGCGCGGCGACGTCCGCCGCCACTGTCGGCGGCGGTGGGGTGTCCGCGGGGTCGGGGACAGCGTCGGCCGGGACCCGCAGCGCACCGGCCGCCGAAAGCGTTGACGGGGGTGTGCCGTCGCGGGGCTGATAGCGCAGGTCGGCGCGACCAAACGGTCGACCACCGCGCAGGGCGAGATCAGCCAAGTCGGCGCGCTTGAGCTGGGCGGCGAGCTCCTGGAAGTCGCCCTTCGGGCCGGTGCGAAACTCCCAATGGTCAAGGCAGACGGTCGTTACGGGCTCTTCAGATGCCGTGCTCCAGGCGTGTTTGCCGTCGTCTTTGAAGGCCTTGACCAGTACCGCAACGTACGTCGTGTCGTCTTCGAGCATCATTGGGCTGATCAACCGCGCTCTCTCGAACTCACCAACCTTGTGTACGTGAGCCCATAGCGAAGATTTCTCGAGATCGTATTTAGCTAGGCTCGCCGGAGCGATCCGCACGGTTCCGTCCGGAAGCACGGTCACGCCGTCCGCCCCGCCTGGCCCGACGACCAGCACGAGCCAGGGGTCGAGCTTGTCTCCAGCCGGCGGGAATGGTGTGTAGCGCCAGGGCAGGTCGAGGGCGGCGAACTCGACGTGAGCACACTTCTTCGCCTCGGCGTCTCCGGTACCCGGGGCGGGGAACCGTCGCACGATGCATCCAGGCGCCAGGCGCTCAACATCACGCGGGCCCATGAGCTGGTATTTTGGCTGGATTTCCCTGGTCTCGCCTGTCGAGTCCTGGATGGTGACGGTCAGTTCCCCTCTCAGGCGGCCCGCATCCGCGGTCAACTTCCCAGTGCGCAGCGCGTGGTCGAATCGGGCATAGAAGCTGGCCATCGCTATAGCACCCCCGTCAGTACCACGGACTCGTCCAGGTCGACGCGAGGCACGGCAACCGTAGTCCTCTTCGTCCGAGTGGACTCGTCACGCGCGAACTCATGTGCCGCGGTCGCGCTCTGGAAGACTGCGTTACTACCCACGGCCGTCCACAGCTCGCGGGTGGCACTGAGCACGGGGCTCGGATCGGACAGTGCCGGTTCGGCGCGGGCGGCCTCCACCATAGTTCCGTGGTACTTCAGGTCCAGGAGCACGCCGTTCCTCGCAGCCAGATTCGGCTTCGGAAGGCGCGTGTCAATGACGACCTGGTCAACCGCGCGATCGTCGTCGACGTGGGGGAACGATGTAAGCGGCTGGTCGGCAGGACTGAGTACACGCCCCGCTGGCAGATCTTCGAATGGCGGGCGGTTGAGTAGCTCCGCGTCCGTCAAATTTAAGTAGATGGCCGGTGCGAACCCATCCTCAACAACAGCGCCCGCCCCGACGATGTCGACGGACGCACGTTGCGGCAGGGGCACACCACTCACCCGGTCGACCGACAGCCCAAGCGGGACGACTCGCTGCTGAAGCTGAAGCGAGCCAGTCGGGGGGACCAACACATACTCTTCGGTGGGTTGGCGGGGCGCGAGCACCACGTGTGGGTCGGCCGTGCTGGCCGCACGCAGGCTTCCCTGCGCGGAAAGCGCGTTGAGTACCACCTCGATCAGTGACAATGACGTTGGCAACCTGTCCGCAGGGCCCGATCCTATGACAAACGTCTGGTCCCACGAGATCTCAAACAAAAAGACTGAAATCGACAGCGTCCCGTGCACCGTGACGGGGCCCGGGCCGGAAATCTTCCCGGACAGCGTCACGCTCGCGAACGAGAACCCAGAGACGGACACCGAGAAACCCGCCGCGACCTGCGCATCGAACCGGAACGGCCGAAACTGTACCAGCGCGTCGACCTCGATGAACCCGTGAGCTTCGATGATCAAGTTAATGCTCACCTCGATGCGCCCACCGAGCTGGATGGAGTTCGACGTCACCGCGAAATAACCTTCGACGCGCATCGTCAGGGGAGCCGGCACCGACTGAGACATCCCAACGCGGCGCAGGGCAGGCAACTTGGCGGGTTTCGGGTCGAACCCGGGGAAGAACCCGCCGATGGCGAGCACGGTGTAGGCCTGACTGCCCCAGCTTAGCCTCAATGCAGCGTCGCCGTAGACCTGGAAGATGCCCATCACGTGGCTGTCCACGAGGCTGGCGTCGACCGTGACTAGCTGCTCTACGGGATCGATCACACCGAGCACATCCAACCGAAAGCTTATAAGAGCCGGCAGTTCGGGGATTGCCATGCGGGCGACACCCAGGATCGCGATCTTGCCCTCTGGCAACTGGACCACGACAGCCAACTCAAGGGAGACCAAGCTTGCCTTGGGTCCCGACGAGAGCCACGAGAGCTTGAGTGATGGACCGAAGAGGTGTGTACCCGTGCGTCTCGGGAACAGCCGGTCAAGCGTGGGCGCAAATTTATCCCTATCAGGGATATCCGGCGGCCGCATTTGGAACAGGGCATCCCCGGCAGCACCGGTGCGGATCGCGTTGCGCAACTCCTCGAGATTAAGCGTGCGGTTGACGCCGACGATGCCGCCCACCCGGTCGAGCGAGAACCCGAACGATAGCTGGATCGGTGGGCTAAACCCGATGCCGAGCACTGCCAGGAAGCTGGGGTCGGTACCGTCCACCGCTAGGATCGCCGACGCGCTGACGAGCACGGGCGGAATGGGAACCACGAGACGTCCACCCCAGCCCTTCTCCGTCACCCCGTCGTCGGGCAGCCGAACGAGCGAGCCTCCACCTGGCAGCGAAGGTCCTCCGCCGATTGGCGAAGCGATCGTGGCCTCGAGTGAACCGAGCTGGAACGGACCGACGGGGATGGGATCGAGCACCGTGCCGTCGGGAAGTGGCAGCGGCGCAACGTACAGCATGGCCGTGCTCGCCGCGACGTGCACTGGGCCGAGGTTCAGTTCGGCGCGTAGGCTAGTGGTGGCGAGGTTCTCGACGTCGCCCAGGAAATTGTCAAGGCCGGGGATGTCAGCCAGCGCGCCGAGGGTCGCACGCTTGAGTTGGCTGAGGAGGGTCTTGAGCTTGGCGTCCCAGACGGTGCGGGCCTGCGTCCAGGCCTCGGCACTGAGCGTGGTGGGGTCATCGAGGAACCCGCGAATCTGGTTCGCTGCATCGACGAGCGCGTCAAGGTCGGCGGACAGGGCGCCGGCAGCCGCGAGCCGGTCGCGCAGCGAGTTCACGTACCCGAGCAGCTCGCTTGACGCGCTCAAAGGCATGCCCTCCCTCTTTTACCAACGGTGTCCACTGTCTTCGGACTCGTGCCATTGATTGCTGCCGGCTGCCCACTCCCCCTCTCGCCGACAGATGCTCGGATTTCGGTGCTCGGCTTAAACTCAAGCAGTATAGTGGCCTGCTGAATTCCTGCTCAGGTGTTTCTTTCAGGCCACAGAGTATGCGAGGCCCCCGGCTTCCCGGGTATCAGCCCTCTCCAGGTTGTTTTTTCGGAGTTTCCCAAGAGAAAAGCCACGCCGGATCTGCTGAATGGAGCGTCTCTGGACTTGACCCAGCGCGGGCACAAGAAGAGAGTCTCGACGCAGTGCAAGGCGACGGCAGTGCGTTTGGGTGAACGGCCGGTTTGTTCAATCTGAACCCAGGCCAAGGGCGGCCGTCCGCTTTGGGTCGGTTGCCGTCCTTCGCGACAGGCAAAAAACGGCCGATTCTGTTGAAAAAGTCGACCATGGTTTCCGCAGCAGAAAAGTATGCGTCCGAGATTGAAATCTTTACTTTCGGCAGAGGCTTCCGGACTCAGATTTCACGTAGCAGTGTGCAAAAAAGGCGTTTTAACCAGTCAATGACCAGGCTGTTTGGGCGAACCGACTTTTTCAACAGAATCGGCCATAAGCAGTCGGTAGACAGGCTAGTGGCAAATTGGTAGCGTCTCGTTGCTGCGCTGAATCTTTACCGCGGCCGAACTCGCCGTCATCCATGTCGCTTTTCTCTTTGGGCTATGTCGCGTTTGCTGCGACTCCCTCCCAGCTAAGCCAAGGTTTACGGGACGACAAGGAACGTATACGACATTACTGTCGTGTCTCAATGCGACAGTAATGTCGCCCAATAGTAGTTAGGCGTCATTATGAAGAGCTTTCTTCTCGCTGCAGCGAAACTCGCCACAGGCCTTTTCTTTGCAGGTTTGGCTCTCGCGATTTCGATCGCGCTTTTCTCTTGGGCAACCGATAGCTACAGGAGTAGCCAGGCCAAGCAGTACGAGACCATTAAGGAGTGGTCAGCAGACCTCAGCACGAATCTCGGTTTACAACTTCAGGCTAAGACAAAGGTTGTGTCCGGGAAGCTCTTGTTATCCGTAGATGTCGTCGGATATCCGGCCTACCTATCGGACCCTCGCCTGGCTGAACGAAACCAGAAAGCACAACTCATCATCTACTTCGTCGACCAGGATGGCTTCAGAGTCTTCAGCAAACCAATTGAGCTTTCCGAATTTAGTGGCATCTTAGGCGCGAAGGGCGAGAAAATTGGCCTTCGAACCCAACTGCAAGAATATGTCTCAATCGAGGACTACAAGAGGTTTCAGCATCTTCAGGTCGAATGGACCCTGGAAACCAAGGTACCGCCAGATCTTGCCCTCGATGTAAAGGAAGATCAGAGTCGCCTTGATCACTGCGCTCCCAACATATCGCAAGCAGAACGGCTCAAACGCCTATCAAGACACGGAGAGTTACGACAAACAAGCTCCGGCTCTTATTCTGCAGGCTCTCGATCCGTGCACTTTTTCCACGATGGAACACTACTGAATTGCCAATAAAGAGCTTCTCGCGCTGGCCCAGCGATGGGCAACTATCGGCCGATTCTGTTGAAAAAGTCGGCTTCGCTTTCCACGGCAGAAAAGTACGCGCCTGAGATTAAAATCTGAGTTTTGTGCAGAAGGCTCAGGGCTCAGATTTGACGTAGCAGCGTGCAAAAAAAGTGTTTTCACCGCTCAATGCATGGGTAGCCAGGCCGTGTCGACTTTTTCAACACAATCGGCCACAAGCAGTCACTTGCTACCGACGCTTTGCACATCCTCCTATCCGATGCGTTTCGAGATGTGTGTTAGCCTGCTCAGCCAAAGAATAATGCCCGAACGGCCCCCATTGGTGTCTGGGTTACGGTCGCAGGCATTTTAACGATTTAGGTCAACACAGGGATGTCGTCGTGACTATCGCAGCCACCCAAGCGAAACTTCATTGGAATTATTTCTTGGCTTTGGAGCGTGACATGGATGTGCTCTCACGCTATGTCGAGTTCTGCGAAGAAAATTTTGCAGTTTATTCAGTGGAGCTCGCTCATCTTCTTTTCGCAGCTGCTTCCGAAGTCGACGTTGTGTGTAAGCTAATCTGCGAACAGGTGTCCCCTGGAGCACCAAGAGCAAACATCAACGACTACAAGGCCGTTCTCTTGCAGGTGCTACCAGACCTTCCTATTACCGAAGTTTTTGTCCCTCGTTATGGGTTGTCATACCGTCCATGGTCTAACTGGGAGGGCGATAAAAATCCAGCCTGGTGGCGAAGTTACAACAACGTGAAACATGAGCGGGACGCGTACTTTAACGAAGCAACACTCAAAAACTCGCTGAATGCTCTTGGTGCCTTGCTCGTACTTACCGTCCACTATTACTCTCGAAAGTTGGCTCCAGAGCATGGACAGGTATTGAGGCCGAAGGACACAACGCGGCAGCTAATGCCAGAATCGACGCTGCTTCGCCTTCAAGAAGACAACTACTTTTCACACCTCATTGTGTGAATTCTCGGGAGCGGAGCGGTTACTGGGGTCTATTTCGAGTTGGCCAAGGGAGACTTCATGAAAAAAGTGTTGATTTTAATGCTCGCGACTCTGATCGCTGGATGCTCTACGTCAGGAACATCCATTTTGATCGGTGAGGGTGGTGCGCTTCCACCCACAGACCCAAGCTCGATCTCACTGCTCTTGGAGCCACCGCAGAAAAAGCACACGGTAGTTGCCCTGGTTGAGGGAGTCGCGGCAACAGACGATTACTTCACGAAAGCAAAGACTGAAGCCGCTGCGATCACGGCCATGAAGGAAGAAGCCGCAAGGATTGGCGCAAACGCCATTGTGCTAACCGGTAAAGGCACCCAGCCTTATGGCCAAGTAACGGTTGGGAACAGCACTGGCTCGGCGTACGGTTCCGCAACGGCTACTGGCTTCAACGCCAACGCTTATGCCACAACTGTCAGCTCTGCTATAGGCTGGGAAAAGATTACCTTTAGCGGCACAGCAATCCGATACACGGATGAGGGTGAGTAGGCTGCTTTTCGCACTTCGTGCGCAAAACGCACCGGCCTCCGGTTATCAAAGGCGCTAGGGGATTTCATGAGAAAGCTGCTGGCTGTTTTCACAATTGTGCTTTGTGGGTGTTCAGGCTCGAGCTCGGACTGGACCGCCTTCGTATACCCCGATATAGAAAGCATTCCTGGCCCTGACCAAGCCCAGAATTACACCATAGGAAAATACAGCTCCTTTGAGGAATGTCAGGTTGCAGCCATTGATCGCTTGCGAAGAAATGATGCACAAAGCGGGAAGAGTGGTGATTACATGTGTGGCTATGAATGTAGCCACAGAGAAAACCTTGGTGGGTTGCTGGTTTGCAAAGAAAAGCGCAAATGATCCTCCCCTAACAACTCGTTCAAGGCGGACGCGCTCCGCGCGCCGCCTGAATGTCTGCAACGGGTCGGTCTCTGCCGGTCGTCACTACGGCGTGTGCTGGTCAAGCACGTCTGCTTGGCGCTCACCGCTGAAGATCGAGCCACCATGTCTGTTTCAAAAAGGCATGCCTAACCAGATACGGGCAGATTTTACCTTTTTCAGCCTTTTCGCTTGATAAGTAACACCCAAAGTGCAACATTATTAGTAGAACGCCCTAACTGATACAGGCACCCCTTCATGTTCATCCGCGCATACCTCAGAGCATCAACAGACGAGCAAGACGCCGGCCGCGCACGGGCTTCGCTTGAGCAATTCGCCGCCGACCACAACAAGGTCATCGCGAGCGTGTACCTGGAGAACGCGAGCGGCGCCACGGCTGACCGACCTGAGTTGCTGCGCCTGCTCAAAGATGCGCGCAAGGGTGACGTGCTGCTGGTGGAGTCTATAGACCGACTTTCCCGCTTGCCGGTGGAGGACTGGCAGAAGCTCAAGTCAGCGATTGACTCCAAGGGCTTGCGCATCGTCGCGCTCGATCTGCCAACCAGCCACCAAGGAATGCAGGACACCAAGGGCGACGAGTTCACCGGGCGGATGCTGGGAGCGATCAATTCGATGCTGGTGGAAATGATGGCCGCCATTGCGCGCAAGGATTACGAACAGAGGAGAGAGCGACAAGCACAAGGAATTGAGAAGGCGAAAGCCGAGGGCAAGTATCAGGGGCGCCCGGTAGACGAGGATCTGCACAAGCGAGTCAGGGAGTTGCTTAAGGCTGGGCTAGGTATTCGGGCAACAGCACGGCACGCGAGCTGTTCAACGACGACCGTTTTGCGCATAAAAAACGAACATTAGCCCGACTATTGCTTCTCGACCACGGGTTTTTTCTTTTCATCAATTATCTCATTGTAGCGACCGACCTGCAGCTGCATCAGCTGATTAGGAAGCGTCAAAGAAATGATAAAAGCTAGAGTAGCGAACGATAGATATACCCTCTCAAGCCAGATGAGGGTTGTGGCTAAGTCTTTGTTTTTCTCAAGAAGATTTGCAGCGAATACCATACCCAAAATGATTAGATACAGCATGAAAAGCCATTTATAACGGATGATTCTGTTAACAAAGGTCGTTTTTGTTGCAGCTGCCTCACGCCAAATCTTTGCCGTCGGCTTTGGCTCTATGAGTAACGTAAGAACGGTCATCAGAAAACCGGCCAAGATCGAGAAAACGTCAGTAATCATTGACCTGGCGTCGTTATTCTCGTGCACCAAAGGTTGACCATGCCAACCGCACCAGCCGCTGACAAAGGCCGCGCCCAGGAAGAATAGAAGACGACGCCAGTCAATATTCATTATTGCTCCAGCAATTTTTGATTCTTGAGTTGCCCAAAATACTTGACCATAGCATCCCAAATCTCTACATGATTTACCGATGTCCCATTTTTCTCAACGTTGACAGCAGAGTGAAGCTTGACATCATCGCTAGTGATCGGTGTTCCATCGCGCGTCAGAATAGTGAAACTATCGACAGGAGAGTCGTCATCAGAGAGGATCTCGTTCGCCAAGTCAGTGATTGTACTTTGGGACTCGACCGTGGCCCGAGAATTGCCATCCAGGCCTATTTCCAGCGCTACGGTCATGTCTTGGAGTGACTTTTCCTGGGAGCGAGTAGGGTCTTTGCCAATCAGCGCCATTACCTCCTCGCCCACGGAAGACAGAACACCGCCAAGCCATCCTCCATCTGCCTTCGGCAGACTCAACTTATAGGCATTCACATTCAACCGGATAGATTTCGCACCTTGCGCATTAAGGATAGCGACTTTGTCAATGTTGCTTGAGGCATGAAACTTTATAGGGTCGAGCTGGTATTTTTGCGCCTTGATGAGCATGAAAAAATAACCCGCACATTTTTGATGTGACAGTCCGTGACCGCAAAACAACACGTTGTGCTCGCTGATAAGTACGTAACACTCCCCGGTCTTGATTTCTTTGCCGGCAGGTGCGCCTAAAACGCCCTCATCGTCGAGCTTGCCTAACGCCTTTGGGGTTAGCGTCGAGCTATGGGTGCCAGGAGAGTATCTTGCGAGATGGTAGAGCCTGCCCACCGGCGAGTCTCGAAACCGCTGGATACGCACGACATCATCAAACATCTGGATTTCGGTCTGCCCGATACCCAGCTTATCGGAGATATCGATAAGCGCCGTACTGAAATCCACCAAGCCACCAGCCGGGTCGATGACTCTAAAACAGTAGATACGCTTAAGAACTCGACTCATGGACACATCCTGCATTCGAATGAAGAAAGATGCAGAAGGATGAATGGCCCTGACGAGTGGCCCGGAAGAATTGCGGGCCTAAGAAGCGCGGGGTTGACGTCCTTTTGCACCCACTACGCACCCGCGAACTAAAACTGGCACGGGGCTAAAACCGTGAAACCATTGAAATAGATGGTGTCCCAGGGCAGGTTCGAACTGCCAACCTTCCCCTTAGGAGGGGGATGCTCTATCCAATTGAGCTACTGAGACACACGTTGACCGCGACGAAACGCGATGCGATGGACGGCGTGCATGTTAACGGCCGGGCTGGCTTTTGTCATGTCGTCCGTAGGCTTTTTAAGTGTAGGCAGACGCCTCGGCCGGGCGCGGACTTGTTTACCCTGCAAATTGCGCCATTACAAAAAGCCAGCATTGCAAAATGCAATATGGCGCTTTACCAAAAATAACTTAATTCGTTGTTTTTAAAGAATTTAATTGCCGATAGACTCTGGCATGCGAGCGGCTTCTCCTGTTCTTACAGAACAATTGAGGCCCGCCCCATGAACATCGCCCTTTTACTCTCGAGTGCAATCGCTCTGACGGTTTTGCCGGGTTTTCATTTTACCCCCGAGAGCGGTGCTGCGCAGGTTGCCCAGCGAATGCCACATTACCTTCAACTGCAGAAAGCCCCGCATTTGGCAGTTATGGGCGACCAGCACGGCTTTGTCAGCCAGGAAAACATCCTGGTACCGGCTCCGTCTGCCGAAGCTTGGTATTTTGAATGAACCCCTCCAGGAGCACAGCATGTCCAGATCAGCCGCGAGTTTCTTCATCCTCGCCTTGTTGAGCGGCATTTTTCATCTGTCATTGACCCAGGACATGGTCGTCACCCTCCCCCTGATCGCCTGTGGTGTATTCAGCGCCCTGTTCGTGCTCGCACTGATTGCCGGACGCAAGATCAAATTTGATCCGGTCCTACGTTAATCCGGGTATGGCAGACCCGGCGCAAGGGCCTGCCATCCATCCTGAATTCACCCCATCCATACGACTTCCCCTAGTAAATCGGCCATTTGCCACTATTCTGTAAAAGACAAGGAACAGGGATCGAGTCCGCTTTTGCTGCCTGTCAGAAGCCTTTCGTGGGTTGGAGAAAGCGCTAAGCGATACGGCCCGGTCGAACTTTTCAAACCAGTCAGCATTTCTGATAATTGGTGCTGGCAGAAAGCCTTTATACAGTTCAATATTTGTCACAGAATTGACGCCAAGGATCTGGCTTGTTTGAGGCATGATGCGCGCCTATCAATTCAGGTTGAACATTTGGTCAGAGCGCTTGTCCTATCAGACATCCTGCGGCCAATCCCGAAAACCGCTCCCCTGAACTAACCGGTTAAATATATGCGCCCATTGAAACAGGCAATTTATTCCAGCCGTACGGCTGACAAGTTCGTCGTACGTCTGCCAGACGGAATGCGTGAACGCATTGCCGAGGTGGCTCGCAATCATCATCGCAGCATGAACTCCGAAATTATTGCGCGCCTTGAGCAAAGTCTTATTCAGGAAGGCGCACTGGGAGAAGAACTGAGCATGCGCCTGGACAGCCCGGAGCTTTCCTTGCACGAACGGGAACTGCTGCAGCGCTTCCGCCAACTCTCCCATCGACAGCAGAACGCCCTGGTTTCACTGATCGCTCATGACGCTGAAATGACGACCGCCGACGCGTCCTGATTCAGCCAGAAAGTTCAAGCCAGCCTGATCGCTGGCTTTTTTTTGCCTGAAATCCGGGCACAAAAAACCCGCCGGACGGCGGGTTTTAGTGAAACGGACTTTAGAGCAGGAAGATTGTCGCCAGCCCCAGGAAGATGAAAAAGCCGCCGCTGTCGGTCATGGCCGTGATCATCACACTGGCCCCCATTGCCGGATCGCGCCCCATCTTCGCCAGGGTCATCGGGATCAAAACCCCCATCAACGCCGCCAGCAACAGGTTGAGCGTCATCGCGGCGGTCATCACCACGCCCAATGACCAACTGCCATAGAGCAGGTAGGCAACCACACCGATCACCCCGCCCCAGATCACGCCGTTGATCAGCGCTACCGCCAATTCCTTGCGCATCAGGCGCGAGGTATTGCCGGTACTCACCTGGTCCAGCGCCATGGCCCGAACAATCATGGTGATGGTCTGGTTACCCGAGTTACCGCCGATCCCCGCCACGATCGGCATCAACGCCGCAAGCGCCACGAGCTTCTCGATCGAACCTTCAAACAAACCGATGACCCGAGAAGCCACGAACGCGGTGATCAGGTTGATCGCCAGCCAGGCCCAACGGTTACGCAGGGATTTCCAGACCGACGCAAAAATGTCTTCCTCTTCACGCAGACCCGCCATGTTGAGAACTTCGCTTTCGCTCTCTTCACGGATCAGGTCGACCATTTCATCGATGGTCAGACGGCCGATCAGCTTGCCGTTCTTGTCGACCACGGGCGCGGAGATCAAGTCGTAACGTTCGAACGCCTGGGCCGCATCGTAGGCGTCTTCGTCCGGGTGGAAACTCACCGGATCGCTGGCCATCACCTCGGAAACCTGTTTATCCGGATCGTTGACCAGCAAGCGCTTGATCGGCAACACGCCCTTGAGGACGCCGTCGTAATCGACCACGAACAGTTTGTCGGTATGGCCCGGCAACTCCTTGAGACGGCGCAGATAACGCAAGACCACTTCAAGGCTGACATCCTCGCGGATGGTCACCATCTCGAAGTCCATCAACGCACCGACCTGTTCCTCGTCGTAGGACAGTGCCGAACGCACACGCTCGCGTTGTTGCTGGTCGAGGGTCTCCATGAGCTCATGGACGACGTCTCGCGGCAGCTCGGAGGCCAGGTCAGCGAGTTCGTCGGCATCCATGTCCTTGGCGGCTGCCAGGAGCTCGTGATCGTCCATGTCGGCGATCAGCGATTCACGAACCGAATCGGATACTTCAAGAAGGATGTCGCCGTCGCGATCGGCCTTGACCAGTTGCCAGAGCGTCAGACGATCGTCCAGCGGCAAGGCTTCAAGGATGTAGGCGACGTCGGCGGAGTGCAGGTCATCGAGTTTGCGTTGCAACTCGACAAGGTTCTGCCGGTGGACCAGGTTCTCGACCCGGTCATGATGCGGGCCTTCCTGGCGGTGAGTCAGGTCTTCTACCACTCGCTGGCGCTGCAGCAACTCAACCACCTGAGCCAGGCGATCCTGCAAGCTTTCCTGCGTTTTCTTTACTTCAACATCGGACATAGGCGAACTCCACTCCCAGCAGCGGGGCACGCCGGAAGGATCAATCAGTCAATTCATGATTGGTGAAACGGGGTACCGAGTAACTACTGGGTAAGTCCATGGAGGTATTCCACAAGCCCCGGCGGGGCTGACGGGCGCAATGATACACCGCCTGACGGTTTTAAACGTTAAAAAATCTTGGCTGAAACAAGCGCTTGCACAACAAACTTGAGCATCGTCCTGATCCACAAAAATGCGACGACGTATTCTGAAAAGAAAACACACCACCCTTCGAAAATTGTAGCCGCTACCCTTGAAAAGGAACGTCATGGAGGACGCCTGATGCCATCAGTTGCACAATTCCTTTTACTGCTCGGCCTGCTCAGCCCCCCGCCCCTGGCGCTCGCCACCACCGTTCAGCGCTGCGAGGCGGCCAATGGGCGCATTACCTTCACTACACTGAGTTGTGCCGCGGGAGAAAGCGTTTCACTTCAGGACGTCCGTGCCTTTACACCCGGCAGCACGATGGCGCTTATGCCGCCAGCCGAACCCCGTGAAACATCAGGAATGAAAATCCAAAGGAAAGAGCCGACCGTGGTCGATCAGGCGCAGGACAAGTGCGCAAACCTGATCAGTGCCAGGCAGCGCCGGGAGGCGATCATCAATCAGCGAGTGGTCGCCGGCATGAGCCAGCAAGACGTCGAAAGCGCCCTCGGCAAGCCGGACAGGATCAGTATTCGCAATTCAGCCACGAGCTACCGCTACGACACCCTGCGAGGTCGCAGCGCACAGGTGGAGTTCGACGAGAGGGGATGCACGAAAGGAAAAGCCAAATCCCGGACGGCAAAAAGCCCGCATTAGATGCGGGCTTTCTGTTGTATGGTGCACTCGACAGGATTCGAACCTGTGACCGCTCGGTTCGTAGCCGAGTACTCTATCCAGCTGAGCTACGAGTGCATTTTGTGTTTTTAGACCAGACCACAACTGGCTGAAGCCAAGTTACTTGCATTACTGCAACCAACTCTTAAATGGTGCACTCGACAGGATTCGAACCTGTGACCGCTCGGTTCGTAGCCGAGTACTCTATCCAGCTGAGCTACGAGTGCATTTGTTGCCGCGCATTATAGGCCGTCTAATCTCTATGTCAAGCACTTTTTCTAGTAATTTCAACAACTTACCGAAGAAGCCAGATTACAACGTACTACGCAAATAATGGCGGAGAACGGGGGATTCGAACCCCCGACACCCTTTTGAGGTGTACTCCCTTAGCAGGGGAGCGCCTTCGGCCACTCGGCCAGCTCTCCGCAACACGGGGCGTATATTAACCAGCTTCTTCCCCGTTTGCAAACATAAAAAACGATAAAAATTAATGGCTTGGTTCTTCGTCCTTCTCTTTCTTGATACGCAGGTAAATTTCTTCCCGGTGAACAGCCACCTCTTTGGGGGCATTAACACCGATGCGCACTTGATTTCCTTTGACGCCGAGCACGGTCACGGTGATTTCGCCATCACCGATAATCAGGCTTTCTGCACACCGACGAGTCAGAATCAGCATACCTTTCTCCTCACGCATTACATTTCAGGGACAACAGTCTGCAAAAAAAAGGCACTCGACCCACAACCGGAGCGGTCGCAGCCCTACATGCCTGAGTATTGACTAGCGCGAGCAAAAGAACAGCCTCGGGGGTCACGCCATTCAAAAAAACAAAAGGCGCGGTCAGACCGCGCCTTTTGGCAAACGCATCACTCGCCCTGGCGGGCCGGTGCGTCCAGTTCGAAAGCCGTGTGCAGAGCGCGCACAGCCAGTTCCAGGTACTTCTCTTCGATCACTACGGAGACTTTGATTTCCGACGTCGAGATCATCTGGATGTTGATGCTTTCCTTGGCCAGGGATTCGAACATGCGGCTGGCCACGCCTGCGTGAGAACGCATGCCAACGCCGACGATCGACACCTTGGCGATCTTGGTGTCGCCCACGACTTCACGGGCACCCAGCTCGCCAGCGGTTTTTTCCAGTACGGCTTGCGCCGCCTGGTAGTCGTTACGGTGCACGGTGAAGGTGAAGTCGGTGGTGTTATCGTGCGCGACGTTCTGCACGATCATGTCGACTTCGATGTTCGCGGCACTGATCGGGCCGAGAATCTTGAAGGCAACGCCCGGGATGTCTGGCACGCCACGGATGGTCAGCTTGGCTTCATCGCGGTTGAAAGCGATACCGGAAATGATCGGCTGTTCCATGGTTTCCTCTTCATCAATAGTAATGAGGGTGCCCGGACCCTCCTTGAAGCTGTGCAGTACGCGCAGCGGAACGTTGTACTTGCCGGCGAACTCGACCGCGCGGATCTGCAGCACCTTGGAACCGAGGCTGGCCATTTCCAGCATCTCTTCGAAGGTGATCTTGTCCAGGCGCTGAGCCACGGACACCACACGCGGGTCGGTGGTGTAGACACCGTCGACGTCGGTGTAGATCTGGCATTCGTCAGCCTTCAGGGCTGCCGCCAGCGCCACGCCGGTGGTGTCGGAACCGCCACGACCGAGGGTGGTGATGTTGCCGTGCTCGTCGACGCCCTGGAAACCGGCGACAACCACCACACGACCTGCCTTCAGGTCACCGCGAATCTTCTGGTCATCAATCTGCAAGATACGCGCTTTATTGTGCGCGCTATCCGTCAGAATCCGCACCTGGTTGCCGGTGTACGACACCGCCGGCACGCCGCGCTTGATCAGCGCCATGGCCAACAGGGCAATCGTCACCTGCTCACCGGTGGAAACGATCACGTCCAGCTCGCGCGGAACCGGTTGGCCGTCGCCACTGATTTGCTTGGCCAGATCGATCAGACGGTTGGTCTCGCCGCTCATTGCAGACAGCACAACCACCAGGTCATCGCCGGCATCGCGGAATTTCTTAACCTTGTCGGCGACCTGCTCGATTCTCTCGACAGTGCCGACCGAGGTGCCTCCAAATTTCTGTACGATCAAAGCCATTTCAAAGCCGCCTCTGCCCATGAAGGGCGCCCAAATAATCACTCAAACAGCGTTGCGGCCCACCACTAGACTGCGGGCCGCAAGTACTGCCTTATAGACCCTGCTCTACAAACGGAACGGTCAGGGCCAGTGCCGCATCCAGTGCGCCAGCGTCGGTACCGCCGCCTTGCGCCATGTCTGGACGACCACCACCCTTCCCGCCCACTGCCGCAGCGGCTTGCTTCATCAAATCACCGGCTTTGAGTTGGCCAGTCAGGTCTTTGGTTACGCCTGCAACCAGAACGACCTTTTCCTCATGGACACTGCCGAGCAGGATCACTGCGCGGCCGAGTTTGTTTTTCAGTTGATCGACCAGCGCCAGCAGCGCCTTGCCATCCTGACCGTCCAGACGCACGGCCAGCACTTTCACGTCCTTGACATCCAGCGCCTGGGCCGACAGATCGTCGCCCGCGGCACTGGCAGCCTTGGCTTGCAACTGCTCGAGTTGCTTCTCCAGCAGACGGTTGCGCTCCAGCACAGCCGACAGCTTGTCGATCAGGTTGTCGCGGCTGCCCTTGACCAGGCTGGCCGCTTCCTTGAGTTGTTCTTCCGCCGCGTTCAAGTAGGCCAGCGCTTGCGCACCGGTGACGGCTTCGATACGACGCACACCCGATGCCACACCGCCTTCGCTGATGATTTTCAGCAGGCCGATGTCGCCGGTACGGTTGGCGTGGATACCGCCGCACAACTCGACGGAGAAATCGCCCATGCTCAGTACACGCACGTTGTCGCCGTATTTCTCGCCGAACAGCGCCATGGCGCCTTTCTGCTTGGCGGTTTCGATATCGGTTTCTTCGGTTTCAACTTCGGAGTTCTTGCGAATCTCGGCGTTGACGATGTCTTCCAGCGCTTTCAGTTGTTCAGGCTTGATGGCTTCGAAGTGACTGAAGTCAAAACGCAGGCGCTGACTGTCGACCAATGAGCCTTTCTGCTGAACGTGATCGCCCAGCACCTGGCGCAATGCAGCGTGCAGCAAGTGAGTCGCGGAGTGGTTCAACGACGTGGCGTGACGCACCTCGGCATCAACGTGGGTCTCGACCGGCGTACCGACGATCAGGCTACCCGAATCCAGGATACCGTGGTGCAGGAATGCACCGCCGGTCTTGGTGGTGTCACGCACGTCGAAACGCGCGCTGCCCGCCTGCAGATAACCGCAATCACCGACCTGGCCACCGGACTCGGCGTAGAACGGCGTCTTGTCGAGAACGATCACGCCCTCATCGCCTTCGCTCAATACGTCGACCGACTGGCCATCTTTATACAGCGCAACGATTTTGGCGGAACCGCTGTGAGCGATGTAACCGGTGAACTCGGTGGCCACGTCAACCTTGACCAGGCTGTTGTAGTCCATGCCGAAGGAGCTGGCGGAACGGGCACGGACGCGCTGGGCTTCCATCTCACGCTCGAAACCTGCTTCGTCGATGGTCAGGCTGCGCTCGCGAGCGATGTCACCGGTCAGGTCCATCGGGAAGCCATAGGTGTCGTAGAGTTTGAACACCACGTCGCCCGGCACCACGTCGCCTTTGAGTTCAGCCAGATCCTGCTCGAGGATCTTCAGGCCCTGCTCCAGGGTCTTGGCGAATTGCTCTTCTTCGGCCTTCAGCACGCGCTCGATGTGCGCCTGCTGGGACTTCAGTTCCGGGAAGGCTTCGCCCATCTCGGCAACCAGGGCCGCGACGATCTGGTAGAAGAAGCTGCCCTTGGCGCCCAGCTTGTTACCGTGACGGCAAGCGCGACGGATGATCCGGCGCAGCACGTAGCCGCGGCCTTCGTTGGACGGCAGCACGCCGTCGGCGATCAGGAAGCCGCAGGAACGGATGTGGTCAGCCACGACTTTCAGCGAAGCCTGGGCGTCGTTGGTACAGCCGATGGCCTTGGCCGAAGCGCTCAGCAAGCTCTGGAACAGGTCGATTTCATAGTTCGAGTGAACGTGCTGCAGCACTGCACTGATCCGCTCCAGGCCCATGCCGGTGTCCACCGACGGCGCTGGCAGCGGGTGCAACACGCCATCGGCGGTGCGGTTGAACTGCATGAACACGTTGTTCCAGATTTCGATGTAACGGTCGCCGTCTTCTTCCGGCGAGCCCGGTGGGCCACCCCAGATGTCGGCGCCGTGATCGTAGAAAATCTCGGTGCAAGGACCGCACGGGCCGGTATCGCCCATGGTCCAGAAGTTGTCGGAGGCGTACGGCGCGCCCTTGTTGTCGCCGATGCGCACCATGCGCTCGGCCGGAACCCCGATTTCCTTGGTCCAGATGTCGTACGCCTCGTCATCGCTGGCGTAGACGGTGACCCAGAGCTTTTCCTTCGGCAGGTTCAGCCACTTGTCGGACGTCAGGAAGTTCCAGGCGTAGGTGATCGCGTCACGCTTGAAATAATCACCAAAGCTGAAGTTACCCAGCATTTCGAAGAAGGTGTGGTGACGAGCGGTATAACCGACGTTTTCCAGGTCGTTGTGCTTGCCGCCGGCGCGCACGCATTTCTGGCTGCTGACGGCGCGGGTGTACGCGCGCTTTTCCTGGCCCAGGAAGCAGTCCTTGAACTGGTTCATCCCCGCGTTAGTGAACAGCAGGGTTGGGTCGTTGCCCGGAATCAAAGAGCTGGAGGCTACACGGGTGTGGCCTTGCTCTTCGAAGAAGCGAAGGAAGGCTTCACGGATTTCTGCGCTTTTCATTAGGTTCTTCCACGGAGGCTGCGGCCAAAGGCCTGTTCGAAACGTCAACAGACGAAGCGACGGCAAAGGGCCGCATTATATCGGCCCTGCGCGCGGGGTACAGCGTGTTTATACGATAGAAACGCTCAATTGGAGCGCTAACGCTATCACTTGCGCGAAAAGCCGACGAATGTCGCGACGACTTGCTCGATTTGCCCACGGCTGACGTCCATGTGGGTGACCATGCGCAGACGCGCGGCGGCACTGAGCTTGATCCCGCGCTCGGCGGCAAAGGCCTTGATGGCCTCGGCCTGGTCGCCCATCTGCACGTAAACCATGTTGGTCTGCACCGGCTCGACCTCGTAGCCTGCCGCGCGCAGGCCTTCGGCCAGCAACTGTGCGTTCGCGTGGTCGTCGGCCAGGCGCTCTACGTTGTGATCCAGTGCATACAGGCCTGCCGCCGCCAGAATGCCGGCCTGACGCATGCCGCCACCGACCATCTTGCGCAGGCGCCGGGCCTTGCCGATCAGCTCGGCCGAGCCGCACAGCACCGAACCGACCGGTGCACCCAAGCCTTTGGACAGGCACACCGAGACGGAATCGAAATACTGGGTGATTTCCCGGGCATCGACACCCAGTTTCACTGCCGCGTTGTAGAGGCGTGCGCCGTCCAGGTGCAGTTGCAAGCCATGCTCGCGGGTAAAACTGCGCGCCCGCGCCAGATATTCCAGCGGCAGGACTTTGCCTTGCATGGTGTTTTCCAGCGCCAGCAAACGCGTACGGGCGAAATGGAAGTCGTCCGGCTTGATCGCCGCCGCGACCTGCGCCAGGTCCAGCGAACCATCGGCCTGTACTTCCAGCGGCTGTGGCTGGATCGAGCCAAGCACCGCCGCGCCACCCCCTTCGTACTTATAAGTGTGGGCCTGCTGGCCGACGATGTACTCGTCACCGCGTTCGCAACGAGCCATCAACCCCAGCAGGTTGCTCATGGTGCCGGTCGGCACGAACAGTGCCGCGGCAAAACCCAGGCGCCCGGCCAGTTCGGCTTCCAGGTGATTGACCGTCGGATCTTCGCCATACACGTCATCGCCGGTGGCGGCCTTGGTCATTGCCTCGAGCATGCTGGCGCAAGGTTGGGTGACGGTGTCGCTGCGAAGATCGATAACGCTCATGAATCTGGCCTCGGTAAGCAGGGGAAATCCCTTTCAGGAAAGAATTACTGCGGGCATGGCGACGATTAATCAACCCTCGCGTAGGAAAAGGCCGATTAAACCAACGGAAAAGTCGATGACAATCATCCAAAAGGGGTCATGCGCATACCGGAAATATGTGATAAAAACGCTGCGCCGCCACACATTCCGGCGGCAAAAACGTTCTCAGGGCGGGGTGCAACTCCCCACCGGCGGTAATTGCGCACACTGCGCATAGCCCGCGAGCGCTTGGTGACAGCACGGCTTCGGCGGTGCCTGGCAGCAAGGTCAGCAGACCCGGTGTGATCCCGGGGCCGACGGTCATAGTCCGGATGAAGAGAGAACGGGATTGACAACAAAGGGCCGTCCGCCGGCATTCGTGCAAGCGTGCGTACCCTCAGATCCCCTTCGATTCATAACGCCCTGTTTTTCACACAAACAGGAGTCAGAACATGCAACCCACCGCAATCGACAGCAAAAGCAAACACCATCACGGCGAGCGCGTTGCGTTCATCCAGGCCTGTTGGCACAAGGACATTGTCGATCAGAGCCGTAAAGGCTTCGTCGCCGAAATGATTGCCCAGGGTTATCAGGAGTCCGACATCGACTTCTTCGAAGTCGGCGGCGCCTTTGAAATGCCCCTGCACGCCAAGTTGCTGGCCAAGACCGGTCGTTATTCCGGCATCGTCGCGGCAGCCCTGGTGGTAGACGGCGGGATCTACCGACACGAGTTCGTCGCCCAGTCGGTGGTCAGCGGCTTGATGCAGGTACAACTGGAAACCGAAGTGCCGGTGTTCTCGGTGTCCCTGACCCCGCACCACTTCCATGCAGGCGAAGAACACCAGAAGTTCTTTTTCGAGCATTTCCTGCATAAAGGCCAGGAAGCGGCGAAGACCTGTGCGGATACGTTGCTGAAGATCCGTTCGCTGCGTCGCAGTGAGCCGCGTGCGGTAGCGGTCTGAAGTGACCCGGGTGAAGCTTCTGGCTTCACCCAAATCAACTGTGGGAGCGAGCAAGCTCGCTCCCACAGGGTTTTCCCACATTGGTTTTGTGTTGGGCTTAAGCCAGGTTTTCGTCGGTGGTCGGCACGACCAGGATGCCGGCACGCAAACCGTTCTTCACCTTGGGGTTCGGGAAGATGATCCGGGCGCCCTCCTCTTCGATGATCCAGCGGGTGTTGGCGATGTCTTCCGCCAGCAGGTAACCCACTTCCAGTTCCGAAAAGTTCTCGATGTCCGCCGGCAGGTTCAGGCGGAAGCTGTCGCTGTGCTTGATGATTTCCCGCGCCACGCTGTACAGCTGCAAACCGTCCAGCGCCTCTTCAGTCAGTTCCGGCTCGGTGCCCTCGATGATCTGCTTGAGACGCTTCTCCAGCAGCGAGACGTTGACCCCGGCGTTCTGACCGAATGGCCGCGCCTTGCCCAACTCCAGGGTAAAGGCCTCGGCACCCAGCTTGTCGTAGGTGTAGGCGCTGAAGACGATCGACGGCTTGTTCTGCAACAGCACCGCTTCCATGCCGGCGGCGCGCAGGCGCGCCAGTTCCTGACGCGAATGCTGGCGGTCTTCCTTCCACGGGTACAAGGCGAACTGCTCGATTTTCGAACCACGAATCGCCGTGTGCAGGTCGTAATGCAGACGCTGACGATCCGGCAGGCTGAAGAAACTGGCGGCCAAACGCTCCAGTTCACAGGCGCGCAGGGCTTCGGAACCGCTGCTTTGTTCGTGACGGCCATTGAACAGCCGATTGACGTCCTGCTCGACAAAACGCTCGCCTTTGCGAATCGCTTCGGGGTTACCGAACAGGAACAGAATACGTGCGCGCGGCTTCAGATCACCGCGGGCAATGTCGTGCAACAGGCGATCGAGCAACTCGATCGGCGCTGTTTCGTTACCATGGATCCCCGCCGACAGCAGCAGGTCCAGGCCGTTGTCACGGGCTTCAGGTGGCCGGACTTCCAGCGCACCTTCGCTCAACCAGCGCATGCGCACGCCTTCGACAGTCAGTTGAGTCTTCTCCGCCGGTTCGCGGCCGGCGAGGGTCAGTTCAAGCAGTTTGCCGAGGGCGAGCATAGAGCGGTTTCCTTAGTGGTCGTGATTGCAATCCGGGCCGTGAACGTGATCCTCGTCGTCGCCGAGTTCAGCCGGTTCCATCTCCAGTTGCAGACTTACCAGATTAGTCGCCAATGGGCGCAACAGCAGGTTTGCGTATTCGGCGTCGCCTTCTTCGACGTCCACGCCGATCAACAGTTGGCCGCGGCCGTCCTGTTGGATCCACAGCTCTTTGCCTTGCCACAGGACCGCGACGCGGGTGCAGGACGTCTCCAGTTGCGTGCCGTCGGTGTCTTCAAGGATCAGCTGCAGGGTATCGCTCATGTCTTTACGCTCTCGTTTGAGATGAAGCAGCGCGCTGCCGTAGAAGGCGGCGCGCCGTCGATCAATTGATCTGGAATGGATAAACCGCGCCCAGTTTAAGGATTTGCGTCAGTTCATCCAGTGCCGTCCGGCACTCAAGCAGCAATTGCGGGTCCGCCAGATCGTTTTCGGTCATGCGGTCGCGGTAGTGCTTCTCGACCCATTCGTTCAGTGTGCCGTACAACGGCGCCGTCATGATAACCCCTTGATTGACGGCCGCCAGCTCGGTTTCGTTGAGTGCGACGCGCAACCGCAGGCAAGCCGGGCCACCGCCGTTCTGCATGCTCTGCTTGAGATCGAAGACTTTCACTTCGCGGATCAGGCCGCCGGAGCTGGTCAAACCCTGCAAGTATTGCCAGACACGCTCGTTGCCACGGCATTCTTCCGGCACGATCAACAGCATGGAGCCGTCAGGACGCGACAGCAGCTGGCTATTGAACAGGTAGGAACGAACGGCATCTTCCACGCTTACTGCGGAACGCGGTACGCAGACTGACTGAAATTTCCCACCGGCTTTGGCGAGTTTGCTCTGCAATTCAGCGAGCATCTTCTCGGTGTCGAGGAACGCGTCCTCGTGATAGAACAGCACTTCGCCGTTACCGACCGCAATCACGTCGTTGTGGAACACACCCTGGTCGATCACCGACGGGTTCTGCTGGGCGTAGACCACGCCGTCATCGCTCAAACCGTGCAGACGGGCAACGGCCTGGGACGCTTCGAGAGTCTGGCGCGCCGGGTACTTCTGCGGTGCCGGGTAGCGGGTGTCGAACGCGCTGCGGCCGAACACGAAGAACTCGACACCGGCTTCGCCGTATTCACGGCAGAAACGCGTGTGGTTGGCCGCGCCTTCGTCACCGAACTGCGCCACGGCCGGCAAGGCCGCGTGGTGGGCGAAGTGTTTCTGGTCAGCGAACATCGCCCCCAGCACGCGGCTGGTGGTCGGGTGTTCGATGCTGCGGTGGTATTTGCAGTTGAGGTTGGCGGCGGTGAAATGCACGCGGCCATCAGCCGTGTCGGCGCTAGGGCTGACGGTAGCGGCGTTGGCCACCCACATGCTCGAGGCCGAGCAACTGGCCACCAGCAGCGGCATCGCGTCTTTGGCAGCGCGCTCGATCACTTCAGCATCGGTGCCGCCAAAACCCAGGCGACGCAGTGCGGCCACATCCGGGCGCTCTTGCGGTGCCAGTACGCCTTGCTGGAAACCCATTTCCATCAGCGCTTTCATCTTTGCCAGGCCTTGCAGCGCCGCTTCCTTGGGGTTGGAAGACTGCTGACTGTTGCTCTGGGACGCGACGTTGCCGTAGGACAGGCCGCCGTAGTTATGGGTCGGCCCCACTAGACCGTCAAAATTGACTTCATAGGATTTCATCAGCGAGGCTCCACGAGAATCTGTTGTTATAGGCTTCAGTAACTAACTGTTCAGTGCGACCGAGGCGTGGCCTTCGCGAGCAGGCTCGCTCCCACAGGTTTTGCATAATCCCTGTGGGAGCGAGCCTGCCCGCGAATGGGCGTTACGCCATTTTCACGCCAGGCGTAAGGGCCGACGGCATCACCAGGCTCGGCGTTTCCAGCGAGGCCACCGGGTACGCGCAATAATCCGCCGCGTAGTAGGCGCTGGCGCGGTGGTTGCCCGAGGCGCCGACACCGCCGAATGGCGCGCTGCTTGCGGCACCGGTCAGCTGCTTGTTCCAGTTGACGATACCGGCACGGCTTTCCAGCCAGAATTGCTGGTAACGCGCTTCGGAGTCCGACAGCAGACCGGCGGCCAGACCGTAGGCGGTGTCGTTGGCTTCAGCGATCGCTGCTTCAAAATCAGCGTAGCGGATCACCTGCAGCAACGGGCCGAACAGTTCTTCGTCAGGACGATCGGCAACGGCGCTCACGTCCAGGATGCCCGGGGTCAGCAAGGCCGATTGAGCCTGAGGCTGAGTCATTTCCAGCAGCGCCACAGCGCCGTTGGCCAGCAGGTGCTCCTGAGCATCCATCAACGCTTTTGCCGCGCCAAGGGAAACCACCGAGCCCATGAACGGCGCCGGTTGCTGATCGAAAGCACCGACCTCAATGGTCGAGCTGACCGCCACCAGGCGCGCCAGCAACGTGTCACCCCAGGCACCTTGCGGCACCAGCAAGCGACGGGCACAGGTGCAACGCTGGCCGGCGGAGATGAACGCCGACTGAATGATGGTGTACACCGCGGCATCGAGGTCAGCGACCTGATCAACCACCAGCGGGTTGTTACCACCCATTTCCAGCGCGAGGATCTTGTCCGGACGACCGGCGAATTGCTGGTGCAGGTGATTGCCGGTGCGGCTGGAACCGGTGAAGAACAGCCCGTCGATGCCTGGGTTCGCCGCCAGGGCGATGCCGGTTTCGCGAGCGCCTTGCAGCAGGTTCAATACGCCGGCCGGCAGGCCAGCCTCGATCCAGCACTTGACCGTCAACTCGGCGACTTTCGGTGTCAGTTCGCTTGGCTTGAACAGCACGCTGTTACCGGCCAGCAGTGCCGGAACGATGTGGCCGTTCGGCAGGTGACCCGGGAAGTTGTAAGGACCAAACACCGCGACCACACCGTGGGGCTTGTGGCGCAGCACAGCGGTGGCATCGCCCAGCGGGCCGCTCTTCTCGCCGGTACGCTCGCGGTAGCTCTGCACCGAGATCGCGATCTTGTTGACCATGCTGGTTACTTCGGTCGCGGCTTCCCAAAGGGGTTTACCGGTCTCTTCACCGATGGTGCGGGCCAGTTCGTCCGCATGGTTTTTCAGCGCGGCGGCAAAGGCTTCCAGCACCGAGATACGTTCTTCCAGGGTACGCCGTGCCCAGCCAGGGAACGACTGACGCGCCGCTTGCACAGCCGACTCGACCTGAGCGGCGGTGGCGCCAACGCCGGACCACAGCACCTGCTGGGTCACCGGGTTCAGCGACTCGAAGGCTTCGCCCTGACCTGCCAGCCATTCACCTGCGATGTAAAGCGACTTCATTATTTCGACTCCCGAGCTGCGGACAACGCCACGGCGCGCACTTGATCGCCAGCGTTGAGTTGAAGACGTTTGGCGGTCTGCGGATCGACCACCAGGGTGCCGGCGGCCAGACGTGCCGGCGCAGCAGTGATCCGGCAGTCCTCGCGCTTGCGGTTGTGAATGATGAATGGCGTGGCATCGTCACCCGGCGTGCCGACGGCCAGCACCAGTGCCTGGCTGTCGCGCACGGCGCGGATCTTGCCGGTTTCGCACTCGATGGCCGGGCCTGCGTCGAAGATATCGACGTAGCCCTGGTAGCTGAAACCTTCGCTCTTGAGCATGGCCAGCGCCGGCTCGGTGTCCGGGTGAACCTGACCGATCACGTTGCGCGCATCCGGCGACAGGAAGCAGGTGTACAGCGGGAATTTCGGCATCAGCTCGGCGATGAACGCCTTGTTGCCCACGCCGGTCAGGTAATCAGCCTGGCTGAATTCCATCTTGAAGAAGTGCCGGCCCAGGCTTTCCCAGAACGGCGAGCGCCCGGCCTCGTCGGAAACCCCGCGCATTTCGGCAATGATCTTGTTGCCGAACAGTTGCGGAAACTCGGCGATGAACAGCATCCGCGCCTTGGACAGCATGCGGCCGTTGAGGCCACTGCGGTAATCGGCGTGCAGGAACAGCGAGCACAGCTCGGAGTTGCCGGTCAGGTCGTTGGCCAGGAACAGCGTCGGGATCTCACGATAGATGTTCAGCTCTTGCGAAGCGCTGACCGTCAGACCGACCCGGAAGTTGTACCAGGGCTCACGCAGGCCGACGGCGCCGGCAATGGCGGAAATACCCACCACGCGAGCGTCGTCATCTTCGAGCACGAACAGGTAGTCCGCATCGCCCCGCCCGGCTTCGCCGCGAAAGGTCTTCTCGGCCCAGCCGACCCGATGGGCCAGCCGCTCTTCGTTGGCCGGCAAGGTGGTCAGGCCGGTGCCGGTGCTGCGGGCCAGTTCGATCAGAGCGGGTAAATCGCTGCTGCGTACGGGACGAACGATCATGCTATCTCCTCAAACGGGCCGCTTGCGCCACCCGTGAAACTTCGCTGCTTTCTAAACAAGCAATCAGGCCAGGCCGCTGTCAAACCGCGACCAGGCGCACGCTGGCACCCTCGCCAACGCCCAGGGCTTCGGCCGCTTCCAGGTCCAGGGTCACTGGTTTGCCTGGCGCGTAATCGAGCTCGAGCATCACTGCGCGGTAATCCTGCAACTGGGCATTGGCAACCAGATACTGGCGACCGACGCCTTTGACCGGCTCGCCGATCTTCACCGGCACCACGCGGCTCTGGGCGATCGAACGGATCCCCGAGACACGGGCATGCAGGGTCGGGCCACCGTCGAAGATGTCGATGTAGTGATCGGTCTCGAAACCTTCGCGCATCAGGATGTCGAAGGTGATCTGCGCCCGCGGATGCACCTGGCCCATGGCTTCTTGAGCGGAGTCCGGCAGCAGTGGCACGTAGATCGGGTAATGCGGCATCAGTTCGGCGAGGAACGTACGGCTTTTCAGCCCGCACAGACGCTCGGCTTCGGCGTAGTTGAGGTCGAAGAAGTTGCGACCGATGGCATCCCAGAAAGGCGAGTCGCCGTTTTCATCGCTGTAACCGACGATCTCGGTCACCACGGAATCGGCAAAACGCTCCGGATGGCTGGCCACGAACAGCAAACGGCCACGGGAGTTGAGCTCCGACCACGGCGACCCCACCAGCTCGCGCTGCACGTAGAAACTGGTCAGCAAGCTGTTGCCGGTCAGGTCATGGCACTGCGAGAGCACGTGGATTTTGTTGTGAATCTTCAGCTCGCGGGAAGCGTGCACGAAGGTTTCGTTGCGGAAGCTGTAGAACGGCTCGGAGTAACCGGCCGACGCCACGATGGCCGAGCAACCGACCAGCTTGCCGGTAGCGGAGTCTTCGAGGACGAAGAAATAGCTTTCCTCACCGTTGAAACTCACTTCGGCGGCGAACGAGGCTTCGCTTGCGGCGATCTTGTCACTCAGGCGCTCAACGTCATCCGGCAAGGAAGTGACACCAATCGGACTGTCCGCAGCCAGACGCTGTACCTCGCCCAGATCAGCCATTTGCGCGGGGCGCATCACCAGCATGGTGTCACTCCTTAATCTCAGAACTTACAGAAAAAAAATCCCGGGCCATCTCCGCAGGAGACTGTGGGAGCGGGCTTGCTCGCGAAAGCGCTGGGTCAGACAGCAAAAATGTTGACTGATACACCGTTTTCGCGAGCAAGCCCCTTGGCCTTGCCTTTCCAGGCATCGCTCAAGACGCAACCGATCAACAGGCCCATGCCACGAACCTTGGTGAACAGGCCGTACTTCTCGCCGATCTGCTCAAGGCGGGCCTTGAACTTGTCGTGCTTGGCGTTGACACCGGCCAGCACCTCAGGCGTGTTGATCACGTCGATCACCGCTTCCGCGACAGCGCACGCCAGCGGGTTGCCGCCGTAAGTGGTGCCGTGGGTGCCGACGACCAGGTGCTTGGCCAGGTCTTCGGTGGTCAGCATCGCCGCGATCGGGAAACCACCGCCCAGGCTCTTGGCGCTGGTCAGGATGTCCGGGATCACGCCGTAATGCTGGTAGGCGAACAGATGGCCGGTACGGCCCATGCCGGTTTGCACTTCGTCGAAGATCAGCAGCGCGTTGTGCGCGGTACAGAGCTCGCGGGCACCTTGCAGGTATTCCAGTTCAGCCGGGATCACACCGCTTTCGCCCTGGATCGGTTCCAGCACCACGGCGCAAGTCTTGTCGGAAATGGCGGCTTTCAGCGCGGCCAGATCGTTGTACGGCACGTGGGTGATGCCGGTGATTTTCGGGCCGAAACCGTCGGAGTACTTCGACTGGCCACCGACGTTCACAGTGAACAGGGTACGGCCGTGGAAGCTGTTGAGCGCGGCGATGATCTCGTACTTCTCGCTGCCGAAACGGTCGAAACCGACACGACGGGCCAGCTTGAAGGCGGCCTCGTTGGCTTCGGCGCCGGAGTTGCAGAAGAAGGCGCGGTCGGCAAAGGTGGCGTCGACCAACTTGTGGGCCAGGCGCAGGGCCGGCTCATTGGTGAACACGTTGGACACGTGCCACAGCTTGTTCGCCTGCTCGGTCAAGGCGCCGACCAGCGCCGGATGCGCGTGACCCAAGACGTTAACGGCGATCCCGCCGGCGAAGTCGATCAGCTCGCGGCCGGACTGGTCCCAAACGCGGGAACCGGCGCCACGCACAGGAATGAATGCGGCAGGCGCATAGTTGGGAACCATTACCTGATCGAAATCGGCGCGTTGTACCGCAGCGTGCTCAACGGACATCGGAGTCTCCTGAAGAGAAAACACTCGCCTGAAACTGGCGAGCTTGGTGAGGATTGTAAGGACAGTTTTCAGCCCGGCCTTGCCGCCAAGCGACAACTTCTTATAGCGCAAACCCCGGATTTTCCCGGGTTTACGGCAATGCGACATATAGGGTCGCAAAGGCGCAGTTTAACTGGCGGCGGGCGTTTGCGGCAGGCTTGCTGCGTTGTAACTCTTGCCAATGGTCCGAGTGCGGTAAATATGTACCGCACAGCGTCCAGCTTCGCGGGTTTTCCTAGTGGCCTTTCAAATCCAACGGCCACTGACCCCATGATTACCGAATCTACTGCCACTGTTGCTTCCGACGCTTTCAGGCCGGACGCTCATTTCCAGCATCTGCAGAATGCCATCCCCTCTTGGCTCCGTCAGACGGCGCCCCACAGACGCGAGGCGCTACGCAACATCACCCCCGCCCTGCCCGCCGGACTACGGGCGGCGTCGAAACCTCAGCACACGGAACTCGCCCGATTGATCGCCCGCCAGGTCGCCAGCCAGAACCAGGTCGACAAGGCGCTGGCCAACCTGCAGAACCCCGCGGATTTCGCCGAACCGCTGCTCAAGGCCGAACTCAAACGCCGCTTCGGTCTGGATGTGAATGTGCGCGAAACGTTTTTGCGCCTCTACATGCCTGATCACCTACCGTGGTTAAGGCTGAAGTCGGGCGCTGCGCGCACCTGGACGGTATCGCTGCTGGACGCCGCACTGCACAATTTCGAAAGTGCCGAGACCCGCGCCGATGCCTTCGAGCCCGCCTCGACTTACATCACCGCGCCGTCTTCCAACGGGCAATTCCTGACCTTGCCGCAGATCCTGGAAAAAATGCCTGTCACGGTATTTACCGGCATGTGCCGGGAGCTGGACATTGGCCAGCGCTATAAAACCTATCTGGAAGACAACCTGGCCATTGGCAACCCAGTGGACTCGGCACTCCTGCAAGGGAAAATCCGCGACAGCCAGAAATCCGCAATCACCGCTGCATTGCACCTGGCGCAGATGCAAAACCTCCTGGGCAGCGGCACCCACAGCCTGATTCTCGGCCTGCTCGACAACCTGCCGCATCTGCGCCTGCACAAGCAGCCATGGCGCTATCATGACCTGACGATCCTCAACGCGCGCCTGACCGGCATCCTGTTGTTTGCCCCGGACCTGGAGCGCGCCCGGGAAGTGGTTCGTGTGGTGGCTTACATACCGGGCGACCCCGAACAGCCGATCAAGGAATACCCCTCGTCTGCGGCCTTCGCCGAGGAACTGGGCCGGCGCCTATGCGACCCCGCCTATCAACAGTTTTTCAGCCGCTTCATTAACCATGAGGATCGCGGTTACTTTTTCGCACAGCTGAACCAGCTGCTTGTCCCGATCACCTGGCAACCGATTCAGCCAGGCGATTCTCGTCCGACCTGGCGGGAACAACCCAACCCGCGCGCGGATCTGCAGATCGTGGCAACGCCTGTCACAGGAGAACTGTGGACTCACCTCTACCAGAGCAAGCTCAACAAGATCCTCAACGATGCGCGAGTGATCGCGGTGTCCACTGCAACGGTCGACCAGAAAGCCCGCTGGGCGCTGTGGGACTCTTTCACGGAAATTGCCTCGGCACTGCTGAACATCGCCGCTTTCGTGGCACTGCCGTTCGTGCCGTTTCTCGGCGAGCTGATGCTGGGCTACATGGCCTACCAGTTGCTCGACGAAACCTTCGAAAGCGTGGTCGATTGGGCCGAGGGGCAAAGTCGCGAGGCCTTCGGACACTTGATGGGGGTGGTGGAGTCCGCGGTGCAACTGGGAACCTTTGCCGCAGGGGGTGCGATCGCGGCCGGCGAATTTCGCTCGGTATTGCCCCGGGAGATCGTTGAATTCATCGACCGCTTCAATACGGTAAAGCGGCCGAACGGCGACACCCGCTACTGGCAGCCCGACCTGACCACCTATGAACACCCTGCGGTGTTACCCAAGGATGCAAAACCGGATGAGCTGGGGCTGCACCCGCATCAGGGCAAAAACCTGCTGCCCCTGGAAATCAAGCACTACGCCGTGAGCAAGGACCCGCTAACCGGCGAGTACCGCATCGACCACCCCACCCGCCCTGACGCCTATAAACCACAACTGCGACACAACGGCAGCGGTGCCTGGCAAACCGAACTCGACCAGCCGTTGAGCTGGGACCAGGCCACCGTATTGCACCGTGTCGGTCCAGACATGCAGCGATTTCCAGCCAGCACCCGCGAGCGCATCCTCAATATCAGCGGCAGCCACGAAGATGTCCTGCGCAAGATGCACGTGCATGCCGGACAGGTGCCACCGCTATTGGCCGACACACTCAAACGCTTCAGGATCGATCAGGACATACAAACCTTTATCGATCAGATCGGCAGTGACCAACCGGAACACTTCCTCAAGGCGGATCCGGTGACGCAGCTGGAACTGCTCAATGAAAACGGCTACTGGCCAGCAGACAAAGGCCTGCGACTGATAGACGACAACGCGCAAACCCTTTGGCAAAGCCCGGCGCCCGATGTGCCCATCGTGCAAATCGATACCGCCCGCCTCACCGACGGCGACCTGCTGAAAACCTTTCTCCTGACCCTGTCGGACAGCGAAGCCAGAACGCTGATGGGCGAAGAATTCGGCCACCCCTCTCCTGGCCTTGAAAACCGGACGCAGCGGTTGCGCCAGATACTCGCGCGGCTTGCCAAACAAAAACGGCAAAGCCTGTTCGATCAGCGTTATCGCAGACTCGAACGTGGCGCTCGCGCAGCCATACAAGTGGTCATGGATGCCGAGCCCGGACTGCCACGCAGCGTTGCACAAGCGATTGTGGACACAGCAAGCGATCTGGAACTGCAACAGCTGAAAAACTCAACCGTTGCCCCTCGCCTGACCGAGCTGAGCCGGGAGGCCAGATTGCAAGTACGCGTGACACGCGCCTACGAGGGGCTTGATTTGCCATCGACCGAGAACAACCTCGACACCGACCGACTGGCCTTGCACACCGTGGAAAAACTGCCGGGCTGGACGGGACAGCTACGGTTGGAAATCCGCCAGTACGCCCATGAAGGTCCGCTGATCGACAGCGTTGGCAGTGCCGACGCCCCCCGTCGTAAAGTGCTGGTACTCAAAGAAGAAGGCTCGTATCAGGCGTTCGATCATGACGGCGAAGAACTCAGCGGTATGGGCTCGCTATACACCTGCCTGCTACAGGCCATGCCGGACAGCGAACGTACTGCCTTGAATCTTCATATCGGTGAAGGTGAACGGCTCAAGCAGTTGATTCGCCAGCACGCCTTGAACCGTGATGCATTGCGCGCGCTGCTGATTCAACACCCCAACCTCAAACCCACCTACGACCCCAAGGTGATGCGCTTGCTCGGTGGCAGTGACGGGTATCGTCGAATGCCAGGCAACACACCCACCTTGCAAACCCGGGCTCAGACACTGTTTCCCCATCTATCCGCCGAAGAGCTCGACGCCTTCGTCGAACGCCTGCAACTGCATCCCAGCGGACCGCGGGCAGAGCTGAGTCGGCTCATGGCTCAACATGCGCAACTGTTGGAGACGCTTTCTTCCTGGCGCGATGAAATTCCGCTGTTCATTCCAGACACGCCAATCAGGATCACTCCCGAGCAGTTCGCTGCGCAAAAGCAGGCCCGCCATCAATTCACCATCAATCTGGCGGACTGTTGGCGACAGCAATGGACCGTTCCCGATACCCCCCTTGAAACGGCCAACTTCAACTTCTTCCAACCCATCATCGGCCAATTGCCGACCCTGAGCACCGACTTCAGCGGCGTCACTATGCTGACCCTGGAAGGCAGTAGTGCCACGCGGGGCGTGCATGAGTTTCTGCGCAGTTTTACCGGTTTACGCATCCTGAAACTGCGCAACTTCAACCTTGGCCGCTTGCCGGACACCGTGCCATCGCTGCAACTCGAAGAACTCATTCTGAGCAATTGCGCGATCACCCTCAGCCCCGAAAGCCAGCTCGGACTCTCAGGCCTGCATCGGTTGACCACTCTGGACTTGTTCAACAACCCCTTGGGCCTGACACCCGATGTCGGCAGCATGCCCGATTTGAATTACATCGATTTATCGCAGACGCGCATCGCTGATCTACCGACTAACCTACTGACTCGTCCGCGCCTGCGCACCGCTTTGCTCAATGACAACCAGATCAAGGAGTTGCCCGGCGCCCTGTTCACATTGCAACAAAGCACCCAAGAGGGCTTCGACCTGAGCAACAACCCGTTTTCAAGCGCAACCCGTGAACGCCTCAAACAGCACTTCCAGCAGACCCGTCAAGACTTCGGTATCTACGCCGAAGAAGCAGATATCCTCCGCGCGCAGGCGCTGTACCCCTGGATGGACCAGGAAGATGCCAGCAAATTCGTCTACAAACTGCCCGGGACCCTGATTGAGGGGCGAGTCGAACTGACACGCCTGGAGGCAGAACTTGCCACCCTGGAGAACGACCTGTCCGCCTGGACCGTCGATATCCCTGCCGTCCACCCTCACAGCAATCAACCGTTCACTGCGCAGCAACTGCAGATCGAACATTCGACGCGGAACGCCTTCAGAGAGTCCGTACTGCGCTGCTGGCACCGGGAAACCGATCTGGATGATTTCAACGGTTCGCTACAAGCGATTACCTATGATCTGAGTCTGGACACACGGATTACCGGAAACCTGCCGACACTGAGCGCAGATTTCAGCCATGTTTCCCTGGTTTACCTGAGTAGCGAGAGCGGCCTGACCACAGGTGTCACGGGGTTCCTGGAGCGCTTCCCCAAACTCAAGACCCTCGTAATCATTGACTTCAGGCTGGGCGATATCCCGGAGGCGATCTTCCGGATGAGCGATTTGAAGTCGCTCAATCTCCTCGACTGCAACATCACCCTGACCCCGCAGTCGGTCCTGAACCTGGCCGAGATGGCCCACCTGGAATTCATCGACTTGAGAAACAATCCGCTGGGGCTGGCTCCGGATATCAGCCAGATGGCGGACCTGACGACCCTGCAACTGGACAACTGCGGGCTCACCGAATTACCTGCTGGACTGTTGCAGCTCAAGAGCCTGGAAACCGTAGACCTGAGCGGTAACGCGATCAGCCGGATACCCACCGACATCCTCGAGCTGCCGCTGGAGGTCGCCGAAAGCATCAGCCTGCGGGGTAATCCGCTCTCTGAAGAAAGCCTGCAAATTCTGCTTGAGTACTTCAGGCTGACCAGCGTCGACTTCGGAGTTCAGGAAGTCATCGAACGGGCAGAAATGGAAGTGTCCTCTTCCGGTGAGACTGATCCGGACGAGTGATCGCCATCAGGCGCGGATCAACCGCGCTCCGGCGGCACCGATGACAATTCGAACGGGCTGCTGCTGCGCCGCTGGTTGCGATCTTCCCGCGGCGTGGCACCGAAGAAGTTGCGATAGGCGCTGGAGAAATGCGGCCCCGAGGAGAAGCCACAGGACAGGCCGATCTGGATGATCGACTTGCTGGTTTGCATCAACATCTGCCGGGCCTTGTTCAGGCGCAGTTCCAGGTAATACTGGCTCGGCACGCGGTTGAGGTATTGCTTGAAGATCCGCTCCAATTGCCGACGGGACACGCACACGTGCTGGGCGATTTCGTCGGTGGTCAGCGGCTCTTCGATGTTGGCTTCCATCAGCAGCACGGCTTGTGTGAGCTTCGGATGGCTGGAACCGAGGCGGTTCTGCAACGGAATACGCTGGCGTTCACCGCCTTCGCGGATGCGCTCGACTACCAGTTCTTCGGAGACCGCACCGGCCAGTTCCGCACCATGGTCGCGGGCCAGCACCGCCAGCAACAAGTCGAGCACCGACATGCCGCCGCACGCCGTCAGGCGATCGCGATCCCAATCGAACAGGTGGCTGGTGGCGATGACCTTCGGAAAACGCTCGGCGAAATCGTCCTGCCAGCGCCAATGCACGGCCGCGCGATAACCGTCGAGCAAGCCCAGCTGTGCCAGCGGGTAAACACCGGCAGACAGACCGCCGATCACGCAACCGGAACGCACCAGTTGCTTGAGCGCACTGCTGAGCGCCGGCGCCAGTGCGGTCGGTGGTTCGTCAGCGAGCAGGAACAGTTTCTGGAAGTTCTCGAGCTTGCCGGTCCACGCTTCACCCGGCAATTGCCAGGCGCTTTCGGCCGGCGGTTCGGCCTGCAGGAACGACAACTCGTAAACCACGTCCGGATGCACACGCTGGGCAACACGCAAGGCCTCCTCAGCCAGCGCAAGCGTCAGTGCTTTAGTGCTGGGCCAAATCAGGAAACCAATTCGATGGGCAGTCATGGTGGGCAATCCGAAGCGAAAACAGTGTTAGAAGCCAGAAGCGGCTGCAACCAAATTAGACCATCTGGCGCGCGCTGCGCAGCATGGCCTAATTTGGTGCGTAACGGGAGCGATTACTTCAGGCTACCCGAGAGGAATTGCTGCAGACGCTCGGATTGCGGGTTCACCAGCACTTCGCGCGGGTTGCCGCTTTCTTCGACCACACCTTGGTGCAGGAACACCAACTGGTTCGACACTTCACGGGCGAAGCCCATTTCGTGGGTCACCACGACCATGGTCCGGCCTTCCTGGGCCAGGGCCTGCATGACTTTCAGCACATCGCCGACCAGTTCCGGATCGAGGGCCGAAGTCGGTTCGTCGAACAACATCACCTCAGGTTCCATCGCCAGCGCACGGGCAATCGCCACGCGCTGCTGCTCGCCGCCGGACATGTGGCCAGGGTAAGCATCCTTGCGATGAGCAACGCCTACCTTGTTCAGGTAGTGCTCGGCCTTGTCGCGAGCCTCGGCTTTGGACATGCCCAGCACATGCACCGGCGCTTCCATGATGTTTTCCAGCGCGGTCATGTGCGACCACAGGTTGAAATGCTGGAACACCATCGACAGGCGCGAACGCATGCGTTGCAGCTGTTTCGGGTCGGCAGCCTTGAGCGCGCCGTCCTTGTTCGCCACCAGCTTCAGCTCTTCGTTGTTGAGCAGGATCTTGCCCGCGTGCGGCTGCTCCAGCAGGTTGATGCAGCGCAGGAAAGTACTTTTGCCGGAGCCACTGGAACCGATGATGCTGATCACATCGCCGGCTGCCGCTTTCAGGGACACGCCCTTGAGCACTTCGTGACTGCCATAGCGTTTATGCAGGTCTTGGACTTCAAGTTTGTACATGCTGTCGGTTCTCACAAAAACAGTCAGTCAGTGGTATTCAGTGCTTGCGCGGGGCCAGGTAGCCCAGCCAGCGGCGCTCGGCCATCTTGAACAGTTTCACCAGGATGAAGGTCAGGCACAGGTAGAACACGCCGGCGGTGATGTACGCCTCGAACGGCAGGTAGAACTGGGCGTTGACCGTGCGCGCGGCACCGGTGATGTCGATCAGGGTCACGATGGACGCCAGACTGGTGGTCTGCAGCATCATGATCACTTCGTTGCTGTACTGCGGCAGCGCCCGGCGCAAGGCCGACGGCAGCAGGATGCGCTTGTACATCTTGACCCGCGACATGCCCATGGCCCTGGCCGCTTCGATCTCGCCGTTCGGTGTAGCGCGCAGGCTGCCGGCGATGATTTCGGCGGTGTAGGCGCTGGTGTTGATCGCAAACGCCAGGCACGCACAGAACGTTGCGCTGGACAGCCACGGCCAGAGGAAGCTTTCACGCACCGCTTCGAACTGCGCCAGACCGTAGTAGATCAAGAACAGCTGCACCAGCATCGGCGTGCCGCGGATCACGTAGGTGTAGAGCCAGGCCGACATGTTGACGACCGCGTTTTTCGAGACGCGCATCAAACCCAGCGGCAAGGCGCACAGCAAGCCGAAGAACAGCGACAGCGCGAGCAGTTTAAGGGTGGTCACCAGGCCGCCGAGGTACAGCGGCAAGGCCTCCCAAATGACGTTGTAGTCGAAGATCATAGATCAGCCGCCCTTACGCCTACCGAGTAGCGCTTCTCAAGGTGACGCAATGCCAGCAACGACACACTGGTGATCACCAGGTACATCGCGGCTACTGCGAGGAAGAAGGTGAAAGGCTCGCGGGTGGCATCGGCCGCCTGCTTGGCCTTGAACATCATGTCTTGCAGACCCACCACCGAAATCAGCGCGGTAGCCTTGGTCAATACCAGCCAGTTGTTGGTAAACCCCGGAATCGCCAGACGAATCATCTGCGGCACCAACACCCGGAAGAACACCTGAAAACTGCTCATGCCGTAAGCCATGCCGGCTTCGGCCTGACCTTTGGGGATCGCCATGAAGGCGCCACGGAAGGTTTCCGACAGGTACGCACCGAAGATGAAGCCCAAGGTGCCGATACCGGCCGCCAACGGGTTCAGGTCGATGTACTCGTCAAAGCCGAGCAACGGTGCAACGCGGTTGAGCAGGTCCTGGCCGCCGTAGAAAATCAGCAGGATCAGCACCAGGTCGGGAATACCGCGGATCACCGTGGAATACAGGTCGCCCAGCCAGGCCAGCCAGCGCACCGGCGACAGGCGCAGTGCCACGCCGATCAGGCCCAGAACGATGGCCATGGCCATGGACGACAAGGCGAGCTGAAGCGTCAGCCAAGCGCCATCGAGGATGACAGCCCCGTAGCCTTTCAACATGATTCAGGTCCTCGAAAGTAGGATGAAAAAATGGCGCAAACCTCAGAGATCCTGTTGCTTGCGCCATTTCGGACTTGTCGCAGAGACGTGTTACTTGCCGTAGATATCGAAGGCGAAGTATTTGTCCTGGATTTGCTTGTACTTGCCGTTCTCGCGAATGGTCGCGATGGCTGCGTTGAGCTTGTCCAGCTCAGCCTTGTCACCCTTGCGAACCGCAATACCTACGCCGTCACCGAAGTATTTGACGTCGGTGAACGCAGGGCCGACGAACGCGAAACCTTTACCGGCGTCGGTTTTCAGGAAACCGTCATCCAAAAGCGTAGCGTCTGCCACGGTGCCGTCGAGGCGGCCGGCGGCCACGTCGAGGTAAATTTCGTTCTGCGAACCGTAAGGCTTGATCTCGGCACCCAGCGGGGCCAGGACTTCGCGGGCGAAACGCTCGTGGATCGAACCACGTTGCACACCGATGTTCTTGCCCTTGAGCTCGGTCAGGCCTTCGCTGACCTGAGTGCCTTCCTTCATGACCAGGCGAGCCGGGGTGTTGTAGTACTTGTTGGTGAAGTCCACAGACTTCTTGCGATCTTCAGTGATCGACATGGACGACAGGATCGCGTCGATCTTGCGCACTTTCAGTGCCGGGATCAGGCCGTCGAACTCTTGCTCGACCCAAACGCACTTGGTCTTCATCTCTTCACACAGTGCATTGCCGATGTCGTAGTCGAAACCAACGATGCTGCCGTCTGGCGCTTTCGACGCGAACGGAGGGTAAGCCGCCTCGATACCGATTTTCAGAGGTTTTTCATCGGCGAAGGTTGGCATGGACAGCACGGACAGTGCCAGGGCGCCAAGCAGCACGAGTTTCTTCATCTTGGGACTCCATCGGTAAAGGGCAAAAACGGCAGAGTGAGCAACAGCCCAATATGCGAGTGAGTGGAACCGGAAAGCAGTGCTGCGTCCTGGGAAGCGGGTGTTGAAATTCAACACGAGCAACGACGAGCGAGTGATCGGCATTCTAACGACAGGCCCGAGGCCGATATTTCTTCAATGCGACAACTAATTACAGAAGCACCGAGAAAGCCGTTTTAGCGCGTTGACAGCCCTGCAAAATCATGCAAGAGCAAAAGACATAGAACCGATCTGTGTTGCAAATTGCGGGCCTATTATTGGCAAACCCTTCTAATCCGGCAAGCGTAGCGTGGGTTCTTATTTTTCAGCGGTGCTTTTTACACCCCGATGTGGGGCTTGGCGTTTCCCAATGCCCCGTGTTGAAGCGATGCGGTTACACATTCAGTAACCTGAAAGAACGCAGGTAACAGTAGGAAAATGCCGACAGAGTATCCCGATAATTATTGGTAGATGTTGCTTCGACGCATGGCAGATCGCCTTCGCGAGCAAGCCCGCTCCCACAGGTTTTGTGGTGTGGTTCAGATCGCCTATACACCGCAAATCCCTGTAGGAGCGAGCCTGCTCGCGATGAGGCCAGCCCAGGCAACACATAAACCCAGGCACAAAAAAGCCCCGCCAGGCTCAACACCTGACAGGGCTTTCAGTGACTCAGAACCAGCGCTTACGCGACATTCATGGTCTTGTGCGTATCAATCAAATGCTGCACCACACTCGGATCAGCCAGGGTGGATATATCGCCCAACCCATCATATTCAGCCGTAGCAATCTTGCGCAGAATCCGCCGCATGATCTTGCCCGAACGGGTCTTCGGCAACCCCGGTGCCCACTGGATCACATCCGGCGAAGCAATCGGGCCGATCTCCTTGCGCACCCAGTTTTTCAGTTCCAGGCGCAGCTGCTCGTTCGGCTCTTCACCGTTTTTAAGGGTGACATAGACATAGATGCCCTGCCCCTTGATGTCGTGCGGCACACCGACCACCGCCGCTTCAGCGACTTTCGGGTGCGCGACCATCGCGCTTTCGATCTCGGCGGTGCCCATGCGGTGGCCGGACACGTTGAGCACGTCGTCCACGCGACCGGTGATCCAGTAGTAACCATCGGCATCGCGACGGGCGCCGTCGCCGGTGAAGTACATGCCACGGAAGGTCTTGAAGTAAGTGTCGACGAAGCGGTCATGGTCGCCAAACAGCGTACGCGCCTGGCCTGGCCACGAATCGAGAATCACCAGGTTGCCCTCGGCCTCGCCTTCGACGATGTTGCCCAGGTTATCCACCAGTGCCGGCACCACGCCGAAGAACGGACGCGCCGCAGAGCCTGGCTTGAGCGCGTGAGCACCCGGTAGCGGGCTCATCATGTTGCCACCGGTTTCGGTCTGCCACCAGGTGTCGACGATCGGGCAACGGGACTTGCCGACATTCTTGTAGTACCAGTCCCAGGCTTCCGGGTTGATCGGCTCGCCCACCGAACCCAACAGGCGCAGGCTGCTGCCGTCAGCACCTTCAACCGCCGCGGTGCCCGAAGCCATCATGGCGCGGATCGCGGTCGGTGCGGTGTAGAGGATGTTGACCTTGTGCTTGTCGACGATCTTCGCCACCCGCGTGATGTCCGGGTAGTTCGGCACACCTTCGAACAGCAGCGTGGTCGCGCCGTTGGCCAGCGGACCGTAGACGATATAGCTGTGGCCGGTGACCCAGCCGACGTCGGCGGTGCACCAGTAGATTTCACCCGGGCGGTAGTCGAACACGCGCTCGTGGGTCATGGCTGCGTACAGCAGGTAACCACCAGTGGTGTGCTGCACGCCCTTCGGCTTGCCGGTGGAACCCGAGGTGTAAAGGATGAACAGCGCTTCTTCGGCGCCCATCTCTTTCGGCGCGCAAACGGTGCCGGCCACTTTCATCAGGTCCTCGAACCAGATGTCGCGATGCTGGTTCCACTTGATGTCGCCACCGGTGCGCTTGCACACGATGACTTTCTGGATGCTGCTGGTTTCCGGGTTGGTCAGCGCGTCGTCGACGTTAGCCTTGAGCGGGATCCTCTTGCCGGCACGAACGCCTTCGTCAGCGGTGATCACCACTTTGGATTTGCAGTCGATGATGCGACCGGCCAGGGCTTCCGGCGAGAAACCGCCGAACACCACCGAGTGAATCGCGCCGATCCGGGTACAGGCCAGCATGGCGACCACGGCTTCGGGGATCATCGGCATATAGATCGTCACCACGTCGCCGCGGTGCACGTCCTGGCCACGCAGGGCGTTGGCAAACTTGCACACTTGCTCGTGCAGCTCGCGGTAGGTGATGTGGCGGCTTTCGGCAGGGTCATCGCCCTCCCAGATGATCGCGACCTGATCACCGCGCTCGGCCAGATGACGGTCGAGGCAGTTGTAGGAAACGTTCAGGGTGCCGTCGGCGAACCACTTGATGTCGACATGGTGATCATCGAAGGAAGTCTGCTTCACCGTGGTGAAAGGCTTGATCCAGTCGAGGCGCTTGGCTTGCTCGCGCCAGAAGCCGTCCGGGTTGACGACCGACTGCTGGTACATGGCCTTGTAGGTCGCCTCGTCGGTCAGCGTGTTAGCCAGAACCTCGGGACGAACGGGATACAGGGAAGCCGCACTCATCTTTCTTACCTCGGTGGAATAGTTGTTTTTGTATGACCACGTTTTAGCGGGGCCGGGGCTATAGAACCATTCGACGATGGTAGTAACAAGCCCCTACAAAATGTCGTGAATACCCCCGCGCCCGCACTGCCAAACATCACACAACACCTGTAGGAGCGAGCTCGCTCGCGATGGTCGTCAACGATAACGCGCCCAATCTGACACCCCGCGGTGCTCTCTGGCTCATCGCGAGCAAGCTCGCTCCTACAAAAGAAGAGGCTATTCAGGGATTGTTACAGGATCTGTCAAAAGTGTTTATCAAATCCACGGCTATATGGAAGAGGCGCGCACACCTAAAATCATCCACGCCAACAAGGCAACCTGATTAACCCAGTTGCAGCCCCCACGAAGGCAGTTAATCAAACACCCTGGTACTGAAGTTCCACACGCAATCTCAAAAGGATTGCGTGCCCCCTTTCGACCTCTAAAAGGTAAATATTAAATGAAAGCTTTATTGGTTCTGGCCCTCAGCAGCGTGTGCCTGACCGCCATGGCCGGCGAGGTCCCGACTGATGTCGCCCAGCAACAACCACCCATCGAGGAATACACTTACTCGATGAATCTGGACATCGCCAAAGTGATCTCCATGAGCGAAGCCCCGAACGTGTGTGAAGTTGTGCCGATGAAAATGGAATACGAAGATTCCAACGGTCAACGGCATATCCTGCGTTACAGCGCGATGGGCAACGGTTGCTCTAACGGCTGACCTCCTGCTTCACCCCTCCCCCAATAAGGTTCGACCCACCTGCCGCGATCTGGCAGATGAAGCGCCGAACCTTAAAAATCGATTAATTCGATTGTTTTAGGCATTTATTTGCACTTTTTAATCTAAATAGTCGACGTAGTATCAACTGCAACCCAAGACAAACAACGCTTACGAAACTGGAGCAACGACCATGAAAACCCAACTGATCCTCGCCCTGACCCTCTCCGTCCTGGCTGCCAACACCTTCGCTGCCGATGGTTACGACCGCACCGGCTCGGCTGCTTACACCAGCGAAGCAACTGTCGCTTCCGACGGTTACGACCACACCGGTTCAGCGTCCTTCGCAGCCGATGGCGCAGACCACATAGGCGCAGGCAAACTGGCTTCCGATGGCGCTGACCACACTGGCGCCGCCCGCCTCGCCGCCGATGGTGCCGACCACATCGGTGCTGGTCGCCTGAGCTGATCCGCCAGCGTGACTTCACAGCCCGACTTCGGTCGGGCTTAGTTGTGTCTGGAGCCTGAGAAAACCCCACCGAAACACAAGATGTAGTAAAAAAGCCTTTTTTGGTTATTTCTTGAGCAAAAATAATCCAGGGCAAAAAATCATGAAAAAAAATCTTCCCCCGCCAACATCGTTCAAAGCCCTGTAAACCCTCACTCCGACCGAAAAACGGCCCCCGTCGACCGATCCGTGAGCCATTTCGCCGCACCACAGCACGCAAAACTTCCCTATAATGCGGCCTTAAACGGGCCTGCAATATTCCCTTACAGGGATGAAAAGCCAGTCTGAAGCCCCGCACAAGCGATCAAAGCTTGCTGCGCCCATCAGTGGCTCTCGGAACCCCGTACAAAATTCTGTTTGATGCCTGCGTATAGCTGCTGCAAAAAACGATTCCTTTAGATCCAACGCGGCCAGTAAGGCTGTGTGAAAAACCGACCTATCCAATTTCACACGGGCACACTGGCCCTCACGCAGGAGACGACACGTCATGCTGAGCTGGGACGAATTCGACAAAGAAGACACGGAAGTAGCAGTCAAGAGCGCCAACGCTGGCCATGCCACCGAAGCCAACATGGACCGTCTCGACAGCGCTGGCGGTGCCGCCGCCCTGGAAGCCCGTGCCGTGACCGCCGCTGACTCCGCCGCCGTTGCCCGCGCCAAAGCCGCCCTGGATTCCCTCGACGTCGCCGAAGGCCTCGCCGAACTCGAAGGCGCCTCCGCCCGTGTCGCCGTTGACGAAAAGCGCATGATCAACTGCCGCGCCGACCTCAACCAACTCGTACCCTTCAAGTACGACTGGGCCTGGCAGAAGTACCTGGACGGCTGCGCAAACCACTGGATGCCGCAAGAAGTCAACATGACCGCCGACATCGCCCTCTGGAAAAATCCGGAAGGCCTGACCGACGACGAGCGCCGCATCGTGATGCGCAACCTCGGCTTCTTCTCCACCGCCGACTCCCTGGTTGCCAACAACCTGGTCCTGGCCGTGTACCGCCTGATCACCAACCCGGAATGCCGCCAGTACATCCTGCGCCAGGCTTTCGAAGAGGCGATCCACACCCACGCCTACCAGTACTGCATCGAATCGCTGGCCATGGATGAAGGCGAAATCTTCAACATGTACCACGAGATCCCATCGGTCGCGAAAAAAGCCACCTGGGGCCTGAAATACACCCGCTCGATCTCCGATCCGAAGTTCGAAACCGGCACCGTCGAAACCGACAAAGAACTGCTGCGCAACCTGATCGCCTACTACTGCGTTCTGGAAGGCATCTTCTTCTACTGCGGCTTCACCCAGATCCTCTCCATGGGCCGCCGCAACAAAATGACCGGCGTCGCCGAGCAGTTCCAGTACATCCTGCGCGACGAATCCATGCACCTGAACTTCGGCATCGACGTGATCAACCAGATCAAAATCGAAAACCCGCATTTGTGGGATGCCGAGATGAAGGAAGAAGCTTCGCAGATGATTCTGCAGGGTACTCAGCTGGAGATTGAATACGCTCGTGACACCATGCCTCGTGGGGTATTGGGCATGAATGCGGCGATGATGGAGGACTACCTCAAGTTCATCGCTAACCGTCGCCTGTCGCAGATTGGTTTGAAGGAAGAGTATCCAGGGACTACTAACCCGTTCCCTTGGATGAGCGAGATTATGGACTTGAAGAAAGAGAAGAACTTCTTTGAGACTCGGGTTATTGAGTATCAGACTGGTGGGGCTTTGAGCTGGGATTGATTCCAGAGCTTGCCGAGATTTGACGACTTGAGTCGACGAATCGAAAACCAAAAAGCCCCGATCTGATCGGGGCTTTTTTATGGAGTGGGAAAACTCTTACTCGCAATATCAGTAGTAGCTAAATTTCCTACGTATATTCCAGCGCCGTCTGTATTGAGGGCCACTCTAAGCAGCCCTAAGCTCTACTGCAGGTGCCTAAGAAACGCCCAACGTAGAAGCGACTTCATCACGCAGAATGCATGCTGGCATCCGCCATACATGCGCAATTCTGTGGGTAGGAGGAACCGCTTGTTGGGATTTCTTAGATCCTCTACGTCGGGCTCTGGCCCTTTTCAACTTTATACGTAGAGGTAATGGATATGCCTGCAAATACTTCATACCGATCAGTAATCTCTGATCCTTTCCATCCAATGATCTTTACCCTCCATAACCTACCGCTCCATGCCCTCTTGCTAGAAAATCAACCATGGTTCTGTGCCCGTGACATTGGCCGTTTGATGGGTGTCCATCTGAGTGATCGCATGGTCAGCAAACTGGATAAGGATCAGCGTTGCTTCTTGTGGATTGAGTATTTCCGACAACCACGGAAACAGCTAATGCTGAGCGAGTCCGGTGTGTATGCACTATTGGTGTATCACTATGTTCCCGCAAATCGATTGTTACGCGAATGGCTGACCCATCAGGTTGTGCAGGCCTTGCGCGATGCCGTGCAGCCGTATGCTGCGGATCGACCGATGTTGAGTTCGTTGGACTGGCCGGAAATGTCGTTAAATCTGCTGCACTGGCGGGGTGAAAGTTGGATTCGGCTACGAGACATGCCTTACCTGTTAGACGATCAAACGCAGCGGCGGGTGTTGGTAGCTAAGCCTTGGTGGCGGAAGGTAGCCCGGGTGTTTCAGTCGTCGAAGCATTCGAGGGACTAAGGACAGCCTGTAGGAACGAAAACGCGAGGGTTTCCTACAAGCACTTCACCAACTGTCCTCATTTCCATAACCAGCAACTCGCAGCCTCTCAATATTTGCAGGCAACAGCCCTCACTGCCTCAGCACACAGTTCAATCAGGCTTCAATTGCTTCCAACCGCTGCTTCAACTTCTCATTCAGCAACGCTCCATGTACTCCAGAATGAATTTCCCGATGGCAACTTGGGCACACGGCTCCCACATAGCGCGGGTGATCTAGTCCACCATCTGAGAGCCGGTTTACGTGATGCGGCTCTAAGTAGGGGGTGCCATCCTTTTTCGTAAAAGGAGCCGGTTTCTCACAGCTCTCACATTCTCCCTTGGCGCGCATCAGCACATAGTGCGCAACCTTTCGGCTGCGCTGGTAGATCTTACGCGGAGCGGATACCCCTAAATCATCGCTGCTGGGCTTACATGCAGCCAGCGCAGCCAACCGCGCAGCATCCAGAGACCCGGAAAGGTCAGCCTCATCTTCATCCTGTTCTTCAGCTTCAATTGCTTCAGCAGAAATTGCCACAGGGACTAACCGAAAAACAATCGCCGTCCGATCCTGGCCGCTCACATCCGGCTGGATCTGCTCAAACGTGTCGGCGCAAGAAAACTCGCCCATGTAAGCGTTGCCTTTACCTTTGCCTAGGGACTTAAACAAGTGAAGCGCTCGGCCATCCACGGCATGCTCAGCAATGGCTCGGTTGCCACGGGTCAAAGTCATCGGCCCGCGCTGCCCTTCACCGGTATAAAAGTAGGCGCCGTCTTCCCAGTGGTCGGCATACCCGTATTGTTCACCGCTATCGCCAGTGAACAAAAAAATCGCAGGGTAGGTAGCGGACGCTGCAATGCCGCTTTGCAGGCTTCCACCGAACGGTCCGTTGATTTCAGTTTTTCGGTCGTAAACAGCTCCCGGTCTGAACTGCAAGACATGCGTGCCCTCCCCACGCGGTAACTCCACAACAGTGAAGCCCCGCTTTTTTAGATAACTGTTGGTCGGGTGCCCACCGGAGAACTCTCCTACGGCAATGCCAGTTGCCAGAGAGACGATTTTCTTCGCCGGATACAGTTCACCGCCCGAGTGAACGGCGTAACGGTGAGCTAAGTTTTTTTCCCAGCCCTGCCACTCGTGCTTACTCCGAAATTTACGGTCAAATTCCAGCAACGCTTTGTCTATTCGTTCCTTCGAAACCGCTTTGATCACCACGAGTGCTGCCCTTTATCGACAATGGCTGTAGGAAAATCCCTACAATCACCAAAGTATCAAAAGGCTTCAATTTGTTATAGGGCGAAAAGCCACTATTTCTAAGCGCTATTGCTCAATAACGGGCAGCGGTGGAATGGACCAGCCGCTGTTCGCCTGCTACATGAATCTCATATCTTCCACGACAATACTCTGCGCCCTCACCTCCCCAACCCACTAATCCGCCACGGACACACCGCCGCCCTCACCCCACTCGGCCCAACAATCTCCGGCGTCTGCCCAAGCGACCTCGCACTCAACACACTCCCCACCCGTTCAATCAACTGATCAAACCCCAACGTCGCATCCTCCTGATGCAATTTGCGCAGTTGCTCAACCAGGGCGTAGGTGAAGGCCCCATAGCTGTTCGACCCCACCTCATACTCATTGGCCTTTTCGTTTTCCCGCGCGGCGTAGAGCATCAGGGGCATGTAGGGGCCGTGGTGGCCGTAGAGTTTGCCTTGGCGCAGCAGTTGGGCTTTTTTCTCGGGGCGAAGGCCCGTGGCGGCGCCTTGGGTGGTGCGGGTGCGGGTGAGTCCGCGGGTTTTGTTGTCTTGTTCGCTGAAGTCGCGGCGGTCGGCGTCGACGGCGTATACCCGGCGGTCCCAGTCGCCGGCGTAGGGGTCCCAGCGCAGCATGCGGTGGCGGATGTCGCTGGGTGGGGTGATGCCGCGCACGCGGCCGTTGCCGCGGGTCATGCCGCCGGCGTAGCAGCAGTCGAACATGACGGTGAGTTTGGCGCCGTGGCCGTCCGGGTCGAATGGCAGGTGGCTGTAGAACTGGCGGAACAGTTTGTCGGTGAAGTGGGTGCTTTCGTCGTCCCAGTCGAAATCGTGAAGCACCAGAGTTTCGTCCATGCAGTCGGCTTCACCACTGCTGCTGTAGACCGGCAGCTGGGTGCCGTGGCCGGAGTAGAACAACACGCGCTCGTCGCCGGCGCGGGCGCCTTCCACCAGCCATTCGAGGCGCTCGACGAAGTTGGCCCGAGTCGCTCGGGCGTCGTGCAGCAAACGGATGTCGCCGGCGTCGTAGCCGCTTTCCTGGAGCATGCGGCTGATCAGGTAGGTGTCGTTGATGCAGCCGTCGAGGCGTGCGCTCGGGTCGGGGTAATCGTTGATGCCGACCACCAGGGCGCGGCGTTTGCGTTGGCCGCTGCGGGACAGGAACGCCGGTACTTCCAGAGCGCGCGCAGCCACCACATCGCGGGCCAGTTGTGGCCACAGGCCGGTCTGGCTGGTGGGTGACGATAAGTAGGCCTGGGCGGCGTGATTAAGGTCGAGCAGGTCATCGCGCAATGGCAAGGTGAATTCGGTTTGCAGGTCGACTCGCGCGGAATCCGGCGAGGTGATCGGCCGGGTCAGCAAGCCATCGTTGGGGTTATAGAGGTGGAACCAGCGACGGATGCCTCGGCCGTTTTCGCTCAGGCGCAGGACCCGCCCGCCCCACACTTCGCGCATCACCAACGGCAGTGCGATCGGTGAGCCGAAGCTGACGAACACTCGGCCATCGATGCGCTTGAGCGCCGAACCTTTTTTCGCCACCGAACGGCGCAGGGCGTCGTAGCCGATCAGGCTGCCCAGGCCTTGGGCGAAGATGATCTGCGGATTGAATGCCTCGATCTTCGCCAGCAGATGTTGAGTCAACTCAGTGCGTAGCTCAGCGTCTTCGATCCATTGCACGAGGGCGCCGACCGTGGTGCGCAACATCTGGTTGACCGGCAGGCCCCAACTGCCGAAGTTCTCATCGGTCTTGCCCCTGGCATCGGCCCTCAGCATCGCCAGGCCTCGGGTGATCTGGGCGAAGTCCGGTCCCTCCTTGAGTTGCTCATCAAAGGACAGAAAGTCGATGTCCTGGTCATCAATGAGGCGCCCGTTCTGCGCCAGTTGGGTGCGGATCAATGTGCGCCATTGTTCCTGCCAGTTCGCATCGATACCGCCCTGCCCGCCCGTTGCCCGGCTGAACCCCACGCCGGGCAGGCACAGGACGCGCAGCCGTGTTGGCGCGACCTCCAATCCCGGCTCGACCAAGGCTTTGCTGGCCGGCGCCGCCACCGGAGGTACCGTTTGCCCTTGGGCGGTGACCATCAGATCCTGCAGGCGCCGCAGTTTCGCCTCCAGGCTGTCCGCACTGGGCGCGGCAGGCGTGAGTGCCGCCTGCCCCGGATCAGCCAGGGCACGGCTGCGGTTGCCGAGAAAGCCGCTGACCCATTGGGCGCTGCTCTTCCAGATCTGCTCTGGATCGAGGCCATCGAGGTAACCGGTGGCGCTGTCCACCACTTGTCGGCTTTGAGTCGCCAGTTCGGACTCGATCAAAGGCAACCCGGCGCGACTCGGCACCACGGTGGCCGCCAATGTCGGCGCAGTCGTTACGCTCGGTGCGGCACGCCAGATGGGTGCATTGCCGAAGTGCTGCGCGGCGACCACCCGTGGGCCGAGCGCACTGCGCGGCACCTTGAAGTGATCGCAAAGAAAGGCCAGCAAACTAGTGTGATCGTAGTGCTGCGCCTGGACATCGCCCGTCCAGGGGATCAAGCCTGGCTTGAGCCACGGCGAAGCCAGGATCGCCGGTACACGCACGCCGAGGCGGGTGAAGGGATTTTTCCAGGGCACATCGACCGTTGAACCGGTCGCCACGCAAGTTGGCGGCACCACGTGGTCATGGAAGCCGCCATGTTCGTCGTACAGCAGCACGAACAGGGTTTTGTTCCAGGCAGCGGTATTGGCCGACAAGGCATTGAACACCTCACCGACAAACTGATCGCCAAAGCGCAAATCTTCAGGTGGATGATGGGACACGTTTGGTCCGAGCTTACCGTTGAGCAGGCCATAGCTCGGCTCGATCCAGGACAGTTTGGGGAGTTTGTTACCGGCGACGTCTGACTTGAAGTCGTCGATGCTCAGGTGCTGCAAACCACCCTTGACCAGCGCCGCCAACGGGACGGCGCCATCGGAGTAAATGCGTGCGTCATGGCCGTTGTTGCGCAGCAGCGAAAAAATACTCTCGCCGCCAAACTGTGCGATCAGGCTTTTGATCCCGGCCAGCACTGTGCCAGTGGAGGGCATCAGCAGATGACCATTGCAACTGCCGAGCATGGCAAAAAAGCGGTTCGGCCAGGTCGGGCCTGGCACCGAGGAAAACCAGCGGTCGCACACGGTGAAGTTACGCGCCAATCCGTGGATGGCCGGCAGCGTATCTTTCGCTGGCGTAGCGCCGAACGGGATGTAGTTCATTGCCCGTTGGGCCATGGATTGCGACCAGGTTTTGTAGACTTTCAGGTCGGTGCGGGCCTTGTCGTAGGCGTCCTGGGCAAAACCGTTGAGCGTGGGGTTGGCCGGGCTGGTCTTGAAGGAGACGCCCAGTTGTTTCTCCACATTGACGAACTCGTGGCCAAGATCGAAACCCTCACTGTTGCTCGGCGGCAGCGCCGGAGGTAGAGGGGGCGGAGGCGCCCACAGGCTGTAGTTCTCCGGGAACTCCGAGGCCTGGGTAATCACCGTCGAATTGCCATTGGCCAGCTTCAGCGGGTTGGTGCTGGGCGCCTTGCGGTTGATACCGTCACACGCGGGATTGATGCTTGTGTAATCCCCCAGCAAATGGTCGAACGAACGGTTTTCCATCATCAGCACGACAACGTGCTCAATCCCTGCGGGCCAGTTGTTCGGCATGGTGCGCTCCTTGCTGTGAAGTCTCGATTTCGACCTCTCGGGTTTCACGGCAATCAAGGCTTGGACGGCTGGAGAGTCCACTTGGCCCGGCACTTGCCCATGAAGCATGCGGCGATTCGATCTGCCAGACAACGCTAGTCAGGCGATGGGGGCTTGTCCAATGGCGGGAGCACCTATCCTTTCACCCAATCCACCGAATACATCGCAACATAGCTATCCACAGCCGTCCCAATCGTTGGAAAAAACGCCGTCTCCCCCAACCGCGCAAACAACCCGAACCGCTTGAGCTTGTCCTTGACCGGGTCTTTCATCTCGGCAATGCACAACTCGATACCCGCCGCGTGCAGGGAGTCGTCCAGTTCGGCGAGCATGTCGGCGGAGGTCACGTCGACGCTGGTGACTGGTTCTGCGGCGACCACCAGCCAGCGCACGGGCGTGGGCGATGCCGCCACGGCGTCCAGTACTCGGTCGCTGAACAGCTCGGCGTTGGCGAAAAACAAGGGTGCATCCCAGCGAAACAGGACCAGGCCGGGTATCAGCCGCGCGTCGGGGTAGCGCTTGATGTCGTGGTAGCCCTTGACCCCATCGGCGCGCCCCAATACCGCGGAGTACGGGCGCCAGCCATCCCAAAGGAACTCAATGACGGCAATCACGATGGCCAGGCCGATGCCCTCGATCGCGCCGAACACGGTCACGCCGACCGTACAGACAATCGACAGCCAGCATTCCCAGCGCTGGATGCGATAGATCCGTCGCAGGTCGGTGATTTCGATCAGGCCAATGGCCGAGGCAATCACGACCGCCGCCAGGGCGCTGGACGGTAAATGTTGCAGCAGGTCCGGTGCCACCACCAGCAGCAAGGCAACCGCCAGTGCGCCGACGACGCCGGTCATTTGGGTTTTGGCTCCGGCGGCCTCGGCCACGGGCGTACGTGACGAGCTGCTGCTGATCGGGAAGCCTTGGAAAAAACCGGCCGCCAGGTTGGCGATGCCGAGGCCCACCATTTCCTGGTTCGGGTTGACGTAGGTTCGGGTCCGCGCCGCATAGACACGGGAGAGCACGCTGGTGTCGGCGAACGAGACCAGTGCGACGGCGCAACCGCCGATCAACACCGGGACGATGTCGGCGCTGGTGATCCAGGGGATGGCGAAACCGGGCAAGCCTTGGGGGAGCGAACCGAGGACCGACACACCGGCGCGTGTCGCAAGGTCGAGTACACCCACGGCGACTGTCGCGCCTACCACGGCGATCAGGATGCCCGGCAGTCGCGGCCATCTTTTGAGTAGCAGGATCGCCGCCAGGGTGAGCCCGCCCACCACGAATGTGGTCCAGTTGACCTTTCCCTCCATCACCGCCGAGGCGATGGCCCATATGTTTCTCAACGGGCCCTCGGACTCAATCGAAAAACCAAACAGCTTGGGCAGTTGGCTGATCAATACGGTCAGTGCGATGCCGTTCATGTAGCCGTAGCGGATCGGTTTGGATAGAAGCTCGGTGATAAAACCCAGGCGCGCCATACCGGCCAGGATACACACCGATCCCGAGACGATCGCCATCATCCCCGCCAGGGCGACGGCACGCTGCGGGTCGCCGCCGGAGAGTGGAATGATGACGGCAAGGATGACGGCCACCAGGGACGAATCCGGCCCCATCACCAGAATTCGGCTGGGGCCGAACAAGGCATAGAACAGCAGCGGAATGATGGTCGCGTAGAGGCCATAAATGCCGGGCACGCCCGAAGCCACCGCATAAGCGATACCGACGGGCACCAGCATCGTGGTCAACACCAGGCCGGCCACGATGTCGTAACGCAACCATGCCGGTTGGTATTCGCGCAGCATGCCCAGCCCCGGTAGCCAGCGGCGCCAACCGGTCTGTTCATCCCGGCGGGCTATCCGGCCCGGCTCCGGGAGCGGGGGCGAAGCATCTGAATGGCTCATGAACCGCCCTCTTTGATGGACTGTGCAGACTCGGCGACATCGAAGTGATCTCAGTGTAGCTATTGCTTCGAATGCGCCATCACTGGAAGCTGTTCACCAAAAGGATTTGGAACCCGACATGAAATTCGACCTCGCCTACTGCCTCGGCCTCAACGACAAGTTGTCGATCTACGACGTTCGGGATCTGAATTTCGACGAGACGATGGATTTCGACTCCGCCAAGGAGCATTTCCAATGCCCCAACGATGCCTGTCGCCTGGCGTTCGATGCCGCCAATGAATTGGGCACCTTCAACGCCAAGAATGTGAATTACGTGCGCACGCCGCACTTCAAGAACCTGCCGAGTACGCGGCATGTCGAGGGCTGCCCTTATGTCAGCTTGAAGACGCCGGCGTCGGATGTGGATGAGGCGGAAACGGATGACAGCCGCGAGGAAAATTTCCCGTCGGAATTGTTACTGACTCGCCGTGAATATGTGCGTAAGCCGTCCAGCCCGGTGGAGATTGCCGATGTGGTTCGGGATGAGCCATCGGTGCCTAAGGCGGCTAGTAATGTCGAGCAACCGAGCAGGGAATTGGCCCCGGACAAGACCAGCGTCTTCGCCCATCCGGTGGAGTGTTTCGTTTCAAACTTCGACGACAAGGATTTGCTCAAGCGCGTGCCGCTGAAGATTGGCGAGCACACCGCGCCTTACGGGTCTTTTTTCAAGAAAATCGAATACCTGCAAGACAACAAAGGGCTGATTTACTGGGGCAAGATCAAGGAGATCAAGGACTACACCCAGAGCTTTCGCATCGATTTCGAGAAGAAGGTCTGGTTCGAGAAAAAGCCTTACTCGGTCAATGTCTACCTGAGCAAGAAGCTCATAGACAGCTACCGCAAGCGCAAGGCGTTCCTGGAGGAGCTCAAGCACGCCATCGAGAGCGGGCGGGAGTTGTACTGCTTCTTTTATGGCGTAACACCCGAACTGAAGCAGGTGCCGAGCAAGAAAACCCCCGAGCAGACGTTCGGGGTGTTCAGCGCCAACATTGAAAACCTGGACCACTTTATTGTGCGGGAAGCGCCGGGGTTGGCGGGCAAATAAGTGCAGTGCCATTCGTCTGGCTGAAAAGAAAAATCAAAAAATGCATTTGATCCGGGCTCAAAACAACTGTACAAAAACACAGTATATTTTGACCAACACTCTCGAGCCCGGAGAACACCATGGCCTCTCAAGCGATGAAAATCACCCTGGAACGTATCGCCCTCTTCCAATTCACCCCGGCCCACTGCGCCCAGGCCCGAGCGATGCTGGGCTGGAGTGTGCAAGAGCTGTCGCGGGAATCCCGGGTCTCGGTGGATGCCATTCAACGCTTCGAGGCGCGCCAGGAGGTGCTGGATGTCACGCGCCTGGCGCTGGCCTATCGGTTCGAATCGGAGGGGTTGGTGTTCTTCCCGGGGTTTGCGCCGGGTCGAGGGATGAATGTGAAGGGGTCGACGCCGAACCCGGTTGGGCGGGCGGATTTTGCGATGGTGGAGTGAGGGTCAACAGATGAACGAAATCGACGATGGCGATAACTGCGTTTATCAGGCACTGGGCATTCCCGATGCTGGCGATATGCGGGCCAAATCTGAATGCGTTATGAAGATTGGCCTTCTGCTGGAAAGCGGTCGGTTGAGTAAGACTGATGCTGCGCAGAAGCTCGGATTATCTGCCGAAGAACTAAACGAAATACTTCGAGGGAAGTTTCGCGACCTGAGCGTGGCAAAGATCTCGGGGTTCCTTGAGCAGTTAAAGAACTAGCGTGGCTAACTGATTTAGTTGAGCTCCCAAGCCGGTCCGCAGACCGGCCGGGATCACAACTTTACGCGTTCTGCACCAGCACCCGCTCACTCTCCCCTTCCACCGTCAGCCACCACGCCCCACCACGCTGCGGATGCATCAAGTTGAACGCCTCGCCCATCTGCGGCGTGGTTATCGATACGTTGCGCTCCCAGGCCAGGGCCAGGATGCGGTCGAAGGGTTCGTACCAGGCGTGCATCGACAGGTCGAAGGTGCCGTTGTGGATCGGCAGTAACCAGCGGCCCTTGAGGTCGAGGTGGGCTTGCAGGGTTTGTTCGGGTTGCATGTGCACGTGCGGCCAGTCGACGTTGTAGGCACCGGTTTCCATCAGGGTCAGGTCGAATGGGCCGTACTGTTCGCCGATGCGTTTGAAGCCGTCGAAGTAGCCGCTGTCGCCGCTGAAGAAGAGGCGTGTGTCACCGTCGATCATCACCCACGAGGCCCAGAGGGTGCTGTTGCTGTCGAACAGACCACGGCCGGAAAAGTGCTGCGACGGGGTGGCGATGAACTGGATGCCATCGACTTCCGTGCCTTGCCACCAATCCAGTTGGCGGACTTTGCTGGCGTCGATGCCCCACTTGATCAGGGTGTCGCCTACGCCCAGCGGGGTCAGGAAGTATTTGGTCTTGTCCGCGAGCTTCAGCACGGCCGCATGATCCAGGTGGTCGTAGTGGTCGTGGGACAAGATCACCGCTTCAATCGGTGGCAATTGTTCCAGGCTGATCGGTGGCTGGTGAAAACGCTTGGGGCCGGCCCATTGCACAGGCGAGGCACGCTCGGCGAAGACCGGGTCGGTGATCCAGAACTTGTCGCGCAGCTTGAGCAACACCGTGGAGTGGCCCAGGCGATAGACGCTGTGGTTGGGCGCAGCAATCAGCGCGGCTTGAGTCAGGGCTTGCACCGGGACGGGCGCGTTCGGGCGGGTGTTTTGCGGTTTGTGGAACAGCACGTTCCACAGGATGCCCATGGTTTTGCCAAAGCTTAAACGTTGAACCGGCGTGAAGTTTTGATACTGCCCTTGAGCCTGTCGGGACGCTTCAGGTGTGGAGGCGTTGTCCGCCGGGGAGTTTGAATTGGCCATGACTGAATGACTCCAGAAAAACCGCACATATCACGATTTTCCGCTTTGGGACGATAAATGGCCAAGGCACGCACGCATCAGCCGGACTTTCTATTTTTGCTGGGCAGGGTTAACAAAACATTACACTGCACAGTGTAGTTTCTAGGTTGCATCAAAGTCGATGACAAGTAAACTACCGAGTGTAATTTCCCCTCTCTTCCTGCCGAAGCGTACTTATGACAGCTCCACAGCGCCTCACCGACCGAAAACGCCAAGCGATCATTCAAGCCGCGATCAACGAATTCCGTGACAACGGCTTCGAGATCACCAGCATGGACAAGATTGCTACCACTGCCGGTGTGTCGAAGCGCACGGTGTACAACCACTTTCCCAGCAAGGAAGAGTTGTTCGCCGAGATCCTCAATCAATTATGGATCCGGGTGACGGCAGAACAGGAAACGGCCTACCGTCCCGACCTGCCGCTGCGCGATCAACTGCGCGTGTTGCTGATGGCCAAGCTGCAAATGTTGGGCGATGACAATCTGCTCGACCTGGCACGGGTGGCCATTGCGGCAACGATTCATTCCCCGGAACGGGCACAGAACATGGTGGCCCGAATGGGCGCGCGCGAAGAGGGACTGACGGTGTGGATTCGGGCCGCTCAAGCGGATGGCCGATTGAAGGCCGTGGCTCCCGAATTCGCCGCTCAACAGATCCATGGCCTGCTCAAGTCCTTTGCATTCTGGCCACAGATTTCCATGGGGCAACCCGGCTTGTCAGCCAAGGAGCAAAACACGGTGGCGGATTCCGCGCTGGACATGTTTCTGGCCTGCTATCAGGTGCAATAAATGACAAGGTCGACGGCGGTGTCGAAGGATTGATGGCGCTGACTTGAATGGCGCGATGTGTTTCAGAATGAAACTGGCGCTGAGGCTATAGTGAGCCTCAGTCCCAGCGCCAAACAGAGAGCATCATGACCAGCACGAGCCACGAAACCGCTGCCCCCGTCGATCACCTGCGTTTCCATCGCCCTCATGCCCACCTGGCGCCGACCTTTGGCAATGACAAGTTTGCCCTGCGCGCCGAAGCCTTTGCGCGGTTCTTCGGCACACCGACTTTTCTCGGCGCACAAACGCTGATCGTGGTGGCCTGGGTGTGCCTCAACCTGTCCGGTTTCACCCATTTCGATTTGTACCCGTTCATCCTGCTCAACCTGGCTTTCAGCCTGCAATCGGCCTATGCCGCGCCATTGATTCTGTTGGCCCAGACTCGCCAGGCTGCGCGGGACAAAGCCCAATCCGATGCCGATGCGCAACACCGCGAAGCGCTGGCGACCGCCAACAGTGAGCGACAGGCGCAAGCCGCGAAAAACACTGCGCAACTGCTGGAGTTGCTTGAGCAGAACACCCGCCTCACGGAAATGACCAAGGCCCTCACCGAGCGCATCGAAAACCTGACCACGGAAATGCATCAGCACTTCGTGCGCAAGGATGAGCCGAAGGCCTGAACGGTTTCACGGCAGTTTCAGCGCCCGCCCCAACTCATCGAACAAGGTGACCACCGAGCGCAAGGCGCGGCAGTCGGGACGGGTCAGCAGCCACAGCGCAGTGTCGTATCCGTGCAACGGTTCGCTCAGCGGCTGTAATCCGTCGCCGATCAAGAAGTCCGGCAACGCCGCTACACCCAGCCCCGCCCTGACCAGCTCGGTCACCGAAAGCATGCTGTTGCAACGATAGCCCGGCGTTACGCCCGGCAAGGCCTGGCGACGCCAGGTAACGGTCGGGTGATCAGGCAGAAAGTCATCCGGGGCGATCCAGGTCAATGCGGCCAGGTCAGGGGTATTGAGCGATTGCAGGTATCGCTCGCTGGCACACACTCGGTAGGAAATGTCCGCCAGCCGCCGTCCCACCAGATGCTCCGGTGGCGTGCGGGTCAGGCGCAGGGCGATATCGGCATCCCGGCGGCTGAGGTTGGCAAAATCATTGGACGTGCTGAGCTCGAGGGTCAGCGCCGGATAGTTCGGCATGAACTGCGCCAGCGCCGGCAACAGCAAACCTTGCAGGACCGAATCGGTACAGGTCAGACGCACGATGCCGCTGATCACTTCACCGCCCTGCTCCACACCGATGCGCGCCGCCTCTAGCGCCTGCTCAGCGCGCTCGGCCTGTTCTGCCAGGGACTGCGCCAGGGTGGTGGGCAGGTAACCGGCGCGGCTTTTTTCGAACAGTTGCTGACCCAGTGCAGCCTCCAGCCGGCGCACCGCTCGAAACACCGTCGAGACATCCACCTTCAGCAGTTGCGCGGCCCGGGCCAAAGAGCCGCCGCGCACCAGCGCGAGGATCAGGGCCAGGTCCGGGTAGTCCAGTCGATAGTGCGTGGCTGCATTGATCACTTGGATAAACGCCAATATTGAGTGCGTGAACGCCAATCTATAGTGGGCACCAGCAATCAACAAGTGCAGAGGCCCCACATGGAAACCCGCCCGATTCGCATCGTCCTGATCGGCGACTACGACCCGCAAGTCACCGCCCACCAGGCCATTCCCGTCGCCCTCGAAAAAGCCGCTGAACACAGTGGCCTGAACGTGCAATGGCAATGGCTGGCCACCGATGAAATCCACGCCGAGACACCGTTGCACACATTCGACGGGGTCTGGTGTGTGCCGGCCACCCCTTACCGGAACATGGACGGTGCGCTGCTGGCGATTCGCTTTGCCCGCGAACAACGGCGACCTTTCCTCGGCACCTGTGGCGGTTTTCAACACGCGGTGCTGGAATATGCGCGCAATGTGCTGGGCTGGTCGGATGCCGAACACAGCGAGACAAATCCCGATGCAGCACGGGCGCTACTGACACCGCTGTCGTGCGCGCTGGTGGAAGCGGTCGATACGATTGATTTGCTTGAGGGTTCGTTGCTCGCCCAGGCGTACGAAAGCGCCGAGATTCGTGAAGGCTATCGCTGTCGATATGGGGTCAATCCGCAGTTCGAAGGGGAGTTGCTCAAGCGCGATTTGCACGCCGTCGGCCACGATTCGGAACAAGGGCTGCGCGCGGTCGAACTCAGCGGTCATCCGTTCTTTGTCGCGACCTTGTTCCAGCCCGAGCGGGCGGCGCTCAAGGGTGTCTTGCCGCCGTTGGTTGGCGCCTTTGTCGAAGCCTGTGCGGGGCGCTCGTCATGATCGCCGATACGCCAGCCGCGCCTTATTACGCGGTGATTTTTACCTCACTGCGCACCGAGGGTGACCAGGGTTACGCCGAAGCGGCCGCACGGATGCTGGAACTGGCCCGTGAACAGCCGGGGTTTCTCGGCGTGGAATCGGCGCGGGGCGAGGATGGGCTTGGGATTACGGTGTCGTACTGGGCCAGTGAAGCGGCGATTCTGGCGTGGAAGCATCATCCTGAGCATGCGGCCATTCGCGAGCGTGGGCGCTCGACCTGGTATGCGCGGTGTCATACGCGGGTGTGCCGGGTTGAGCGGGCCTACGGGTTCAGTCTGTAAATGATGCGGTGTTCTTACGGACGTCTTCGCGGGCAAGCCCGCTCCCACAAGGATCGATGGCAGCACACGAAACCTGTGGGAGCGGGCTTGCTCGCGAAGAGGCCAGTCAAATCACCGCAAAAACTCAGCCCTGAACCAGGCTGCGAACCGCCGATATCTCCGGCACTTCCCGCCGGTTCATGTACACCCGCAACGGCTCGGTAATGTTGATCCGGTCATCGATGTTCTGGTCCAGCAGCAACTGAATCAATTCACGCTTGAGCATCATGGTTTGCTCGGGCCCCATGGCCCAGACGAATTCGCTGGTAGGGATGATGCCGTCGTCCGCCACGTCCATGCCAAACGAGTCTTCGCTGAAGCGCACGATGTAGTACCCGGTCTTGCGGTTGAGGCCGACGAAACCCTTGAGTTGGTCGGCAGCCTGGCAGATGAGCTGGGAAGTGATACGCATGTTAAACCCCGCAATGGTGATCGTTGGTTTGCACGCAGGGCCTGCATTTCCCTCTGCTGGGGAAATTACAGGGCCCCAGCGTACTGCAAACGGGCGCACAAAAGCGCTGACGAAAATCAGCTTTAGACAGGTTTATGTCGGTCTCGCGATAGCGCCTGCAAAGATGAGTTGTTAAAAGGGACCGCTCACTCATTGCGAAAGGATCTCGACCATGCCCGCAACCTTTACTAAAAGTGCCCTGTTACTGAGCCTGTTGCTCGGCCTCGGCCTCGGCCAGGCACAGGCCGCCAGCGAACCCGGCCCTGCGGCACTGGCGACTCGTTTGGGCATTCCGCATCCAGCGGTGATCGCCCACCGTGGCGCGTCGTTCGATGCGCCGGAATCCACCGCCGCCGCCTACAAGACTGCCCGCGACCTGGGCGCCGACTATCTGGAAATGGACCTGCAGCGCAGCAAGGATGGCGTGCTGTTTGCCCTGCACGACAACAATCTGCAACGCACCACCGACGTCGCGGCAAAATTTCCCGAGCGCAAGGACAGCCCGGCGAATGCGTTCACCATGGCCGAACTGAAAACCCTGGACGCGGGCAGCTGGTTCAATGCCGCGTACCCGGATCGCGCGCGTCCCGCCTTCGCTGGCCTGAAGATTCTGACCCTTGATGAAATCATCGACATAGCCGAGGGCAACAGCCTGCACAAGCCCGGCCTGTACATCGAGACCAAGGAGCCCAAGCAGTTCCCCGGCATCGAACACGACCTCAAGGAAAAACTTCAGGACCGGGGCTGGCTGAGCCCGACCGCTTCGAAACTGGCAAAAAGCGAGCTGGCGGTCGGCCAGGGCAAAGGCAAGGTGGTCCTGCAGACCTTCGAGAAGAGCAGCCTCGAACTGCTGCAAAAAGAGATGCCGAAGATGCCGAAGATCCTGCTGTTGTGGGTCGGTGAAGGCAGTATCGAGCCCAAGTCCAAGGTGACATTTGCCGAGTCCGGCGAAAAGGATAAAGCCGCTTACTACGCCAAACAGCAGCCGAAGGACAAGGCCGAATTCCAGCACTGGGTCGACTACGCCAAAGCCCAGGGCGCCATCGGCACCGGCCCGTCCGCCGCACTGACCCAGGGCGGCGACCAGAGTTATTCGGACCTGGTGCAACCGTGGATGAACCGGTACACCCACGATCAGGGCCTACTGGTGCACGTCTACACCATCGATGATGCGGTGGACTACCAGAAAGTCATGGACGCCGGAGTCGACGGCATCTTCACCAATCGCGCCAGCGAGTTGTTGAAGTTCTATAAACGCCCGGCGGCGGCGAGTGTGGCGCAGGTGCTACAGAACAACGGATATTGATCCAGAATTGCGCAAAACCTGTAGGAGCGTGGCTTGCCCGCGAAGGGGTCATCAGCTTCAACATCAACGTTGACTGACACTGCGCTTTCGCGAGCAGGCTCGCTCCCACAGAAATTGATGCAGGACATGTAGAGGGTTTTAAGGGTGGATTAAGTTACACAGGCTAACCTGATCTCACTTGAACGGATCACCCAAGGAAAGAAGCCCATGAAGACCCTGACTGCTTTGTTGACCGCTGCAACCCTGACCCTAACCGTGGGCCTGGCCCAGGCCGATGTGCGGGTCGATGAGATCCCGCAACTGGTCAAGGACGGCAAGATCAAGCCGCTGGAAGACCTGAACAAGATCGCGCTGGATCTGCACCCGGGTGCAACGATTACCAAAACCGAACTGGACAACCACTTCAACGGTTACGAGTACGAGATCGAGCTGCGTGACGCCAAGAACGTCGAGTGGGATGTGGACATCGATGCCTCCAACGGCAAGGTCCTGAAGAACAAACAGGACACTTAATCTGTCTAGTCCTGAAATAGGTTTACACCTGTTTCACCCTAACGCCCGATGCACCGCATCGGGCGTTTTGTATTTCAAGGACAGGTGTGGGCGCTCCTGGTTGTAGATCAAGATCGCCTCCCGCACCATTTGCTCCGCTTGCGCCAGGTCTGTCGGCCGGTGGAGCAAGAGTTCTGTCTTCAATATGCCGTTGACCCGCTCTGCCAAGGCATTTTGGTAGCAGTCGTAGCCATCAGTCATCGTCACCCCATGCCCGTACTTGAGATCGACTGTGTACCGACTCGGTAAGCAACCCGGTACACAGTGGTTTGCATCAAGCGCTCAATGCGGCTGTTGAGTTGCGGCTCGTTGCCCTGCTGCGTGGCAAGCTCGCATAGGATGTTTTGCACATCGCGCTGACGATCTTCGAATTGCCCCAGTACTTGCGTCACAAAAAAGTCATCAGCGCTTGCGATGATGCCGCTCAAGTGAACCTGCGAAACCTGCGACAGGCGTCTCCCCTTGCGAGCCCTCATGAACCACAGCATCGATCACAGTCATCGAGACACGGATCTGTTCGGCCTGCTTTACGGTTTCAGCTTTCGCCCCGGTGAGGCCGGCCGGGAAATCAATTCCGCCGAGGCCTTGCAGTACCTGCAACAACCGGAAAGCGACGAGCAATTTCTCTGGCTGCACCTGAACCTCGCCCATGCCGCGTGCGAACGCTGGATGAAAAGTCATCTGGAGTTGCCCGAGGAATTTTTCGAGGCGCTGCACGAAGGCTCGCGCTCGACGCGCATCGAACATGTCGACTCCGCGTTGCTGGCGGTGGTCAACGACGTAGTGTTCAACCTCAGCAACATGGTCTCGTCGGATGTCTCGACGCTGTGGGTGTGCGCCCGCAGCCAATTGATCATCAGCGCACGCCTGCAACCGCTGCACTCGGTGGACAAATTACGCTCGTCGGTGAAGGCCCGGGAATGCTTTCGCTCCCCGCTGGAGTTGCTGGTGCATTTGCTGCGCGACCAAGGTGAAGTGCTGACCCAGATCGTGCGCAAGACCAGCCAGAGCGTGGATCAGATCGAAGACGAATTGCTCTCTTCGCGGCTGTCGACCAACCGCGCTGAACTGGGCGCCAACCGCCGAGTGCTGGTGCGCTTGCAACGGCTGCTGGCGCTGGAGCCTGGCTCATTGCTGCGCCTGCTCAACCGGCCGCCGCAATGGCTGCAAAAGGAAGACGTGAAGGAGTTGCGCAAATCCACCGAGGAGTTTGCGCTGATCATCAACGACCTCACGGCGCTGGGTGAGCGGATCAAGCTGTTGCAGGAAGAGATCGCCGCCAACATCAACGAACAGACCAACCGCACGCTGTTCACCCTGACGGTGGTGACAGTGCTGGCGCTGCCGATCAACATCATCGCCGGTTTCTTCGGCATGAACGTGGGCGGCATTCCGCTGGCCGGCGATCCGGAGGGTTTCTGGATCCTGGTGGCGCTGGTCGCGACCTTTACCGTGATTGCCGGGCGCTGGGCGTTTCGCAAGCAGCAGGATTACTGACCGCAGCTGGAATCTTGTGGGAGCGGGCTTGCTCGCGAAGGCGTCAGGCCAGTCAATATCAATGTTGAATGACGCACCGCCTTCGCGAGCAAGCCCGCTCCCACAGGGTTCACCTTCAAAGACCGGTGATTTCAGATCAACGGCCCGCAAATCCCCCAAACACTGATCCAGAGCAGTCTCCCTGTAACAATTGGCAACGATTATCACTGATACACCTCCCTCCTCAGGAATGTCAGTGATGGCTACGCCCTCCTTCACCGCCACCCCCGCCAGTAGCGCCAAACCGCAATTCGACAAAAAACCCGGCCTGCTCACCATCGTGGTGTTTTTCGCCGTGCTGGCCATCGGCTTGTTGTTTACCGCTTACAGCCTGATGCACGACATGAACGAACTCGGCACGGTGGTGACCACCTGGACGCCGTTCCTGCTGTTGGGCGTGGCGCTTTTGATTGCCCTGGGCTTTGAGTTCGTCAACGGCTTCCATGACACCGCCAACGCAGTGGGCCACGGTGATTTACACCAACTCGCTGCCGCCGAACGTTGCGGTGGTCTGGTCCGGTTTCTTCAACTTCCTCGGGGTGCTGCTGTCCAGCGGCGCGGTGGCATTCGGCATTATCGCCCTGCTGCCGGTGGAGCTGATCCTGCAAGTCGGCTCGTCCGCCGGCTTCGCGATGATCTTCGCCCTGCTGATCGCCGCGATCCTGTGGAACCTCGGCACCTGGTGGCTGGGGCTGCCGGCGTCGTCCTCGCACACCCTGATCGGTTCGATCATCGGGGTCGGCGTGGCCAACGCCCTGATGCACGGCCACGACGGCACCAGCGGTGTGGACTGGGCCCAGGCCACCAAGATCGGTTACGCGCTGCTGCTCTCGCCACTGGTGGGCTTCGGCTTCGCGGCGCTGCTGTTGCTGGCCCTGCGCGCGTTCGTCAAGAATCGTGCGCTGTACAAGGAGCCAAAGGGCGAGACCCCGCCGCCGTGGTGGATTCGCGGCCTGTTGATCGTGACCTGCACCGGCGTGTCGTTTGCCCACGGCTCGAACGACGGCCAGAAAGGCATGGGCCTGATCATGCTGATTCTGGTGGGCACGCTGCCAATGGCCTACGCACTGAACCGCACCATGCCGGCCGATCAAGCCTTGCAGTTCGCGGCCGTCGCCGAAGTGACCCAGCAAGCGCTGGTCAAGGCGGCACCGCTACCGGCCCCCGCCGACCCACGCGCAGTGCTGTCCGAATACGTGCGCAGCAAGGAAGCCACCCCGCAACTGGTGCCAGCGCTGGCTGCGCTGACCGGTAGCATCGGCGCCCAGGTCAAGGGTTATGGCTCGCTATCGAAAGTCCCGGCCGAGGCCGTGGGCAACGTGCGTAACGACATGTACTTGAGCAGCGAAACCATTCGCCTGATGGACAAGAACAAGGTCGGTAATTTCGACGCCGACACCAATGGCAAGCTGCAACTGTTCAAGCAACAGATCGACAACTCCACGCGGTTCATTCCGTTGTGGGTGAAGATCGCCGTGGCCATCGCCCTCGGCCTGGGCACCATGGTCGGCTGGAAGCGCATCGTGGTGACCGTCGGCGAGAAAATCGGCAAGACCCACCTGACCTACGCCCAAGGCGCCTCGGCAGAAACCGTGGCGATGCTGACCATCGGCGCCGCCGACATGTTCGGCCTGCCGGTGTCGACCACTCACGTATTGTCCTCGGGCGTGGCCGGAACCATGGTCGCCAACGGCGGCGGCTTGCAGATGAAGACCATCCGCAACCTGCTGATGGCCTGGGTGCTGACCCTGCCGGCGGCGATCCTGCTGTCGGGTAGCCTGTACTGGTTGTTCACCCAACTGTTCTGATCACTCCCGCCGGTACTCACATCCCGCCGCGAGCAATCGCGGCGGGATGTTTGCTTTCAGCCCGGCGCAAAGCCGCGCATTTCATCGCCAAATCAAGGTATTGATCGCTTCGTTCGAGGATGGCGCTTCAGTTTGTCAGTCTGTTGCCGACTCTTATGAGAGCCAAAGTATTCCTGGGTGAGAACCGTGAACTTATTCATCAATCAGTTGCACAAGCACGCTGATTTCAGAAGTGCGATCTACGCTGGCGACATCTTCCTCAACACCGAACTGAACGCGGCAAAGGAACTCTGTGCCTTTGCCCAGGAAAGCATCACCGCCGCCTTCGATGGCGAGACCAATCACCAGGCGCTGCACACACTGATGCCGGTGGAAGAGTTCGTGGTGCTGGTGACTCGCCTCAAGGGCCAGTTCACCAACAGCCTGCGTGCCAAGGAGCTGATCCGCAGCTTCACCGACGAAATCGGTGGCGCTGCGCAGGAGTTCATTTTCGACGTACCGCGCATCCGCGTCGTGCCCAACTACGACTACCTGCACGCTGGCGTCAGCTACGCCTACAAGCCCCATCGCGATACCTGGTACGGCGGTGTCGACTGCCAGATCAATACCTGGATGCCGGTCTACACGATCCAGCCTGAGCAGACCATGATGATCAACCCGGCCTACTTCGACGTCCCGGTGAAAAACACCTCGGCGCAGTGGAGCCTGTCTGACTGGATCGACGTGCAACGCCAGCGCGCCAAGGACAACGTCAAGGAAGAGGCGCGCCAGCACCCGGTGCCCACCGAAGCGATCAACAGCGCCTCTGAACTGCGCATTGCCGGCAACACCGCCGAGATGCTGGTGTTCTCGGGTTCGCACCTGCACGGCACCGTGCCCAATTACACGCAACACACCCGCTTCAGTGTGGACTTTCGCCTGATGCACCTCGACGACCTCAAGCAGCAGCGCGGCGCGATCAACGTCGACAGCGCCTGCCCGGATGTCGGCGCCGGTTTCAAAGACTACTTCCACGTCCACGACTTTTCGAATTTCCGAGGAATCCCGCAATGACCAAGCGTCGCATCACGCCCGCCGAGGCCCAGTACAACGAAACCCGCACCAACGTCCTGAAACGGGTCGATGCCGAATACGTGGCCGACGCTCCGTTCGTCTTCGCCAACCGCATTGGCGTGACCGCCGCATTGTCGCGTATGGAACTGTTCAAGAAGGTCGCAGAAGTGCCGGGCGCGATCATTGAGTGTGGCGTGTACAAGGGCAACTCGTTGATGCTCTACATGCACCTGTCGATGATCCTCGAACCGTATGCGATCAACCGCTCGATCGTGGGTTTCGACACCTTCGAAGGCTTCCAGAGCATCGACAAGAAAGAAGACCCGGCCGACGTCAACGAGACCATGTTCGCCGACACCGACCAGTCGCTGATCCAGGACATGATCGACGCCAACGACCTGTTGCGCCCGGTCAACCGCATTCCGCGTTGCGAACTGGTCAAGGGCGATATCGTCAAGACCGTGCCGGAGTGGGTCAAGACCCGTCCGGACCTGGTCGTGGCCATGCTGATCCTCGACACCGACCTGTACGAATCGACCAAAGTCGCGCTGGAAACCTTCCTGCCGTACATGCCCAAAGGCGCGATCGTGGTGCTCGACGAAGTCGCCTACCGCAACTTCCCGGGCGAAACCAAGGCCCTGCGTGAAGTGCTCGACCTGAACAAGATCGAACTCAAGCGCCTGCCGTTCGATTCGTGCGTGGGTTACTTCCACGTCTGATCCAAAGTCCTGGAATCTGGTGCAAAACCTGTGGGAGCGAGCCTGCTCGCGAAAGCGGTCTGACATTCAGCAATGATGTTGACTGACACGCCGCCATCGCGAGCAGGCTCGCTCCCACAAGGACCGGTTTCAGATCTCTAAGCCAACGGGCCCCCTCGCCACAAAAACCGGTTCAAACACGACTCAACAAACCTCACGAGTCACCAGCATCCGCTCCCGAACCACGTCATACATCCAGTGGTAGACGTAGGTGTACGGCAGGAAGAACAGCAACACACCGATATCCAGCACGAACGCTTGCCACAGGCTGACATTCAGCCACCAGGCGATCAGTGGCACGCCGAGGGCGACCAGACCGCCTTCGAACAACAGCGCATGCACCACGCGGACCCAGGCGTTGTGCACGATCGCCCAGCGCATCAGCAGGCGATCAAACATACCGTTGAACACCACGTTCCAGGCGAGGGCCAGTGCAGCCATGGCGATGGTCACAGCACCCATGTCCAACATCGGTTTGTCCATGATCCAGGCCAGCAACGGGGTACAGATCAGGATGGCCAGCAGTTCGAAGCCGATGGCTTGAAAAATACGTTCAGTAATGGATTTGTTGGCGCTCATGGCCGAACTCCCTTGAGTGACTGTGGTTGCCATGATCTGTCATCACGCCGATACTTCATAACCAATAACCATCGATCAAGGCGATAGTTCATGGCCTCTCACGAAGTGTTGCTGGCGTTTGTCGAAGCCGCGACCCAAGGCTCGTTTTCCGCCGCGGCACGCAAGCTCGGCCGCAGTCAGTCGACCATCAGCGCAGCGGTGGCCAGCCTGGAAATCGACCTGAACCTGACGCTGTTCGACCGCAGCAGCCGCAAGCCCGGCCTGACCCCGGCCGGGCACGTCATGCTGCAACGGGCCGAAGACATCCTGGCCGCCACCAGTCGCCTGGAAATAGCCGCCAGCCAACTGTCCCAAGGGGTGGAAGCGAAGCTGACGGTGGCGCTGTCCGATACCTATCAGTCGGACCGCTTCGAAGCTGCCCTGAGTGCCTTCGAGCAGCGTTACCCGGACCTGGAACTCGAATGCCTGATCGCCGAATGCGATGACCTGATGTCCCTGGTACAAAGCGGCCGGGCACAGATTGCCTTCGCCGAAATGCAGGACAGCTACCCGCCGGACCTGGTCAGCTCGACGGTGGACGAGCGCACGGAAATCGCCTTGTTCGTGTCCCCGGCACACTCGTTGGCGACGTTGGACTACGTCGACCGGGACGTACTGCAGCAGCACCGCGAACTGCGTCTGGCCACCATCATCAATCCCTATGAAAGTCGGGCGAAGGGCCGCGTCTGGTCGGCGCCGAGTTATCTGATGCTGTTGGAAATGGCCCAGGGCGGATTCGGCTGGGCGCCGCTGCCCCGCTGGCTGGTCGAGCGGTTCGGGCCCGGCACGTTGCAGGAACTGGTGGTGCGCGGCTGGCCGAAAACGGTGTCGGTGGATGCGTTGTGGTCGCGGCTGAATCCGCCGGGGCCGGCGGGGAGTTGGTTGCTGGGCAAGATGCTGGAATAGCGGCGCGGCGATCCGACTTGCTCGCGAAGAGGCCAGAACTGCCGCATCAATCCAACGCCTTGAGCCGCTCTTCGATAAACCGCCGCTCCGGCTCTTGCCGGGTCAACGCCAGAGCCCGCTTCCATGCCGCCCGCGCCTCTTGCTTGCGGCCCAGTTGCCGACAAAACTCCGCCCGCGCCGAATGCGCCAGGTGGTAGTCGAGCAGTTCTCCCCGCTCCAGAATGGCGTCGACCAGCGTCAGCCCCGCCAGTGGACCATCGCGTTGCGAAATCGCCGCCGCACGATTCAACTCGATCACCGGTGACGGCACCGCCCGCAGCAGGACGTCATACAGGCCGACAATCTGTGGCCAATCGGTTTCCCCCGCCGTCGGGGCTTCGGCGTGTACCGCCGCGATCGCCGCTTGCAGGCAATAAGGTCCGAATCGTCCCATGGTCAGCGCCTGTTCGATCAGCGTGCAGCCTTCGCTGATCAACCCGGCGTCCCACAGCGAACGGTCCTGTTCGTCCAGCACAATCAGCTCGCCGCTCGCCGAGGTCCTGGCCGGGCGGCGCGACTCGTGCAACAGCATCAACGCCAGCAAGCCCATCACCTCCGGCTCCGGCAAAAGCTCCACCAGCAACCGGCCGAGACGGATCGCTTCGCGGGTCAAATCCTCGCGGATCAGTTCGGCCCCGATGGACGCCGAGTACCCCTCGTTGAACACCAGGTAAATCACCCGCAATACGCTGTCCAGACGCTCGGGTAACTCAGCGAGTGTCGCCACTTGATAGGGGATTTTCGCATCGCGAATCTTCGCCTTGGCGCGCACGATGCGCTGGGCGATGGTGGCCGGGGCCGAGAGAAAGGCCCGGGCGATTTCTTCCGTGGTCAGGTCGCAGACTTCCCGCAGCGTCAGCGGCACTTGCGCGTCCGCCGCCAGGGCCGGGTGGCAGCAAGTGAAGATCAGCCGCAGGCGATCGTCTTCCACGTCTTCATCACTCCAGTCGGCCTGCTCCAGCGCCTCCAGTTGCGCGATCAGCAAGGGCTGCGACGCGGCAAAACGTGCGCGCCGACGCAAGGCATCGATGGCCTTGAAGCGCCCGGTGGACACCAGCCAGGCCCGCGGATTGTTCGGCACGCCGTCACGCTGCCAGCGTTCGACGGCGATGAAAAACGCTTCATGCAAGGCCTCTTCGGCGAGGTCGAAATCCCCCAGCAAGCGAATCAAGGTCGCAAGAATCCGCCGCGAGTCTTCGCGATAGACCCGCTCGACCTGCGCCTGAACCGGCAGCCCCGGCATCTTAAGGATTCAACTGCCGGACGGGGCGCACTTCGACACTGCCGACCCGGGCCGCCGGAATGTTCCCGGCGACCTGGATGGCTTCGTTGAGGTCCCTGGCATCGATCAGATAAAAACCGGCCAACTGCTCCTTGGTTTCGGCGAACGGGCCATCGGTGATCGACATCTTGCCGTTGCGCATACGCACGGTGGTGGCGGTCTGTACCGACTCCAGCGCTTCGGCGGCGACCATCCGGCCGCTGCCCTGGATCGACTCGGCATAGGCCATGCACTCTTCGTCCTTCGGGCTTTCCGGTAGCGAATGCAGCAGGCGCTCATCGCTGTAGACCAAGCATAAATACTTCATGAACGTCTCCTGATTCGAACGGATCAACTATGGCCGTGGATTGGCCATTTGACGCGGCGCCCCGACAAATAACATCGATCAGGGTTTCAGATCGAACAGGACGGTGCCGCTCATCATGTCGAACGGCGCCGACCAGTGCTCATGGACGATCTGCCACAACCCGTCTTCCTGGCGATAGCACGCACTGCCGCGCATCCAGCAGGCCTGGGTTTCGCCCTTGTCGTTGGTGCCGCCGCAATGGGCCAGCCAATGGGCGAAGGCGATCTCCTGGGACGCCTCGATGCGGATGTCCTGGAACTCGAAAATGTGCGGGCCGGGGCACATTTTCATGCAATCTTCCCAATGCGCGCGGTACGCCTCCTTGCCCTTGAATTGCAGGGCCTTGACCGCGTCGAACGAGACGATGTCGTCGGCGTACAGGGTCATGACCTTATCCACGTCCTTGGCCATCACGGCCTGGCGATAGGTTTCGATCAGGTTCTGGATCTGGGTTTGTGCATTCATGGTGGTTCTCCGTGGTTTTTACTAAGAAGACACCCTTAGTCGTCCAGCGATCCGGCAAATCGACAGACGAAATAAAAATAAACCATAAAGCCAAACTCGCTAGAATCCGAGGTTCATTTTCAGTTGGAAACAGGACACTCCAGTGACAGCCCGACTCGTGCCTTATGAAAACCTGAATGCGCTGCAGCGCCAACAGGTCGAGGCCATTGAAGTGCATTCGCAACAGATCAGATTCTCGGGTGACATCCACGGCGCATTGCACACGTTGTTGTCCAAGCCCGGACCCGGCGTCAAGGGATTCGCCCTGCTGGCCGAGGATGTGCCCGTCGCGTTCCTGCTGCTAAAGCGCCCGCCGGTGTTGCCGGCCTGGGCCGATGAACACAGCGCCACGCTGCATGCGCTACAGGTCGATCAGCGCGCCCAGGGCAAGGGCTACGGCAAGGCCTGCCTGCAAGCGCTGCCCGAGGCGGCACGCCTGGCCTGGCCGGAAATCAGGGGGCTGGAGCTGTCGGTGGATGCCGACAACGAAGCCGCCATCGCCCTGTACACCAGGTTTGGCTTTGTCGACAGTGGCGAGGCGTACAAGGGCCGGATCGGTTATGAGCGGCGGATGGGGTTGGTGTTTTGACTGCTCAATAGCCGCTACAGATATTGCTGACACAACTGCGCCCCTGTGGGAGCGGGCTTGCTCGCGAAAGCGGTGTATCAGTCAATAGTGATGTTGAATGTACCGGCCTCTTCGCGAGCAAGCCCGCTCCCACAGGGGTTCTTCAGTGTGGCTTACAACGCCAGCACCATCTCATGCCACGCCATGCCGCCATGGTCGGACGCCGAAGGCTTGATGTAGGCAAAGCCAAAACCGGCATACAACGGAATATGCCGTTCCTTGCACATCAGATTGATGGTGACCTTGCCCATCCCACGCATACGCTCGATGAATTCGCCCATCAGGCGCTTGGCCAGGCCTTGGCCCTGATAATCCGGGTGCACCACCACCGACATGATCACCACGTGCGGCCCCGCCGGGTCGTGGCCGATCAGTTCCTTGAACGCCTCGTCCGACATTTCCACCTGAAGCGCCGCACCGGAGTTGATGAATCCGGCGACAACCCCGTCCACTTCCGCGACGATAAACCCCTCGGGCCAGGTGGCGATGCGGGTAGCGATCTTCTCGCGGGTCGCGGCTTCGTCACCTTCGTAGGCAACAGTTTCGATGGCATAGCAGCGGTCCAGATCGGCGGGGGTGACGTTGCGGATGACGGTGTTCATGGCAGCTCGGAATCAGCGTGGGAAAGGCTGGGGATGATAAATCAGCCGCCGTGGGACATCGAGAGACGAATCGGCTGATCCGCCTCTCGATACACGTGTCACGCCTTGATCGGCAGCCAGATTTCCAGCTTGCCAGTGTTGAGCTTGGGGTTGAAGTCTTCGCTGTAGCGTTCGAATTCCGGGGCGTCCAGCGCCTGGTGTCCGGACTGTGGCAGCCAGGTGTCGAAGATGTAGCGAAAGGTCTGCGGCAAAGTATCCAGCGCCCCCTTGTGCTCGAACACCGCGTAATACTGGGGTTGCACTTCAACCCAGCGGTAGGTTTCCGGCAAGTCGTCGAGCTTGCTGATCTCGACCCCTGCGATGTAATCGAAGCCGCCCTTGCCGTCGAAATTGCAGCAGACACCGTAAGTGACTTCGCCTTTTTGACCCGGAATTTGGCCCAGATGCGGGTTGAACTTCTCCCAGAGTTCGGGAATGTCTTGAACGGTTTGTTGGGTAAATGTTCCGCCCAGCCCTGCAATCAGCAGGAAGTGCCCGTGTTCAAAGCGTGGCTGCGTCAGTTCGACGCGTGCTAACTCATCCATGACTCGACTCCTGACGCATAAAAATGGGTTCGGCTGGGAGTATAGAAGCCAAACCCGATTCGCCCAATTACAGTGCGTGCAATTGCTCGACGGCAGCGGCGCCAACGAACTCGTTGTAACCCGATAGGATCACGTAGACCGCAAAATAGCAGAAGATCGCCGCCGATGCCATATAGGAATAACGCAGCAATTTGTCGCCCAGCAACTTGCCGCCATGGCTCGCGGCGAAGCACAAGCCTGCCGACCAGAGCAGCCCGGCACAGAGGAAACCGCCGAGAAACAGTGCAGAACTGAGCGGGCCACCGCCACCGGAACGGGCGATCAGGGTGCCGCCCACTGCGGCGAACCAGAGAATGGCGCTGGGCGAAGACATGGCGAGAAAGATCCCGCGCAAGAACTCCTTGCGGTGGGAGTTGTTCCCGACCTCCGCCGTCTCGGCCAGCAGCGACTCGTGGTGAATCGCCGAATAGATCATCTTCGCCGCGAAGTACACCAGCAGCGCCGAGCCACCGATCCACAACACCCAACGCACGCTTTCGTACTGCAGCAACACGGTCATGCCGGCCAGCGCCAGTACCGCGTAGATCAGGTCGCCGACACAGGTCCCGAGCCCCAGCGCAAAGCCCTGGAAATAGCCGCGTTGCATGGCCAGGGTGATCATCGCGATATTGGCCACGCCGATGTCCAGGCACAGCGAGATGCTCAGCAAGAAGCCGCTGGTAAATTCCATCGAACCCTATCCTTCGGACAAATTTGTTTACATTGAGGCTGGACAGTCTGCCACAGCTGCCCTTACATTCCGCCACAGGTCACCGCAGACCTGCGTCGCTCGGACGGTTCCGGGCGCTTACGTTATCCGAGGCAACAATGGCCGAACAAGGTTCGCCGCGCCGCTTTGCGCGCATAGATCGACTCCCCCCTTACGTTTTCAACATCACCGCCGAATTGAAGATGGCCGCCCGTCGTCGTGGCGAAGACATCATCGACTTGAGCATGGGCAACCCCGACGGCGCCACGCCGCCGCACATCGTCGAAAAACTCGTCACGGTGGCCCAGCGCGAAGACACCCACGGTTACTCCACCTCCAAGGGTATTCCACGCCTGCGCCGGGCGATTTCCAACTGGTATAAGGATCGCTACAAGGTCGACATCGACCCGGAAAGCGAAGCCATCGTCACCATCGGCTCCAAGGAAGGCCTGGCGCACTTGATGCTGGCGACCCTGGATCAGGGCGACACCGTGCTGGTGCCGAACCCGAGCTACCCGATTCACATCTACGGCGCGGTGATTGCCGGCGCCCAGGTGCGGTCGGTGCCGCTGGTGCCGGGCGTGGATTTCTTCGCTGAACTGGAGCAGGCCATTCGCGGCTCGATTCCGAAGCCGAAGATGATGATCCTCGGTTTCCCGTCCAACCCCACCGCGCAGTGCGTGGAGCTGGATTTCTTCGAGCGCGTCATTGCCCTCGCCAAGCAGTACGACGTGCTGGTAGTGCACGACCTGGCCTACGCCGACATCGTCTACGACGGCTGGAAAGCCCCGTCGATCATGCAGGTGCCGGGAGCCAAGGACATTGCGGTGGAGTTTTTCACCCTGTCCAAGAGCTACAACATGGCCGGCTGGCGCATTGGCTTCATGGTCGGCAACCCGGAACTGGTAAACGCCCTGGCGCGGATCAAGAGCTACCACGACTACGGCACCTTCACCCCGCTGCAAGTGGCGGCGATTGCTGCGCTTGAAGGCGACCAGCAATGCGTGCGCGACATCGCCGAGCAGTATCGGCAGCGACGCAATGTGCTGGTCAAGGGCCTGCATGAACTGGGCTGGATGGTGGAAAACCCGAAAGCCTCGATGTACGTCTGGGCGAAGATTCCCGAGGCTTATGCGCACCTGGGTTCACTGGAGTTCGCCAAGAAACTGCTGTCCGAAGCCAAGGTGTGTGTCTCGCCGGGCGTTGGGTTTGGTGAGTATGGCGATGATCACGTGCGCTTTGCCCTGATCGAAAACCAGGACCGGATTCGTCAGGCCGTGCGCGGGATTCGCGGGATGTTCCGGGCGGATGGGTTGGCACAGAAAACCAACGCCTGACACATAGCTCTGTGAAACTCACAAACTGTGGCGAGGGGGCTTGCCCCCGTTCGGCGGCGAAGCCGTCGTAATTCCTGAAACCGCGTCTTACCTGAAGAACTGCGATGACTGGATTTGGGGCCGCTTCGCAGCCCAACGGGGGCAAGCCCCCTCGCCACAAAGAACAGGGTCAACCTTTCACCCACAAAAAAACCGCATCGCTGCGGTTTTTTTGTGCCTGCCGAATCGCTTAAACGAACAGCGACAACAACAGGATAAAGCCCAGGCCAACCACGGAGAGGATGGTTTCCATCGCGGTCCAGGTCTTGAAGGTTTCAGCCACGGTCATGTTGAAGTACTGCTTGACCAGCCAGAAACCGGCGTCGTTAACGTGGGACAGGATCAACGAACCGGCACCAGTGGCCAGCACCAGCAGCTCGCGGTTCACGCCCGGAATCATCCCCACCACCGGCACTACGATACCGGCACCGGTAATGGTCGCCACGGTCGCCGAACCGGTCGCGATACGAATCACCGCTGCCACCAGCCAGGCCAGCAGGATCGGCGAGATCTGTGCAGCCACCGCCATGTGACCGATCACATCACCTACACCGCTGGTTACCAGCATCTGCTTGAAGCCACCACCGGCACCGATGATCAGGATGATCGCGGCGGTCGGCGCAAGGCTCGCATCCAGCCATTTGAGCATCTGTTGCGAACCGATGCCCTGCTTGTAGCCGAAGGTGTACAGCGACAGCAGCAACGCCAGCAGGAGGGCCGAGATCGGGTGACCGATCAGGTCCATGAAAGTGCGGAAGAAGTTGCCGTCCGGCAGCACCACATCGGCAAAGGTCTTGAGCAACATCAGGAACACGGGTGACAGCACAGTGATCAGGGTAATGCCGAAGCTAGGCAGATCGCCTGCATCCTCATCGCGCACCAGTTGATCCACCAGTTCCTGATTCGGATGACCAGGAATGTGCTTGGCAATGAACGTACCGAAGATCGGGCCGGCAATAATGGCCGTCGGCAGTGCAACGATCAGGCCGTACAGGATGGTTTTACCGATGTCGGCACCGAACACGCCGATGGCCAGCAGCGGACCCGGGTGCGGCGGCACCAGGCCGTGTACCGCGGACAGACCGGCCAGCAGCGGGATACCGATCTTGATGATCGACACGCCGGTGCGGCGAGCCACGATGAACACCAGCGGAATCAGCAACACGAAGCCGATTTCGAAGAACAGCGGAATGCCGACCAGGAACGCGGCGAACATCATCGCCCACTGCACCTTGTCCTTGCCGAAGGCGCGGATCAACGTCTGCGCAATTTGATCCGCACCGCCTGATTCGGCCATCATTTTGCCGAGCATCGTGCCCAGCGCGAGGATGATGCCGACAAAGCCAAGCACGCCACCGAAGCCGTCCTGGAACGCCTTGATGATGGTGCCGATCGGCATGCCGGAGGTCAGCCCGAGGAAGGCTGCGGCGATGATCAGTGCGAGGAATGGGTGCAACTTGAACTTGGTGATCAGGACGATAAGCCCGATCACCGTGACCACTGCATCGAGCAGCAGGAACGTCTCGTGGGACATGCCAAACATTAGGGGTGTCTCCTGGTTGTTGTTGTTATTAAAGCGGGTTGATCAGAAGTCGTGAGGACAGCGCTGTCTTTGCAAACACAGTCATACCGCCTGCTTCAGGCCGTTCGCCTGCCACCAGGCATGAGCCTGCGCCGCCAGTTGCTCGACGCTATGGGTCGAAGCATCCAGCGCCAGGGTCAACGGCTCGCCGACGGGCGATTCGAGGGTGGCGAACTGGCTGTCGATCAGGGTCGACGGCATGAAGTGGCCTGGCCGATGGGACACACGGTCGGCGGCCACTTCGGGGGTCAACTCAAGGAACACGAAACCCAGGCCCGGCAAGGCACTGCGCAGACGTTCGCGATAGACGTGCTTGAGCGCCGAACAGGTCAGCACCGGGCGCTGGCCCTTGGCGTCGACACGGCGCAGTTCATCGCACAGGCTGTCGAGCCAGCCGGCACGGTCTTCATCGTTCAGGGGAATACCCGCGCTCATCTTTTCGATGTTGGCGGCAGGGTGAAAAGAGTCGCCTTCAATGGCCGTGGCGCCGCTCAAATGGCACAGGGCCTCGCTGACGCACGTCTTGCCGCAACCGGCAACGCCCATGATGACCAGGGCGGTGATGGGATGATTCATGTAACACCTCAGCGCGCAGACAGCGCTACCTTTGCCAGTTATGACACTAGATCAAAAGCAGATGTTGCCGACGCCTTTCTTGTCATTTTGTGGGTTGCAGCAGGTTAGGTCTCAACACCAAAAAGCGAGGATCAGGCGAACCCTCGCTCACGCATTTGCAGCTGCATCGAGACAGCGCTACCTTAGTGCCTTGAATTTTGTTTGGCAAGCCGTCGATGAATCCAACTAAAAACGATAAAAATACCCGCACCACTGGCCGCCCTACCCTGAACGAAGTGGCCCGACTGGCCGGCGTCAGCCCGATCACCGCCTCCCGCGCCTTGCGCGGCGTCAGCACCGTGGCCACCGAGCTGGTGGAAAAAGTGCAGAAAGCCGCGCTGGAACTCAACTATGTGGTCAACCCTGCCGCCCGCGCCCTGGCCTCGGCCCAGAGCCAATCGGTGGTGGTGTTGGTGCCGTCGTTGTCGAACCTTTTGTTCATCGACACCCTGGAAGCCATCCATCAGGTTTTGCGCCCCAAGGGCTTCGAAGTGCTGATCGGCAACTTCCATTACTCCCGTGATGAAGAAGAAAACCTGCTGCGCAACTACATGGCCTATCAGCCGCGCGGCTTGTTACTGACCGGTTTCGACCGCACCGAAAGTTCGCGGCGGATGATCGAGGCCAGCAATATTCCGTGTGTGTACATGATGGAGCTGGACAGCGCCGCCGGGCTCAACTGCGTTGGCTTTTCGCAACTGGCGGCCGGTGAAACAGCTGCCGAACACTTGCTGTCCCGCGGCCGCAAACGCCTGGCCTACATCGGCGCGCAACTGGATCAGCGCACCTTGCTGCGCGGCGAAGGCTTCCGCAAAGCCCTGCAAAAGGCCGGTCTGTATGACCCGGACCTGGAAGTGCTGACGCCCCGCTCATCCTCCGTCGGCCTCGGCGGCGAACTGTTCCTGCAACTGCTGGCCAGTCATCCGGATGTCGATGCGATCTTCTTCGGTAACGACGACCTGGCCCAGGGCGCCTTGCTCGAAGCCATGCGCAATGGGGTCAAGATCCCCGAGCAGGTGGCGATCCTCGGCTTCAACGACTTGCCCATGTCCGAACACATGGTCCCGCGCCTGAGCAGCATCAACACCCCACGCGAAGCCATCGGCCGCCGCGCGGCGGAACAGATGCTGACGCTGATGGCCGGCAATACCGTGGCCAAGCCGGTGCAGGACATGGGGTTTGAGTTGAAGGTGCGCGAGAGTACATAAGCGCGACACAAACCACTGTGGCGAGGGGGCTTGCCCCCGTTCGGCTGCGGAGCAGTCGTATTCCAGTTCACTTGGTTTAACTGTATAACCGCAGTGTCTGTTTTGGGGTCGCTTCGCAACCCAACGGGGGCAAGCCCCCTCGCCACAGGGAAAGCCTCTCGCCCTCGCTCTGTGTTTAGTCCTGCGGATCGAGGTTATCCAGTACCCGGTTCACCGCCAACTCGGCCAGCATGATGATCTGTGCGATCGCCAATGCCGTATTGCGCTGGCTACCTTCCAGAAAAGCAGCAAAGTCATTGGTCATGACGCTCGCCGAGGCCAACGACTCGCAGGCGTGCGCCAACAGAGTTTCGTTATTGATGCCGGGTGAGATGGAGAACATTGGGCTGGGATTGCGTGGGGGGTTCGGCGTGGGTTTGAACATGGTGATGCTCCTAGAGTGATGGAGCTGCCACGATTCGCTGCTAGACGAAAATAAGGTGGCAGCCATGCGCGGGCTAGCAGACCAGGACTCTAGAACCCGGTAGACCCGAAGGTCTTCCCGCGCACAGCCGCCATAACATGAACTGACAGGCATAAAAAACACCTGTTCATGAGTGGTGGACGCTATGCGCCTAAAGTATCCAGGCTGCTAGACCCGATCGCTGAATTTGCAGCGACGCGGAACGATAGAGTCCGGATACCAGGCGCACAAGCCGGCGGATTCTGGCGTAGTTGTAGGCAATGACGCAATAAATCGTAGGCAGCGGAAACCTGCCGAAACGCCTTTCCTACAGACCACTCCTACAATTACACCTACGCCATACGCGATGGAGCAGCTCAAATGGAACACACACTGAAGATTCTCGGCAAAGCCTCGTCCATCAACGTCCGAAAAGTCCTGTGGACCTGTGAGGAGCTGGGCATAACCTACGAACGCGAGGACTGGGGCAGTGGCTTCGCGTCCACCCACAGCCCCGAGTTCCTGCGCTTCAATCCCAACGCACAGGTGCCGGTGATCATCGATGAAGCCGGCGTGTTGTGGGAATCCAATACCATCTGCCGCTATCTGGCCGGCAAACACCAACACCACCACGAGCTGCTGCCTGGTGAACCGGCGGCACGCGCCCGGGTGGAACAGTGGATGGACTGGCAAGCCACCGAGCTCAATCCGTCGTGGAGTTATGCGTTCATGGCGCTGGTGCGCAAGGACCCGGAGTTCCAGGACGCGCATCGCCTCGAAGTCGGCATCCGCGGCTGGAACCAGAAGATGGGCATCCTCGAACATCAACTCGCGACCACCAAGGCGTATGTCGCCGGACCACAGTTTACTTTGGCCGACGTTGTCATCGGTTTGTCGGTCAATCGCTGGCTGATGACGCCGATCGACCGTCCTGACTACCCCGCCGTCGATGAATATTTCAAACGCCTGGCGCAACACCCCGGTTTCCTGAAGCATTGCTGCAATGGCTTGCCTTGAATGGCCGCAGGTTGCCGCCTGGATCGCCACACAGCAAGGCAACCTCAGGTTTGCAAGGCCACTAGTCGGCCAGCATTGAGGACGAAATCAGTCCAGCGGCTTGTCGGGGGTTACCGTCCGTCGAGCATGTCCAGCAGCGCCTGCACCGCCGCCGACGGCGGTTTGTTCGTCGCGACCACCAAGGCAAACTCGCGCTCGATCCGCGGCAACACCGGTACGACGCGCAAACCTTGCCGATTGCCCGGCAGCGTCATCTCCGGCACCAGGCTCACGCCGATGTTTTCCCGCACCAGGGTGAACGCACTGCTCCATTCGCGGACCTCGACGCGCACATCCTGCAGTTGCAGCCCCGCATCGGCAGCCAGGCTTCGCGCATTGGTCGAACAACCGCCCGTGGCCAGTACAAAAGGTTGCGTCACCAACTCTTCGAGGCAGACGCCTTCTTCATGGGAACGCCGCGCCAGCGGATGGCCCCCGGGCAATACCGCCATCCAGGCATCGCGTCCCAAAGGACTGGCCTTGCGCTCGGCAGACGGATTGAGCACCACGCCAACATCCACCAACCCCGCGCCGAGCAGGGTTTCCACTTCGTCATCGCTGACCTCCAGTGCGACCACCTCAATGCCGGGGTAAAGCCGATTGAACTGACGCAGCAACGGCGGCAGAAAGGTCGCCAGTACCATGGGAAAACTGGCCAGGCGAATCGTCCCGCGTTCAACACCTTTTGCGGCCTCGACGGTGCTGCGAATGGCTTGTAGCGCACCGAGCATGGTCCGTGCCTGCTCGATAACCGGCAGGCCGATGGCTGTCGGCAACGTCTGGCGGTTTTCCCGGGTGAACAATTGAACACCGAGGGTTTCCTCGATCAAGGCCAGGGCCTGGCTGGCGCCTGACTGGGTCATGCCGACCCGTTCGGCGGCTCGGGTGATGTTGCCGATATCCGCCACGGCCACCACCATTCGCCAGTGCATCAGGTTCATCATGGCAGTAGCTTTCCTTATGGCAGCTTTCTGAAAGATTAATTTTACCGGGGGCGCCGCGCACTATGACACTGGCGTAAATCCACAACCAGAGCCCGCCCGATGAAGCTGTATTACGCCCCCCAAGCCTGCTCGCTGGCGCCGCATATCGTGCTGCGTGAACTGGAACTGCCTTTCCAATTGATCCGCGTCGACAACATCAGCAAAACCACGGCCGACGGCGACGACTTTCTCGCCATCAACCCCAAGGGTTACGTCGCTGCCTTGCAACTGGATAACGGCGAAGTGCTGACCGAAGGGCCGGCGATTCTGCAATTCCTGGCTGATCTGCGGCCGCAAGCGAAACTGGCCGCAGTGCAGGGGACATTCGAGCGAGTACGGTTGCAGGAATGCCTGAACTTCATCTCGACGGAGATTCACGGCGGGCTCGGCTGGCTGTTCAACGCTCGATTTACCGAAGAGGTGAAAGCGCTGATCAAGGAGAAACTGTTCAAGCGTTTTGCCGTGTTGAACCAGACGCTGGAGCGGCAGGATTACTTGATGGCGGGCGGGTTGAGCATTGCTGATGTGTATTTGTTTACGGTGCTGCGTTGGGCTCGGTTGTTCGACATTGAATTGAATGAGTGGCCGGCGTTGGCAAGGTTTCAAGCCAGGGTGGATCAGCGGCCGGCGGTGAAAGCGGCGTTGGCCGCCGAGTTGGCGTAAGACTTGAGATCAATCGCGAGCAGGCTCGCTCCTACAGGGTATCTTTGTTGACCACGGGATTTGTGGGCACAACCGACCCAATGTGGGAGCGAGCCTGCTCGCGATGGCTACCTTCCAGACACTACAAAACTACAGGTTGGCACTCACCTTGATGGCCACCTCCCCCGGCACCCAGCCCTTCCACACCTGCGGCTGTTCACGCAAAAACGCTTCGGCGACTTCACGGGGTTTCTGCCGCTTTTCACTCATCTGGCCCAAGGTCTGGTTCAACAGATCGATCGGCAAATCGACCTTTTCAAAGAACGTCACCAGGTCCGGGTATTGCGCCTTGAACGGTGCCGATACGCCGATGGCCAGGCTCGCCGGCATCGAGCGCGTGCCTTTGGGGTTCGGGTTGTTGGCGTCGGCCAAGGTTTTCCAGGCTTCAGCGTCGAACGGCGGTTCGTCGAGTTTCACCAGTTTGAAACGCCCCAACAGCGGTGTCGGCGACCAGTAGTAGAACAGCACCGGTTTGCCACGACGGATCGACGACGCCACCTCGGCATCCAGTGCGGCACCGGACCCTGTGCGGAAATTGACGTAGCTGGCAGTCAGGTCATAGGCCTTGAGTTTCTGGCTGTTGACGATTTCCGAGGTCCAGCCAGTCGGGCTGTTGAGGAAACGTCCACGGCTCGGGTCTTCAGGGTCACGGAACACGTCCTTGTACTTCGCCAGATCAGCAACGGATTTCAGCTCCGGAGCCAAGGGCTTGATGCCGCGCTCGGGATCGCCCTTGATCACGTACTCCGGCACCCACCAGCCTTCAGTGGCGCCTTTGACCGTATCGCCGAGGCCGAACACCTTGCCCTCCGCCGCCGCCTTGACCCAGGCGGGACTGCGTCCGGCCCACTCTTCACCGATGACCTGAATATCGTTTTTCGCCAGCGCCGCTTCAAGGCTGACGGTGCTGCCCGGCAGCGTGTCGGTCGGGTAGCCGTAACCTTTTTCAACGATCAGGCGCAGGATTTCCGTGATGAAACTGCCGCTTTCCCAGGTGATATCGCCAAAGTGGATAGGTGCCACTTTTTCCGTGGCCGATGCCGGGTGGGACAACAGGCTCAGGGCCAGCAGCGAACTGCCGAGCAGGGTTTTGATCGATCTCATGCGGACCTCTTGTTCTGGAGTGGGCTGTTCAGGAATTGATTGGCGCTGTGCCGGTCGCACAGGGCCTGGGAACGGGTCATGTAGTCGCTGACCGAACGCAGCGAGATGCCCAGCACCGCGGCGATTTGCGGATAGGTCAGGCCGTCGATCCGCGACAGCAGGAAGGTCGAGCGGACTTTGCCTGGCAGCCGTTGAAGACTGCGATCCACACGGCTCAGGGTCTGGGACACCTGAGCCAGTACCTCCGGCGATTCGGCGTGGATCGGCTCGGCCTGTTGCAGTTGCTGAAGATACCGGCGCTCCAGCCCCCCTCGGCGCCAACGCTGATAGAGCAGGCGCTGGGCGATGGTGGTGAGCAAGGCACGGGGTTCACGGATTGCCGTCAGGCCAGGGGCCTGGAGCAGTTGCACGAAGGTTTCGCCGGCAATGTCTTCGACAGCGGCGGCATCGTTCAGGGACTGACGCAGGCGCGTGCAGAGCCAGTGGTAGTGAGCGCGGAACAGGCCGTCCACGTGTTTGCGATGAAGAATATCGGCGCCGGACATAGGGGCTCCTGGGTTAGGGGTCGCTGAATGTCCGGTGGTCCGGTGAGGCGAATCCTAGCAAGGAGCCTTATTCATTAATAATACTTAAAACTTATTTTTATATTCTATTTTGAAATTAAAGCTTTATTGCGTCCTATCGCAAATCCCCATACCCCAACGTCTCGGCTTCACGCTGATAATCGAGCACAACCTGATAGTCGCTTTCGCTGGCGGGCAGTACCTCTGGCAAACCGAGGATTTCGGCAACCTCCGGCAGTTCGCGCAACGCCAGGTTCATCACCCTTAGCAGCTCTTCAGCCTGCTCATCGCTGACCGTCGCGGCGGTAATGAACGGTAAGGCAGGACTGAGCGCAGTGCGGGCAATCACTCGCAAACCAGCCACTTCCTCTGCGGCATGGCGTGCCAGATAGGCAAAGGTCACGCTGTCGATGGCCGCCAGATCGGCAAGGTCTTCGCGTAACCAGCGCAGGCTTTCACGATGACTGCCGCTGATGCCGACCTGAGCAAAAAACCGCCCGTCACGTTGCAACGGCGCCAACCGGTGGCGCAGCAGATTCATGCCGCTGTTGGAATCCAGGCCATTGATCACGCCTCGGCTGCCGCGAAAATCCGCCAGGGTTGGCCGTGCATCATCAATGCGTCCCAGAATCAGGCTGCAATGATTGCCGCCGCTGCTGTCCGGCAGCTCATAACGAGGCCGCCCCAGCACCCGGACCTTGCCGTGCAATGCCGTCATCAGCGGATAGCCGCAGGTTTGTGTCAGCAGCAAGTGCTGCGACAACCACATCTGCATCAGTGACAGGCCTTCGGCATCACGACGGGTGTCGCCCAGGTGCTCGAGGATTCGCGCCAACCAGCGTGTGTTGGCCTGATGGATGGGTTCCGGGGCGGTGTACATCAGCAGTTCAGCGATGTGTTGGGTCATCGAAATAGTCCCATGCAATGAAAATCCCCTGTGGGAGCGGGCTTGCTCGCGAATACGGTGTGCCAGTCCACTTAAATGCTGGATGCCCAATCGCCTTCGCGAGCAAGCCCGCTCCCACAGGGGGGGAAGGCGTTTAGCAAAAAAATCAGTGGAACGGATGCTGTGGGCTATCAATAGCCTTCACTCCATGTTCACCCCACAGCTGCCCATAACCCCGCACCAGAAACCCGCCACTGCGCGCCAGCCATTGCTCGCGGCGGGCCCGGTAAGCGCGGGGCAAGTCGTACCAGGGCAACCCCGGCAACTCGTGATGCACCAGATGAAAATTGAGGTTCAGGAACAGCCAGCGCCACGGCCACGCCGCTTCATTGAGCACCGTGCGTTGCTCCGGCGCGGCATGAGGTCGATGTTCATAGTAGGAGCGAACCATGGCGATCGACAGCGCCGGCACACTGATCAAAAACAGGTAATGCCAAACTGGCAACACACTGAAGCTCGCGATGAACAGCAGCATCAACCCGGTCATCAAGCCGTGACTCAACCACATCAGCCAGGCCTGGCGCTCGCCCGCTCTCAGGCGTTGCAGTTCTTCCCGAACCAAGGCCAGCAAGGCCAGCGGTGCACCCAGGGCAAAGCGGCCGAGCACGGTTTTGTTCAGCCAGTGCAGGCTGCGCACCAGCGGTGAACTGCCCTGCCACTGCCCGGTGCTCAGGTAACGGCTTTCCGGATCGCGACCGGGGATCGTCAGGTCTTCGTCGCGGTGATGCAGCAAATGGCTATCGCGGTACAAGGTGTACGGATACCAGACGGCAAACGGCGCGTAGCCAAGGATTTTGTTCAGGGTTGGCCAGCGCGTGGGATGGCCGTGCAGCAGTTCGTGTTGCACGGATAACCACAGCACCAGCAATGGAATCAGCAACAGCGTGCTCCACCACAAACCCAATCGATGGCTGTTCAACACGATGCCAAACCAGCCGCCATACACACCGATCAACAGCAACCAGGTCGGCCATTCGGTGCGCGCGGTGAAGCGTCGGCGCAGGGTTTCGATTTCTTCTTGGTGGGCGCTATCAAAGTAATGGGGCATGGCGTTGCTCAGATCGGGAACCAGTCCCCTTCTGTGCATTGGCCTTGGGAAATCTTGCAGATTTTTTCTGGAGGATCGCTCCCATGTTGCATGGGAGCGATCAATCAACGCGGGATCAGTGACCGAACACACCGACCTTCTTGGCCTTCTTGTCCGCGCGCTTTTCAATGGCGGTTTTCACCGGTTTCTTTTTCGCCGATTTCTTTGAATCCATACCTTTGGACATGATGCGTACTCCACTCATGGGGATGTGAGATCAGGTATACACCTATCCCGGCGCGCGCGTTCTTTTATAATCGCCCGCTTTGCACACCGACAGTCCGAGACCATGCCAGATACCCAATTCACCCTGCTCGACGAGCCGTTATGGCCATTGATGAACAAGTTCTACCGCGCTCACCAATCGTCGATGAAAGCCGTACGCGACGCAAAGCTGTGGGTGGCCCGGCGTGAGCAGATTGTTGCCGTGCTGTGTTTGCGTCCGGTGTCCGGCGGGCATTGGCTGACCGGGTTGTTTGTCGATCCGGCCTGCCGCGAACAAGGGCTTGCCGCCGGGTTGATTGCGGCCGCGGTGAAGGATTGCGAACTGCCGGTGTGGTTGTTCTGCCATCCGGACTTGCGGGGGTTTTATGAGCGACGCGGGTTTACTTTCAATCCGCCGATGCCTTACGCGATGGTTGAACGCTTGAGCCGTTATGCGCGCAGCAAGCCGATGATTGCGATGGGGTTGGCGCCTGCTCAAGCCTGATGAAGGTCAAATGTGGTGGATTTGGGTCAATCGTCCGCGTTGGGGTCCAGGTCCGGGAACATCACCTCGGTGAAGCCAAACTTGCTGAAGTCGGTGATGCGCGACGGGTACAGGCGGCCGATCAGGTGATCACACTCATGCTGCACCACCCGTGCGTGGAACCCCGAGGCAATGCGTACGATGGGCTCGCCCTTGGGGTCGACACCTTCGTAGCGAATCTGCTGGTAACGCTGCACCGCGCCACGCAGGCCAGGCACGGACAAACAACCTTCGAAGCCCTCTTCCAGGGTCGGGCTCAGCGGTGTGATCAACGGGTTGATCAGGATCGTCTGCGGCACGGCCTCGGCATCCGGATAACGCTCGCTGTGCTCGAAACCGAAGATCACCAGTTGCAGGTCGACGCCGATCTGCGGAGCAGCCAGGCCAACGCCCCCCACACTTTCCATGGTCTGGAACATGTCATCGATCAGTTGCCACAGCTCGGGGCTGTCGAACATCTCGGCCGGCACTGGCGGGGCAATGCGCAGCAGGCGCTCATCGCCCATTTTCAGAATTTCACGAATCATGATCAGGTTTCATCAATGGTCGGTTTGTGTGAGTGATCGCGGCCCAGGCCCGACACGTGGTGTTTTTCCTCATGGACGGGACCATGCTCGCCAGCCACTTTTTCACCAGGGTCCTTGCCCTCTCGTGACATGTGCTCGATCACGGCATTCATCTCCGCGCCCAGCAGCAGCACCGCGGCGGAAATGTAGAAATACAGCAACAGCACGATGATCGCACCGATACTGCCATACATGGCGTTGTAGTTGGCGAACTCCTTGACGTACAAACCGAAGCCCAGGGACGCGATGATCCATACCACCACCGCCAGCACTGAGCCTGGGGTGATGAAGCGGAATTCCTGTTTGACGTCCGGCATGACGTAGTAGATCAACGCCACCGCGACCATCAGCAGGATCACGATCACCGGCCAGCGCGCGATGGTCCAGAGGGTGACGATGAAGTACTCAAGGCCGACCTGTGCAGCGATCCAGCTCATCACCTGCGGCCCGAGCACCATCAGTGCCGCGGCGATCAGCAGCATGCCGGCAATGCCGACGGTGTAGATGATCGACAACGGAAAGCGTTTCCACAGCGGGCGCCCTTCAACCACGTCGTAGGCGGCGTTCATCGCGCTCATCATCAGCCGCACGCCGGCGGAGGCGGTATACAGCGCTATCACGATACCCACTGACAGCAAGCCGCCCTTGGATTGCTGCAACTGGTCGATCACCGGGTTGACCTGCTCCAGCGCCTGGGGCGGCAATACGAGTTCCGATTGCAGGCGCAGCCAGGAGAAGAAGTCGGGTAGATGCAGGAAACCGATCAGGGCGATCAGGAACAGGATGAATGGAAACAGCGAAAAGAGCATTTGATAGGCCAGCGCCGAGGCATAGGTCGACATCTCGTCGGCGATGAACTCGGTGACCGTGCGCATCATCACACGGTGCAGGGGCAAGCCTCTCATGTCCGGGAATATCATTCGCGTCTCCATTCGCCGCATACGGATTGGGTTGAAGTCGTGGCGACTCAGGGGCTGTTTTCTTTCATCAAGGTAGCCCAGTTGGCGAGTTTGAAACAAATTCAGCGTGCAAGTTCAGGCTGACACAAAAACGGCCACCTGAAGATGGCCGCGTCTTCTTTTCATTCAAGGCATTTCAATGCAGGAAAGTCGTTACACAAGGTTGACCGGGGGCTTTTGCAGGGAGTTTCATTTATTTCACCACGACATTTCATCGTTCAGTGCAGGTTGCGCTTTATGTTTGCGGGCCAACCCCTGAGAATGCGCAACACATTCAGGCCATGGCGCTGAAGATCCAATCCCGTAGGAACGTTATGAAACTCGATAAAAAGCAGGCCATTGCCCGCAGAAACCAGGAACTCGGCGGTGCTGTGCTTGGCGTCAACAACTGCCACTTCGCCGAACTGAACCGTAACCGCAACATCTGGTGGTTCGACCTCCCGGTGACGCGCCTTGCAATCGGTCAGTACGAGTGGATTCACCTGCTGATGCACACACCGGACACCGACGAGCTGCTGCACCTGAAAGTGCCGACCGTGTTCCTGCGCGAGAAACTCGAAGGCCTGGTGGTGCGCAATGAAGGCAAGCGCAAGGCGGCATTGAGCCTGGAACTGAGCGCCGACAAGGACTCCTTCCTGCAGGACATGCGCCCGACGGGCACCAACGTCAACTTCGCGCCGTTTCGCTTGTAGGAGCGAGCTTGCTCCGGGCGGCGTTCCGACGATGGATTCAAGAGCGCTGCGTTTAACCAGTAAACACGCGTTATCGTTAACGACCATCGCGAGCAAGCTCGCTCCTACAGATGCAAAAAGCCCCGCATCTGCGGGGCTTTTTGTTGATTACGCGGTAGCTTTCTTCGCGTTGATCTTCTTCAGCTCTTCATCGCGCAATTCACGACGCAGGATCTTGCCGACGTTGGTGGTCGGCAGTGCATCGCGGAACTCCACGGAGCGCGGGACCTTGTAGCCGGTGACGTTGGCGCGCATGTGCTCCATCACCTGTTCCTTGGTCAGGGTCACGCCCGGTTTGGCAACGATGAAAATCTTGATCGCCTCGCCCGACTTCTCGTCCGGTACACCGATGGCCGCGCATTGCAGCACGCCCGGCAAGGTGGCCAGCACGTCTTCGAGCTCGTTCGGGTACACGTTGAAACCGGACACCAGGATCATGTCTTTCTTGCGATCGACAATGCGCATGTAGCCATCGGGCTGGATCAGCGCGATGTCACCGGTCTTCAACCAGCCTTCGCTGTCGAGGATTTCATCCGTGGCTTCCTGGCGCTGCCAGTAACCTTTCATGACTTGCGGACCCTTCACGCACAGTTCGCCGATTTCGCCCAGAGGCTGCTCGACACCGGCATCGTTGATGACTTTGCACAGGGTCGACGGCACCGGAATACCGATGGTGCCAACCTGGATGTGTTGGATCGGGTTCACTGTCGCCACCGGGCTGGTTTCGGTCATGCCGTAGCCTTCGCAGATGGCGCAACCGGTCACCGCCTTCCAGCGTTCGGCCGCGGCCAGTTGCAGGGCCATGCCGCCCGACAAGGTGACTTTCAGCGCAGAGAAATCCAGTTTGCGGAAGCCTTCGTTGTTGCACAGGGCCACGAACAGCGTGTTCAGGCCGACGAAGCCGCTGAACTTCCACTTCGACAGTTCCTTGACCATCGCCGGCAGGTCGCGCGGGTTGCTGATCAGGATGTTGTGGTTGCCCGCCAGCATCATCGCCATGCAATGAAAGGTGAACGCATAGATGTGGTACAGCGGCAGCGGCGTGATCAGGATCTCGCAACCTTCATTGAGGTTGGAGCCCATCAGTGCCTTGCACTGCAGCATGTTCGCCACCAGGTTGCGGTGGGTCAGCATCGCGCCCTTGGCCACGCCGGTGGTGCCGCCGGTGTATTGCAGTACCGCAACATCACCACTGGCCGGGTTGGCTTCCGCCACTGGCTGGCCCAGGCCTTTGCTCAGCACGTCGTTGAATTTGACGGCCTTGGGCAAGTGATAGGCCGGCACCATCTTCTTCACGTACTTGATGACGCTGTTGATCAGCAGACGCTTGAGTGGCGGCAGCAGGTCGGCGACTTCGGTGACGATCACGTGCTTGACGCCGGTTTTCGGCACCACGGTTTCCGCCAGGTGCGCCATGTTGGCCAGGCAGACCAGGGCCTTGGCACCGGAGTCGTTGAACTGGTGTTCCATTTCCCGCGCGGTGTATAGCGGGTTGGTGTTGACCACGATCAGCCCGGCGCGGATGGCACCGAAGACGGCTACCGGGTACTGCAACACGTTGGGCAGTTGCACGGCGATTCGATCGCCAGGCTGCAAATCGGTATGCTGTTGCAGGTAAGCGGCAAAGGCACCGGACAATTCGTACAGTTCACCGTAGGTGAGTGTCTTGCCCAGGTTGCTGAATGCCGGCTTGTTGGCGAAGCGTTGGCAGGATTGCTTCAACACTGCCTGAATATTCGGATACTCGTCTGGATTGATGTCGACAGCAATCCCAGCTGGGTACTTATCCTTCCAAAAGTCTTCGATCATGGAAGCCCACTCCTCAGCAACGCGAATTCAGCACCGCATTTGATGCGATTATTATTGGTGTTTGGTCATTGGTGAATCTGGCTGATAGAAGGCCGAGAAGTCACAAAGCGCGCCGAGAGTAGCAGCTTTGCCAAGGGTCGACTAGAGCCAAAATCGGCCTCTACGGTCACAATTGTGACTCAAGACTTGCAAGCGGTCATTTTAGAGCAAAAAACCTATAAAGCCCTATAGCCCACGAAAACCGGGGCTTCGATGTATGAATGTAGGAGCGAGCTTGCTCGCGAAAAACCGGAAGCCGCCACTGGGCAGCTGGTTTGCGCGTTATCGTTCACGACCTTCGCGAGCAATCGAGCGTCGACCGGCTGCTCCTACAGCGATCCGCGCAAAGCGCGGCCATTCACAGATCAGGCAATATCACGCAACTCCCGCCGCAAAATCTTGCCCACCGGCGTCATCGGCAACGACTCACGCAGCACAATGTGCTTCGGTACTTTGTACGCCGTGAAATTCTCCTTGCAGTAAGCCTTCAGCTCCTCAAGGCTGACCCCCGCTTCACGGGCCACCACGAACAGCTTCACCGCCTCCCCCGACCGCTCGTCGGGCACACCGATAACTGCACAGTTGGCGACGTTCGGGTGAGCCATCACCACGTCTTCGATTTCGTTCGGGTACACGTTGAAGCCCGAGACAATGATCATGTCCTTTTTGCGGTCAACGATACGCACGAAACCGTCCGGATCGATCACCGCAATGTCACCGGACTTGAACCAGCCCTCGGCATCCAGCACTTCGGCCGTGGCATCGGGTTTCTGCCAGTAACCCTTCATGATCTGCGGGCCTTTGATACACAGTTCGCCACGCTCACCCAGCGGTTGTTCGACGCCGTCATCGCTGATGACTTTCAGCGTGGTACCCGGCACCGGCATGCCGACCGTGCCGATCCGCGATTGACTGCCATAGGGGTTGGTGCAGGCCACCGGCGAAGTTTCGGTCAAGCCGTAACCTTCGGTGATGCGGCAACCGGTCAGTTGCTCCCAACGCTCGGCGGTGGCCTTGACCAACGCAGTGCCGCCAGAGTTGGTGAGCTTGAGGCTGGAGAAGTCCAGAGTCTTGAAGTCCGGGTGATCCATCAGCGCAACGAACAGCGTATTGAGCCCCAGCAACGCTGAGAACCGCCAGTTCTTCAGTTCCTTGATGAAGCCGCCGATATCCCGTGGATTGGTGATCAGCACGTTGTGGTTGCCCGTCACCATCATGCACATGCAGTTCGCCGTGAAGGCATAGATGTGGTACAGCGGCAGCGGCGCGATCATCACCTCCTGGCCTTCACGCAGCAGCGGCTGACCGTCGCTGGCCGACTGGCTGAGGCAGGCCCGTGCCTGTTGCATGTTCGCCACCAGGTTGCCGTGGGTCAGCATCGCGCCCTTGGCCAGGCCCGTGGTGCCGCCGGTGTATTGCAGCACGGCGATGTCGTCGAGGCCGACGCTCAGCGGCTTGATACCCAGGCCACGGCCCATATGCAACGCACTCTTGAAAGAAACGGCCTGGGGCAAGGAATAGTCCGGGACCATCTTCTTGACCTTGCTCACCACAGTGTTGACCAGCCATCCCTTGGCGGTGGGCATCAGGTCGCCCATCTTCGCTTCGATCAGGTACTGGATATCGGTGTCGGGCAGCACTTCCTGGACTTTCTGGCCGAACATGTTCAGGTACACCAGCGCCCGGGCACCGGAATCCTTGAACTGGTGGCGCATTTCCCGCGCTGTATACAGCGGGTTGGTGTTGACCACGATCAGCCCGGCGCGCAAGGCGCCGAACACGGCAATCGGGTAATGCAGGACATTGGGCATCTGCACCGCAATGCGGTCCCCCGGCACCAGGTCGGTGTGGCCTTGCAGATAACCGGCGAAGGCGGCGCTCTGGCGTTCCAGTTCGGCGTAGGTCAGGGTCACGCCCATGTTGCTGAACGCAGGGCGGTCAGCAAACTTCTTGCAGGAACGCTCGAACACCTCGATCACCGACTTGTAGGTTCCCAGATCGATATCCAGGGGTACACCGGCCGGGCGTTTGTCATTCCAGAAATCAGGTTGCATTGTTGTTGTCCTCTTTACCTGAATCTATCCGGGGCCACTTTTCTGTCATTTTTCAAAAAAAATGCAAAAAGCGGAGCTTCACGGACACTAGCAGTTATGACGTAGCAGGCAAATATGCCCACAGCCGTCATTGACCGTATGAATCTACTCGCCGTGGCGTAGGCTGATCAGACGCCCAGCCAAGGATGCGCTATAAACTGCAACGAGCTGTTTGCGACCAGGCAGCCTCATGCAAAGGAACCGCCATGATCCATGACACTTTCTGGCTGACCACGAGCGACCACAGCCGCCTCTTCGTCAACCAGTGGCTTCCCGACGGCAGCCTCAAGGCAATGATTCTGCTGGCCCACGGCATGGCCGAACACAGCGGTCGCTATGGTCCCCTGGCGCAAAAGCTCTGTGACCAGGGCTATGGCGTGTGCGCGCCGGACCTGCGTGGACATGGCAAAACTGCCGAAAACGGGACCCTCGGGCATTTCGCCGATGACGATGGCTGGTGCAAGGTCGTGAGCGATCTGGCCTGCATCAACCAGCACATCGGCCAGCAGCACCCTGGCGTGCCGATCGTGCTGTTGGGTCACAGCATGGGCAGCTACATCGCCCAAGGCTATCTGCTGCACCACAGTGCCAGCCTGCACGGGGCAATCCTCAGCGGTTCGAACTTCCAGCCCGCGGCGCTTTATCGCGCGGCACGGCAAATCGCCCGTCTCGAACGCCTGCGCCAGGGCCAAAAAGGACGCAGTGCATTGATCGAATGGCTGTCGTTCGGCTCGTTCAACAACAAATTCAAACCGGCACGCACGCCGTTCGACTGGCTCAGCCGTGATCCGGCGCAGGTCGATCTGTACGTCAACGACCCGCTCTGCGGTTTCCGTTGCACCAATCAACTGTGGATCGATTTGCTCGGTGGCTTGCAGCAAATCAGCAAAGCGTCCAATCTCGCCCAGATCGATCCGGGCCTGCCGCTGCTGGTGATTGGCGGCGAATGTGATCCGGTGAGCGAAGGCAAACGTCTCAAGGATCTGGCCGACGCGCTGCGGACGGCCGGTAGCCAGCACCTGCAACTGACCGTTTACCCGCAGGCGCGGCACGAACTGTTCAACGAGAGCAACTGCGATGAAATCATCGCCGATGTACTGAACTGGATCGCACAGGCCTTGAGCACTCCTCGGCCGCACCGGTCCGAATAGTTTTTTTGTGAGTTTTTTAATTCGTAACAGGAATTGAGACAAATGACCCAGGTTACCAACACCCCTTACGAAGCCCTCGAAGTCGGCCAGACCGCCAGTTTCAGCAAGACAGTCGAAGAGCGCGACATCCAGTTGTTCGCCGCGATGTCCGGCGATCACAACCCGGTGCACTTGGATGCCGAATACGCCGCCAGCACCATGTTCAAGGAGCGCATCGCCCACGGCATGTTCAGCGGCGCGTTGATCAGCGCAGCGGTCGCCTGCGAATTGCCTGGCCCGGGGACCATCTACATCGGCCAGCAAATGAGCTTTCAGAAACCGGTGAAGATCGGCGACACCCTGACCGTGCGCCTGGAAATCCTGGAAAAACTGCCGAAGTTTCGCGTGCGCATTGCCACTCGCGTGTTCAACCAGCGCGATGAACTGGTGGTGGATGGCGAGGCGGAAATCCTCGCGCCACGCAAGCAGCAAAGCGTGACCTTGACCACGCTGCCGGCGATCAGCATCGGCTAACCCTCTGTGACGAGGGGGCATTCCGACAAGCCCCCTCGCCACAGTCCCCGTAGTACCTCAAATACTGCAGTCTCTTGCAATTCCTGCTCGCATAAAAAACGCCAGGCTAGCTGGCATTATTCATGTCGGTCATTTTTCAATTCCTCGCGGTTGATGAAAGGTGCAATGAGAAGTGCACCCTGCATGCCAGCCTGGAACTGATTACTTATTCTTTATTTTTCAAAGAGCTAGCCATTATCAGAAAATCTGTATCCGTTTTATTTGCATGATCTGTCATTTGGCCTGCATGCAGAATGCCTGTATTTTCCAGACTGACCGAATCAAGACGACCGATTGATGAATCCTGAAAAGCTCGAACTGCTGATTACCCGCGAAATGCCCTTCGGCAAGTACAAGGGGCGAATCATTGCCGACCTGCCCGGCCCTTACCTGAACTGGTTCGCCCGGGAGGGTTTCCCTCACGGCGAGTTGGGCGGCCTGCTGGCCCTGATGCAGGAAATCGATCACAACGGTTTGTCGGACTTGCTCGAACCGCTGCGCGCCAAACACGGCAAACCTGCCCCGCGCCACTGAATCACCTACCGAGTAGCCCATGCCCGACAACACCCGCCGCGCCCGTGATGAAGCCTTCTGGCAAACCTTTGCCGACCGCTACGATGTCGAACCCGGCCCGCTCAACCTGGAGAACGGTTACTTCGGACGCATGTCGCGCACGGTGGTCGAGGAATACCAGCGCAACATCGAGCTGATCAACCGCAGCAACTCGGTCTATGTGCGCCAGCGCTTCGAACAAGGCGACAGCCTGAAGATCCGCGCGCAGATGGCCAGGTTGATTGGCGTACCCGCCGACAGCATCGCCCTGACCCGCAACGCCTCGGAAGGTTTGCAGTCGCTGATCCGCAACTACAACCGGCTGCAGCCCGGCGATCAGGTACTGGTTTGCGATCTGGAATACGACACGGTCAAAGGCGCCATGCGTTGGCTGGCGCGCAATCGTGGTGTCGAAGTGATCGAGATCGAACACGCACACCCGGCAACCTTCGACAGCCTGCTCAATACCTATCGTGAAGCCTTCGCGCGACATCCGCGGCTGAAGCTGATGGCCCTGACCCACGTCACCCATCGCACGGGCCTGGTGATGCCGGTGCAGGCGATTGCAGCCGCGGCAAAGGAACACGGCATCGACGTCATCCTCGACGGGGCCCATGCCCTCGGCCAGCTCGAATTCGACCTGAGCGAACTGGGTATCGCCTTCGCCGGCTACAATCTGCACAAGTGGATCGGCGCACCGCTGACGCTTGGCTTTATCTACATCGCTCCCGAACGCCTGGCCGATATCGATCCGGACATGGGCGAAATGCATTTTCCGCCCGCTGACATTCGCGCCCGTACCTCGTACAGCACCCCCAATATCCCGGCGCTGCTGACCCTGCCGCTGGTGCTCGAAGAACATTGGGCGATGGGGGGTGCCGCGGCCAAGGGTGCGCGGCTCAATTATCTGCGCAACCGCTGGGTCGGTGCGGCTCGGCGGTTGCCGGGCGTCGAAGTCCTGACCCCGGATGACCCGCGCCTGTATTGCGGCATCACCTCGATGCGTTTTACCCGGCATGCCGACCAGCAACTCATGGTCCAGCGCCTGCTCAATGAATACAACCTGTTCACCGTGACCCGCAGTGGCGCGGCATGCGGTCCGTGCATCCGCATAACACCGGGGCTTACCACCACTGCGGCTGACATGGATGTGCTGGCCAGGGCACTGACCGAACTGGGCTGACGTCAGACGGTGTATTTGTCAAAGTCCTCGGGCTTGATCTGTGTCGACACGGCGAACGTGTCGATGCCGATGGTCATCTGCCCGAAGTATCCGTCTTCAGCCGAGTCCCGCCCCAGGGTGTGCACGCTCAGGGTCGATTCTTCACCGCCCATGGTTGTATAAAAAAAGTCCTGATCGTTGGTCAGTACCGGTACGGCTCGACCGCTGTACGGTCGGTTGCCGAGTACCGAGCGCGAGGCCACCTCAGGCAGGTAAAGCTGCCCGACCCAGGCGACATGCCGTTCTTGCAGATAGTTGTTGCCGGCCGTGATGCGTACGGCGACGTGAATGTGCAATGCGCGACCGGCGTAAAAACCCGGATAGATCGTGGTAAAGCGCACGATGCCCAACTTGTCGGTGAACTGCCCGCCACGCAGGTAGGTATCGTCATCGGTGCGCGGGACGGCGCCGATGTCACCGGTATCGACCTCGACGTCCGGGTTGATCTTGCCCCAGCCCGAATAGGCACCGCGGGCATTGCAGTGCCAGATATCCACCAGCGCATCGGGGACCGGCTCACCGGTCATGGCATCGACAATGGTCAGCCGCAACACCAACGGAGCGCCTTCAGCGCCTTCGCTGATGTTTCTGCGGATCAGTTTGGGGTTGCGGAAATACGGGCCGGCAATCTGTTCGGGGGACAGCAGGTAAACCGGTGCAGCGGGTGCAACTGAGGTGGTAGCGTCCATGACGTTCTCTCTTCCATAAGATGGACGCAGGCTAGCACTGGCCGATTTTCGTTATGCGGTAACTATGTATCGCATGATGTCCTTGGTCCCACAGGTTTCGAGTCGTACCTGTTTGTTCCGGGCAAAAAAAAACGGTGCACCGACCAAGCGCACCGTAAAGCCGTAGAACACACAACGAGGTGTAGGGTGAAGCGATCAGTCCAGCAGCGCCAAAGCCTCGGCGGTGCATTCCTGAATGCGGGCCCAGTCGCCGTTCTTGATCCACTCCGGATCAAGCATCCAGCTACCGCCCACGCACATGACGTTTTTCAATGCCATGTAGCTCTTGATATTGGCAGGTCCCACGCCGCCGGTCGGGCAGAATTTCACTTCGCCGAACGGGCCGCCCAAAGCCTTGATGGCCGCGACGCCGCCGCTGACTTCGGCTGGGAACAGCTTGAAGCGGCGATAGCCCAGACCATAGCCTTCCATGATGCCCGAGGCATTGCTGATGCCCGGCAACAGTGGAATCGGGCTGGCGACGCTGGCTTCCAGCAGATCACGAGTGATGCCCGGCGTGACGATGAATTGCGAGCCGGCCGCTTCCGCCGCCGCCAGCATGTGGCGATCCAGCACGGTGCCGGCACCGGTCACCAGTTCCGGACGCTGCTCACGCAGAATCTGGATGGCCTTGAGGCCGAATTGCGAACGCAGGGTCACTTCCAGGGCCGTCAGGCCACCGGCCGCGAGGGCGTCGGCCAGCGGCAGAACGTCTTGCTCGCGGGCGATGGTGATCACCGGCAGAATCCGCGCTTTCGCGCAGATGCTGTCGATCAGGGCAACTTTGTCCGCCATGGAAACGGTCGGGGATAGGTTTGTCATAGCGGCTGTTCCTTGGCTCATGGGCACCAGTAAATCTCTAACGTGGGTTGCAGAAACGCGCGAATCGGCATTGCGGCGACATCGTCACCGGCCAGTGCGGTACTCAGGGTGGTCAGCTTGGACTGACCGGAAATCGATAGAACCTTATGCTTGGCCGAGGCCAGCAGCGCGCGGCTCATGGTCAGGCGCTGATGCGGCACGGTCGGCGCCAGCATCGGCCAGCAACGACGAATGCCATCAGCCTGCAACGCCTCGGCAAGGTTCGGGCTGTTGGGGAACAGCGACGCGGTGTGGCCGTCATCGCCCATGCCGAGGATCAGCATGTCAATCACCGGCAGCTCGGACAGCAAACGGTCGGCCTGCTCGGCCGCCTGTTCCAGGTTGGCGCTGGCGCTGGCGCTGTACAGGCTGAGGAACTGCGCCTTGGCCGCCGCACCTTGCAGCAGGTAACGCTTGATCAGACCCGCGTTGCTGTCGGCGTGCTCCACCGGTACCCAGCGCTCGTCGGCCAGGCTGATCACCACGTTCGACCAGTCCAGCGTCTGCTTGGCCAGGTGCTGGAAAAATGCCACCGGGCTGCGGCCACCGGAAACCACCAGGGTCGCAGTGCCCTGGGCGTCGATCGCGTCGCTCAGTTGTTTCGCCACGTTCAGTGCCAGGCTTTCAGCCAGCAGCACCGGGCTCTTGTATGCATGGGCGCTGACGCCCTGCGGCAGTTTCAAATCAGATATCGCCATACCACGACCTCCCGTCCCGCGTGATCAGTGCAATGGAGCTCATCGGCCCCCAGGACCCGGCCGCGTACGGCTTGGGCGCATCACCGGATTTTTTCCACCCGGCGATCAACTGGTCACACCACTTCCACGCGGCTTCGATTTCATCTTTACGGACAAACAGGTTCTGATTGCCGCGCATCACTTCCAGCAACAACCGTTCGTAGGCATCGGGAATCCGTGCGCTGCTCCAGGTGTCTGAAAAATTCAGCTGCAATGGACCGCTGCGCAGCTGCATGCCCTTGTCCAGGCCTTGATCTTTGGTCATGACACGCAAGGAAATGCCTTCGTCCGGCTGCAGGCGGATAATCAGCTTGTTGCTGATTTGCAGGCGCTGCTCGGGAGCGAAGATGTAGTGCGACGGTTCCTTGAAGTGGATGACGATCTGCGACAGCTTCTGCGGCATGCGCTTGCCGGTACGCAGGTAAAACGGCACGCCGGCCCAGCGCCAGTTGCGGATGTCGGCACGCAGGGCGACAAAGGTTTCGGTGTCGCTCTGGGTGTTGGAATTGGGTTCTTCCAGGTACCCCGGTACCGCTTTGCCTTCGCTGTAGCCGGCGATGTACTGGCCGCGCACCACCTGGGTGGTCAGGCCTTCCGGGCTGATCGGCGCCAGGGCCTTGAGCACTTTGACCTTCTCGTCGCGGATGCTGTCGGCGGACAGGTCGGCCGGCGGGTCCATGGCGATCAGGCAGAGCAGCTGCAACAGGTGATTCTGGATCATGTCCCGCAGCTGGCCGGCCTTGTCGAAGTAACCCCAGCGGCCTTCGATACCGACCTTCTCGGCCACGGTGATTTCCACGTGGGAAATGTAGTTCTGGTTCCACTGGGTTTCGAACAGGCTGTTGGCGAAACGCAGGGCGATCAGGTTCTGGACGGTTTCCTTGCCCAGATAATGGTCGATGCGATAGGTGCGGTTTTCCGGGAAGAACTGCGCTACGGCGTCGTTGACCTTGCGCGAGGACTCCAGGTCCGAACCGATGGGTTTTTCCAGCACCACACGGGTGTTTTGCGCCAGGCCGACCTTGGCCAGGTTCTCGCAAATCGCGCCATACACGGCGGCCGGGGTCGCAAAGTAGGCGATGACCCGCTGCGAACTGCCGGCGGACTCGGCCAGGGCCACATAATCTTCGGAATTGAGGAAGTCGACGTGCAGGTAGCTCAGGCGCGCCAGAAAACGCTCGGCCACGGCTTCATCCAGCTCTTTGGCACCGACATAGCGGCGCAGCTCGGAGGTGATGAACGCCAGGTGTTCCTGCTCGCTGCCCGGCTCACGGGCCAGCGCGATGATCCGGGTGTCCTCGTGCAACAGGCCGGCGCCGTCAAGTTGATAAAGGGCAGGAAACAGCTTGCGCAAGGCCAGATCGCCAAGGGCGCCGAACAAGGCAAAGGTGCACGGTTCAACCGTAATCGAGAGCATGATGTTTGTTCTTTTATCAAGTTAAGCTACAAATACCTTTTTTTAAGGCATCACTCAAGGGAAAATGTAGTAATAACCACAACATTTTCGCAAAATACAGATTCCGAGTGGTGGTCGGTCGGAGCCATCAGTAGGATAGGCCACCGTTACGGGCCTCACCAAAGGCCCTTTTTGCATTAGCCGCGCGCTTATCGGTGCCGGTGAATCAAGGAAACTTATATGGACCGCGTGCGAAATTTACTGGAGCAAATCCAGAATCGCCTTGAAGAGCTGAACAAGGCCGAACGCAAAGTCGCCGAGGTGATCCTGCTCAACCCGCAGCAGGCCACCCGCTTCAGCATCGCCGCCCTCGCCCAGGCCGCCTCGGTCAGCGAACCGACGGTCAACCGTTTCTGCCGTTCGTTCGGCGTCAGCGGCTACCCTGAGCTCAAACTGCAACTGGCCCAGAGCCTGGCCAGTGGTGCCGCCTATGTCAGTCGTGCGGTGGAAGCCGATGACAATCCGGAGGCCTACACCCAGAAGATCTTCGGCAGCGCCATCGCCTCGCTGGACAGCGCTTGCCAGGCACTGGACCCGAACCTGATCAGCCGCGCCGTCGACCTGCTGATCCAGGCCCGGCAGATCCACTTCTTCGGCCTCGGCGCCTCGGCCCCGGTGGCACTGGATGCGCAGCACAAGTTCTTCCGCTTCAACCTTGCCGTCACGGCCCACGCGGATGTGCTGATGCAGCGCATGATTGCCTCGGTGGCCCATACCGGCGAGCTGTTCGTGATCATTTCCTACACCGGTCGCACCCGCGAACTGGTGGAAGTGGCACGCATCGCCCGGGAAAACGGCGCCTCGGTGCTTGGCCTGACCGCCGAGAACTCGCCACTGGCCAAGGCCAGCACCCTGAGCCTGAACATTCCGCTACCGGAAGACACCGACATCTACATGCCGATGACGTCGCGGATCATCCAGCTGACCGTGCTGGATGTGCTCGCCACCGGCATGACGTTGCGCCGGGGCGTGGATTTCCAGCCGCATTTGCGCAAGATCAAGGAGAGCTTGAATGCCAGCCGGTATCCGGTGGGTGATGAGTTCAACTGACCGATCCTGAATCTTTATTGCTTGAAAGGACGCCTTCGCGAGCAAGCCCGCTCCCACATTTGACCGCGTTCGTTCTGACGGAACCGGGTCACCTGTGGGAGCGGGCTTGCCCGCGAAGGGGCCAGCCCAGACACCACAAGATCCAGAACTAAGCCCCCACCCGCGCCTGCAAACTCAAATGCGCCCGCTCCCCAGGCTTCAGGCACAGGCTGTCGGTACCGCCACTCGCCGCCTCCACACAGACAAATTCGGATATCTCGTTCCAGGTCACGCCGAGCAACGGACGTGAACCGGGATGCCACACCACCGTGTCGGCCGTTTCACCCGTGTCGATACACAGCGCCCGCTGCCAGGCGTGGTCATTGAGCTGCAATTCGCCGTCGTGCTGGAACACCCGCTGGCATCCGCCGTCCACACGTAATTCGCCTTCCTGCTGACAAACCTGCCGGCTCAACTGGTCATAACCCTGCGCACCCTCGAGCCCAGACAGCGCTATCTCACTGACATCGCCAATACGCCAGTAAGCATGCAAAGCCTGGCTCAACTGGCACGGCATGTCGTCCTGATGCACGGTGCTCAGGCGCAGTTCCATGCGCTCACCCAGATGCGCATGCAGGTCCACCTGCCAGTCGCACAACTTCAGTTGCCAGTGCAATCGCACGCCATCGTCGTCACTGTTGCTGTCGAGCAGCTTCCAGTCGAGCAACCGCGCCCAGCCATGGGACGGCCAGGCGTTTTCGCTCGGATGCCGGCCATACCACGGCCAACACACCGGCACGCCGCCACGAATGGCGCCGACCTGCGGCCACTTCGCCGCGCACCACAGCCAGGGTTTCTGGCCCTTGGGCTGGAAGTGCAACAACTGCGCGCCCTGACGGCTGAACACCGCCTGACACAGCGGATGATCGATCACCAGCACGTCGCGCGTCTGATAGCGCTCCCACGCGAACACCGGACGTTCGCGCAAGGATTTGAAGAAGCGTTGTAGCGGATGCTCAAGCATGTGCCACGGTCCTGAAATCAACTGTCACCGGGGTGCGCGACCCGCAAAAAAAAGCGGACAGCCATGGCTGTCCGCAAATATGCGCACATGGAGAGAAGCTTATCGCAGACGCGTTAGAACACCGACTGAATTTTCAGGCCAGCCACCAGCGCGTTGTCGACTTCATCCACACCACCCGGGTGAGTGACGTATTGCAGGTTGGGGCGTACGGTCAGCCAGTTGGTCACGTGGAAGCCGTAGTTGATCTCGTAGTTGTATTCGGTTTCACGAATGGGCGAGAACAGCGGATTGTCGTATTCCGAAACACCGTTGGCCGCGTTGGTCAGCTCGGCGTTTTTCTTCACGTCATCGTTGACATGGATACGGGCGAAACCGATGCCCACGTCATCCTTCGGACGCGCGTCGAACGGGCCCTTGTACACAAACATCAGCGACTGGTAGTTGTCGATGAAGTTGGTGTCCTTGTCGTGGAAAGTGGCGTTGGCCGCGATGTTCAGACCGCGGGAAGCGTCGCCATTGTGGCTGGTGAGTTGCTGCTGCGCGACGAACCAGTAGCCGTGCTTGCTATCGTGGACGCGAAAAGGGTTGCCGGTGGTCGCGGCGTCCTGGCCGTTGTCGTCCTTGAGAACGTCGTCGGCAGGGGCAGTGCTTTTGTAGTAACCGACACGGTATTCGCCCGGCAGGTTGTTGACCTTCGGCGACCAGACCAGCTCGACCGGCAACACGGTGCCCGCAGTACCACTGCCGCTGAGCTTGAAGCCGTTGCCGTGCTCCAGTTGCGACGGGTTCTGGTTGTACGCGCCAATCTGAGCATAGAGCTCATCATTGATGTTGTACTTCACGCGGATCGCCGCCTGGCTGACCGGCCAGTTGAACCAGATGTTGGTGGCCCAGTTACCCACCTGGGATCCGCAGAACGCCAGGTTCTGGAATTCGCACGGGAAGGTGTTGAAGTCTTCACCTTCACCGAAGTAACCGGCTTTGACGTCCAGTTTGTTGTCGAGGAACTGATGCTGAATCCACAACTGGGTCAGACGGACCATATGACCACGACCGAAGACTTCCTGGGAGGAACTCAAGGTGCCGGCACGTGGATCGCCGATACGGTCGTTGGAGATGTTCTCACCGTTGCGGTTGGTGAGCTGGATCTTGGCCTGGGTGTTATCCCAGCCGAACAGTTTCTCCAGGTCCAGCGCCGCGCCCAGGCCAAACTGGTCGGCGTAGCGCGCGGTCTTGTCATCGTTGAAACCGCCATGCAGATTGCCGCCGACTTCACCGACGTAGTCCATCTTGATGTCGATGCCTTGCTCGATCAGCTTGGTACGCTCGCCACCCCAGTCGCCCGTCATCCATTTGGAGTCGGAGCTGAACGCTTCATCGGCCATCGCATTGCCGGCCAGAACCAGTGCTGCCGCTGCTGAAACCTGGCAGATCAACCGGGCCTTGTTCTTCATCTTCATCCCTACTTCCTCGTTTTATTGTTATTAACTTTTCTTCTTTAACGCGGTTACAACGGTTGCGACGGATGTCTCCACCCAACGCATATCCTCCCTGTGGGAGCGGGCTTGCTCGCGAAAGCGGTGTGCCATTCAACGCAGATGTCGACTGATACACCGCCTTCGCGAGCAAGCCCGCTCCCACATTTGTTCTTCAGCGACCTTTGAATTGGGCCACGTTATCAGCGTGCGCCTCGGCTTTCGGCACGCCGGCAACGCCCAACCGCTCCCCGCTCTTGGCATCGAACAGCAGCACTTTCGCCGGATCGAATTGCAGGGTCAGGGTCTCGCCCACTGCAGGCGCCACGTCCGGTGCCAGGCGGCAGCAGACCTTGGTGTCGTTGAGGTTGACGAAGACCAGGGTGTCGGGACCGGTCGGTTCAGTGACCTGGACTTCGGCACGAATGCTCGGCAAGCCGTTCGCTTCGCCATTGGCCAGGATGATCTGCTCAGGGCGCATGCCGAGGATCACTTCACGGTCTTCAAGACCGGCGTCCTGCATGCCCAGCGGCAATTCGCAACGGGCCTGGCCGCTGTCGAGCAACGCCAGCAGTCGACCGTCCTTGCGCTGCAAGCGCAGCGGGATGAAGTTCATCGGCGGCGAACCGATGAAGCTCGCCACGAACAGGTTGGCCGGGTTGTTGTAGATGTCCTTCGGCGTGCCGAACTGCTGGATGATCCCGTCCTTCATCACCGCCACTTTGTCGCCCAGGGTCATGGCTTCGATCTGGTCGTGGGTCACGTAGACCGTGGTGGTTTTCAGGCGCTGGTGCATCAGTTTCATTTCGGTGCGCATCTCGACCCGCAGCTTGGCGTCGAGGTTGGACAGCGGTTCGTCGAACAGATAGATCTTCGGCCGCCGCGCCAGGGCACGGCCCATCGCCACGCGCTGTTGCTGGCCGCCGGAGAGCTGGCCTGGCTTGCGGCTGAGCAGGTGTTCGATCTGCAACAACTTGGAAACCCGAGCGACCTCTTCGTCGATTTCGGCGGTCGGCATTTTGCGGATCTTCAGGCCGAAGGCGATGTTGTCGCGCACGCTCATGGTCGGGTACAGCGCGTAGGACTGGAACACCATGGCGATGTCGCGATCCTTGGGGCTCATGCCACTGATGTCGGCGTCGTCCACCAGGATCGCGCCGCCACTGATGGTTTCCAGGCCGGCGATGCAGTTCATCAAGGTCGACTTGCCGCAGCCCGACGGGCCGACCAGGATCAGGAACTCACCGTCATCGATTTTCAGTTCGATATTTTTCAGGGTGTCCGGCAAGCCGGGGCCGTAGGTCTTGTTGACGTTGCGTAATTCGAGAGTTGCCATGTTTCTACCCCTTGACCGCGCCGGACGTCAGCCCACGCAGGAAATACTTGCCAGCGAAAATGTAGACCAGCAGTGTCGGCAGCCCGGCGATCATCGCGGCGGCCATATCAACGTTGTATTCCTTGGCCCCGGTGCTGGTGTTGACCAGGTTGTTCAGGGCCACGGTAATTGGCTGGGCGTCGCCACTGGCGAACACCACGCCGAACAGGAAGTCGTTCCAGATCTGGGTGAACTGCCAAATCAGGCAGACCATCACGATCGGGATCGACATCGGCAGCAGGATCTTCAGGAAGATCGTGAAGAAGCCCGCGCCATCGAGCCGCGCGGCCTTGACCAGCGCATCCGGAATGCTCACGTAGTAGTTGCGGAAGAACAGCGTGGTGAACGCCAGGCCGTAGACCACGTGCACCAGCACCAGACCAGTGGTGGTGTTGGCCAGGCCGAACTTGCCGAGGGTGAACGAGGCTGGCAACAGCACGGTCTGGAACGGCAGGAAGCAGCCGAACAGCAGCAGGCCGAAGAACAGTTGCGAACCACGGAAGCGCCACATCGACAGCACGTAGCCGTTCATCGCACCAATAAACGTGGAAATCAGCACCGCCGGCACGGTGATCTTCACCGAGTTCCAGAAGTAGCCGCCGACCACGTCCCATGCCTTGATCCAGCCGATGCCGTCGATCACGCTCGGCCAACTCAACAGGTTGCCCGTACGGATGTCTTCCGGGGATTTGAAACTGGTCAGCAGCATCACCACCAGCGGGATCAGGTACACCGCCGCTGCCAGTAGCAGGGTGGCGTAGATCGCGATGCGGCTGAAACTGATACCCGATTTTCCGAGTTGATTAGTCATGGCGTTTGCCTCGCAGCTCGGAGTACAGGTAAGGCACGAGGATGGTCAGCACGGCGCCGAGCATCAGCATGGCGCTGGCCGAACCGATGCCCATCTGGCCACGGCTGAAGGTGAAGGAATACATGAACATCGCCGGCAGGTCGGAGGAGTAACCCGGACCGCCCGCGGTCATCGCCGCGACCAGGTCGAAGCTCTTGATCGCAATGTGCGCGAGGATCATGAAGGCACTGAAGAACACCGGGCGCAGGCTCGGCAGGACGATCTTCAGGTAGATGGTCGGCAGGCTCGCCCCGTCGACTTGCGCGGCACGGATGATCGATTGATCGACACCGCGCAGACCGGCGAGGAACATCGCCATGACAAACCCTGAGGCTTGCCACACGGCGGCGATCACCAGGCAATAAACGACACGATCCTGATCCACCAGCCAGTCGAGACGAAAGCCCTCCCAGCCCCAGTCACGCAGCATCTTGTCCAGGCCCAGGCCTGGGTTGAGCAGCCATTTCCACGCGGTACCGGTGACGATCATCGACAGCGCCATCGGGTACAGGTAGACGGTGCGGATGAAGCCTTCCTTGCGAATGCGCTGGTCCAGCAGCACCGCGAGGAACACGCCCAGCACCAGGCTGATGCCGATGAACATGCCACCGAACACCGCGAGGTTCTTGCTCGCGACCCACCAGCGGTCGTTGTCCATCAGGCGCATGTATTGCTGCAGGCCGACCCACTTGTAGCTCGGCATGAAGCTGGAGTTGGTGAAGGACAGAATGAACGTCCAGATGATGTAACCGTAGAAGCCAACCAACACGATCAGCATGCTCGGCGCGAGTACCAACTTGGGTAGCCAGCGTTGCAGCGCATCGAACGGTGAGGCTTTGCTGAAAACCGCCACAGAGCTCATCGGGATAATCCAGGTTTAGAGAAATGAATCGACACGGTGGTCCCTTGTGGGAGCGGGCTTGCTCGCGAAAGCGGTGCGTCAGTCGACATCAATGTTGAATGTCAGTCCGCATTCGCGAGCAAGCCCGCTCCCACATTGGGTCAGGCTGTGTCAGGGATTACTGGGCCGCTTTGACAGCCGAGGCCAGTTGGGCGCTGGCCTTGGCCGGGTCAGCATCCTTGTCGTTCATGAAGTTGGTGACCACATCGAAGATCGCGCCTTGCACCGCCAGGGAAGTGGCCATGTTGTGCGCCATGCTCGGTTGCAGGCCGCCGGTCTTGTCGTCCGCGATGAAGTCCTTGGCCGACTTCTGGGCGCACTCGTCGAAGCCGAGCTTGTCCATTTCGCTCAGCATGTCGTTACGCACCGGGATCGAACCCTTGTTCATGCTGAAGACTTTCTGGAAGTCGGTACCCAATGCGACCTTGGCCAGGTCTTGCTGGGCAGCGATGTCGCCCTTGCGATCGGCCTTGAGCTTGAACACCGCCAGGGAGTCGATGTTGTAGGTGAAGGCTTTTTCAGTGCCAGGGAACGCTACGCACTGGTAGTCCTTGCCCGCGACTTTCTTCGCCGCAGTCCACTCGCTTTTCGCCCAGTCGCCCATCATCTGCATGCCGGCCTTGCCATTGATGACGTCGGCGGCGGCGATGTTCCAGTCACGACCGGCGCGGTTCGGGTCCATGTAGCCGGTGATCTTTTTCAGCTCGGCGAACGACTGGGTCATCTGCGGGCCGGACAGGGTTTTCTGGTCCAGGTCGACCAGGGCTTTCTTGTAACCGTCGGCGCCCATGACCGAGAGCACCACGTCTTCGAACACGGTGCTGTCTTGCCAAGGCTGGCCGCCGTGGGCGAGCGCGATGAAGCCGGCGGCTTTGAGCTTGTCGCCGGCGGCATAGAATTCTTCGAGGGTAGTCGGGGCTTTTTCGATCCCGGCTTTCTTGAATACTTCCGGGTTGATCCACAGCCAGTTGACACGGTGAATGTTCACCGGAACGGCGACGTAGTCACCTTCGTACTTCACGGTGTCGGAGACTTTCTTCGACAGCAGGCCATCCCAGTTTTCCGCCTTGGAAACGTCTTTCAACGCGTCGGTGCTGAGCAGGCCAGTGCTGCCCCACTCCTGGATGTCCGGACCCTTGATCTGTGCAACGCCCGGCGGGTTGCCGGCTACGGCGCGACTCTTGAGTACGGTCATGGCCGTGGAACCACCACCGCCGGCGACTGCGCCATCCTTCCAGGTGAAGCCGTCTTTTTCGACTTGAGCCTTCAGGACATCGACCGCTGCTTTTTCACCACCGGAGGTCCACCAGTGAACGACTTCAACGGAGCCTTTGGATTCGGCGGCCAGGACACTGAGGGGGAGTGCAGACAGGGAAGCGAGAGAAATGACAGTAGCGAGGCGAGAAATCGCATTCATCTAGGAGCACCTTTCTTGTTGTTATGCATGCAAGTCTGTTGCTTGCGCTGCATAGGATTCTAAACAGGGGATAGCCCCTCGCAGGTAACGAAGGGATGCGCGAATGTCACCGCATGGTTACATAGAACCGCTCTGGGACAACTGCGCCAGCGCCGTGGCCATGCTCGGTGCCAGCGCCAGGCGCGGAATCAGCACGGCTTGCCAGGCGTGGTAAAGGTCAGGTTTACCGGGCCAGATATCGGCACTCGGGCGGTTCAGCGGGTCGAGTTCGTGATGCCAGCTGCCATCGCAGCGGTCGATGAAATGACTGTCACAGAATTCCCAGAATAATCGGTACCAGTGTTCGTATTGCACCTCCCCAGTGCGCTTGAGCAGCGCACTGGCGGCGGCGCTGGCTTCGCAATGGGTCCAGTGCAGGCGATGGCGGACCACCGCTTTGTTGTCCCAGTCCAGGGTGTAGACGATGCCCGGCGCGCCATCGACCTCCCAGCCGTGGAGGCAATTGTGCTCGAACAGTTTTTGCGCGTCGGTGACCAGCCAGCCCGGCGTGAGCATCCCGGCCTTCACCCGCGACGCCTCGAGGTGCAGCAACAGCCGCGCCCACTCGAAACCATGGCCCGGGGTGGTGCCGTAGGGGCGGAAGCCGTCGGCCGGATTGTCGTGGTTGTAGTCCCGCAGCGGCTGCCAGTCGCGGTCGAAATGCTCGATCACCAGGTAATCGTTGGCGGCGGCGTGATCATGGATCACGCGCTCGACGATGCGCTGGGCACGGCACAACCAACGGTTGTCATCGGTGACATCGGCCAGGGCGAGGAAGGCTTCGGTGGCGTGCATGTTGCTGTTGGCACCCCGGTACGCCTCCTCTTCGCTCCAGTCGCGATTGAAAGACTCGCGCATCGCGCCTTCTTCTTCGCGCCAGAAACAGGTGTCGATGATGTCGATGGCATCATCGAGCAAGGCTTGTGCACCGGGGCGCTGTGCGACCACCGCAGAACTGGCGGCCAGCGCGACGAAGGCATGCAGATAGGCGTTCTTGCCGGTATTGTCGTCGCGATGTTCGGCAGCCGCGAACCAGCCGCCATGCAGCGCGTCGCGCAATGGCCCGCACAAGGCCTGAATGCCGTGATCGACCAGTTCGGCAAAACCCGGCAAGCCCTGAATATGGGCCATGGCGAAGCTGTGGGTCATGCGCGCGGTGTTCATGGTCTGGGCTTGCGCATCAGCCGCAAGGCGACCCTTTTCATCGAGGTTGCCGAAGCCTTCAGGCAGTTTCGAAGCTTTGGCAAACGCCAGCAGGCGCAAGCCTTCGGTGGCAAGCCATTGCTGATGGGCAGGTGCGTTCAGCCAACTGCTGAAGGCCGGTTGGAAGGTGTCCATGGCGTACCTTTTTTGTTGTTTTGACTGTGGGGCAGCATAAACAACGGGGGAAGGTAGGCATGTAACGAAGGGGGTGGGTTATGTCACCAGGCTGTGACAATTGCATAGCAAGATCCTTTCAATCCATCGAGCGGGGTAACTGCAGGGTCACTCGCAACCCGCCCTCACGCAAATTCTGCAAGCTGACCTCACCGCCATGGCTATGGGCAATGTTGCGGGCAATCCCCAGCCCCAACCCATAACCCTGCTGCTGCCCGGCCAGGCGGAAGTGCGGTTCGAACACCTGCTCCAGGCGCTGCTCCGGCACGCCCGGCCCTTCATCATCGACATGCAGGATGAACGCGCTTTCGTCGTCATCGATGTGCAGGTGCGCGTTCTGCCCGTACTTCAACGCATTGTCGATCAGGTTGCCGATGCAGCGCTTGAGCGCCAGCGGTTTGCCCGGGTACGCCGCCAGCGCCCGCCCCTGTTGGGTCACGCGGCCGTTGCCGTTCGGCGCGAGATAGGGCTCCACCAGGCAGTCGAGCACATGGTTGAGATCCACCGGCTCGATGTTCTCGTGGATGTCGGTGTCTTTCACGCATTGCAGCGCGCCCTTGACCAGCAATTCGAGCTCGTCCAGGTCGCGCCCGAACTTGGCTTGCAGCGTTTCGTCTTCAAGCAACTCAACCCGCAGGCGCAAGCGGGTGATCGGCGTGCGCAGGTCGTGGGAAATGGCGCTGAACAACTGGCTGCGCTCGGTCAGGTAACGACTGATGCGCTCGCGCATGGTGTTGAAGGCGCGCCCGACCTCGACCACTTCGCTGCCGCCGCCCTCGGCCACCGGCTCCACGTCAGCCCCCAACGACAAATCCCGCGCCGCCCGCGCCAGGCGCTTGAGCGGACGACTCTGCCAGTGCACCAGCAGGCCGATGAACAACAGCAAAAAGCTGCTGGTCAGGACGATGAACCACACCTGCTGCGCCGGCAGGCCCTGCTCTTCAAGACTGGTGTAGGGCTCGGGCAACAGCGAGGCGATGTACAGCCATTCGCCCGGCGCCATCTGGATCTGCGTGACCAGCACCGGCGGATTCACCGGCTCCAGGGTCAGCGCGTAGTGCGCCCAGGAGCGTGGCAACTCATCGAGTTTCAGGCCGCCATTGAAGATGCGCAGGTCTTCCGGGCTGACGAAGGTCACCGAGATGACCGTGTCCTGGCCGAGGGACTGGCGCAGCACTTCGTCCACCGCTTTGAGCACCGCCTCTTTGCGCGGGGTGATGGGCAGCACTTCCATGCCCAGGGGTTTGTCGTTGAGCGTCACCACGAACCGGGTGCCGCCCATGCTGCGCAACTGGTCGAGCACCAAGGGACGATACGCCACCGGCAACGAACGGAAATAACTGACGCTGGCGGTCATTGAATGGGCCAGGCTGCGAGCACTGGTGACCAGGCCCTCGAGCTGCGTGGCGCGCAGTTGCGACACCCAGATCACGCTCGACAGCGTCTGGGCGAACAACACCGCCAGCAAGGTCAGCAACAACATCCGCCCAAGCAGCGAACGCGGCACCGGCACCTTGGCGGCGAGCTTGCGCAAAGTCTCAGTGACCATTGCTGGCAACCACGTTGGCTGCCAGTTGGTAGCCGCTGCCACGCACGGTGCGGATCAGCCGTGGCGGTTTTTCCGTGTCGCGCAGGCGCTGGCGCAATCGGCTGACCGCCATGTCGACGATGCGATCGAGGGGCATCAAATCGCGGCCACGGGTGGCGTTGCCGATGGTGTCGCGGTCGAGGATTTCCTGCGGGTGATCAAGGAACAGTTTCAGCAGCGCAAAGTCTGCGCCCGAGAGAATCACCTCTTCGCCGTCGATGTGAAACAGCCGATGGCTGACCATGTCCAGACGCCAGTCATCGAAGGCCAGCACCTCACCGCCACTGCGCTCCTGACCGAACTGCGCGCGGCGCAGCAACGCCTTGATCCGCGCCTGCAACTCCCGTGGGCTGAACGGCTTGCCCAGATAATCGTCGGCGCCCAGTTCCAGGCCGATGACACGGTCGGCTTCGTCGGAACTGGCGGTGAGCATGATGATCGGCACCTGTGCCTGGCGCGGATGCTGGCGAATCCAGCGGCACAGGCTGAAGCCGTCTTCGTCGGGCAGCATCACATCAAGGATCACCAGATCGCTCGGCGCCTCGTTCAGCGCCTGACGAAAACCGGCGCCGTCGGGCGTGGTACGCACCTGGAAACCGGCGCGGGTCAGGTAGGTGTCCAGCAACTCGCGTATCTCTTGATCGTCATCGACCAACAAAATCGACTTGTTGACTGAGCTCACGGGCGGCGTCCTTGTTGTTTGAATTGGGCGGATTATGCCTTATGCGCAAAATATACAAACACCACAGAAACAACTGTGGGAGCGGGCTTGCTCGCGAAGACGGTTTTACATTCAACACATTTGTTGCCTGACACTCCGCTTTCGCGAGCAAGTCGGAACGCCGCACCGCCGCTCCCACATTTTGATCGTATTTCAGGCTGGGAGAGATTGTTCCAAGGCCACACCCGCACCCATCAAGCCCGAATACGGCGCCGTCACCAGCCACACCGGAATCCCCTTGAAGTAATCGCTCATGCAACCCTTGTCGGCGAAGCACCGGGCGAAACCGCTTTCGAGGAAGAAATCGGCAAACCGCGGAATCACTCCGCCAACGATGTACACGCCACCGCGTCCACCGGTGGTCAGCACGTTGTTGCCGGCCACGCGACCGAGCCAGCAGCAGAACTGCTCAAGCACTTCCACGGCAATCGGGTCGCCCGCCAGCCCGGCAGCGGTGATGGCTTCCGGCGTGTCGAGCACCGGCGTGTGCCCGTCCACCGCACAGATCGCACGATAGACGCGGGGCAAGCCGCCACCGCTCAGGGCTGTCTCTGCACTGACATGGCCAATTTCGTTGAAGATGTGCTGCCAGAGTTGAGTTTCACGCGGACTGCTCAACGGCAGATCGACGTGACCGCCCTCCCCCGGCAACGCGGCAAAACGACCCTCCCCCAAATCGAGCAAGGTACCGACGCCCAAACCAGTGCCCGGGCCAATCACCACCGCCGGGCGCAATGGCTCCGGCGTACCTTCGCAGACCACGCGGAATTCGCCGGGCTGCAAACGGGTCATGCCCAGGGCCATGGCCGAGAAGTCGTTGACCAGCAACAGCTGATCCACCTGCAAGGTCTGGCAAAAGCCCTTGCGGCTCAGGCGCCAGTGATTGTTGGTGAACTTGAATTCGTCACCACTCACCGGGCCTGCCACCGACAGGCACACCGAACCGATCGCACCCGGTGCCAGCCCCAGGCCATTGAGGTAGAGGCTGATCGCATCGATAGGGCTGGGGAAATCTGCCGTTGCCAGCACCTGGACCGATTCCAGTTGCTGGTTTTTCCACAACGCGAAACGTGCGTTGGTCCCACCGATGTCACCGACCAAAGCCAGTTTCAATTAAGCGTCTCCAGGGCAGAAGTGAAGGCGCTGGCGCCCTGCTCCGCCGAGCTGAAGGCCATGCGCATGAAACCGAACAGCTCGCGACCGGTGCCGATGTTGTTGCCCAACAGGCCCTTGGCCGGCGTGCGCGCTGCGAATTCTTCGGCGTCCACCTTAAGCTCCAGGGTGCCTTTGACGCCATCGACGCGAATGATATCGCCCTCTAGCACCCGCGCCAAAGCGCCGCCTACGTAAGCTTCGGGGCTGACATGAATGGCCGCCGGGATTTTCCCCGACGCGCCGGACATGCGCCCGTCGGTCACCAGCGCAACTTTGAAGCCGCGATCCTGCAGCACGCCGAGGAACGGCGTCATCTTGTGCAGCTCCGGCATGCCGTTGGAGCGTGGCCCCTGGAAGCGCATCACCGCGACAAAATCCTTCTCCAGCAAACCGGCCTTGAACGCATCGGCCAGGTCCTGCTGATCCTGGAACACCATGGCTGGTGCTTCGACGATCTGGTTTTCCACGGCTACGGCGGAGACCTTCATCACGCCACGACCGAGGTTGCCTTCCATCACCCGTAGGCCACCTTCCGCCGAGAACGCGCGGGCGACCGGACGCAGGATGCTTTCATCGAGGCTGTCGGTCACGCCTTCACGCCAGACCAACTGGCCATTGTCGAGGAACGGCTCCTGGGTGTAGCGGCTCAGGCCGTGGCCCATCACGGTGTTGACGTTTTCGTGGAGCAACCCGGCTTCCAGCAGTTCACGGATCAGGAACGACATGCCGCCCGCGGCCTGGAAGTGGTTGATGTCGGCTTTGCCGTTCGGGTAGACGTGGCTCAGGGTCGGCACGACTTCGGAGAGGTCGGCCATGTCCTGCCAGGTCAACTGAATGCCCGCCGCCATGGCGATGGCCGGCATGTGCAGGGTGTGGTTGGTCGAGCCGCCTGTAGCGTGCAGTGCCACGATGGAGTTGACCAGCGAACGCTCGTCGACGATTTCGCCGATCGGCATGAAGTCGCCGTTCTGCTTGGTCAGGCGCGTGACCTGGTGCGCCGCCTCACGGGTCAAGGCATCGCGCAACGGCGTGTTCGGGTTGACGAAGGACGAGCCCGGCAGGTGCAGGCCCATGACTTCCATCAGCAACTGGTTGGTGTTGGCAGTGCCGTAGAAAGTGCAGGTGCCAGGGCTGTGGTAGGACTTCATTTCCGATTCCAGCAGCTCTTCGCGTGTCGCCTTGCCTTCGGCGTACTTCTGGCGCACGTCGGCTTTCTGCTTGTTGGAAATGCCCGAGACCATCGGCCCGCCCGGCACGAAGATCATCGGCAGATGGCCGAAGCGCAGTGCGCCCATCATCAGGCCCGGCACGATCTTGTCGCAGATGCCGAGCAGCAGCGCGCCGTCGAACATGTTGTGGGACAGCGCCACGGCCGTGGACAACGCGATCACTTCACGGCTCGGCAGGCTCAGCTCCATGCCCGGCTCGCCCTGGGTCACGCCATCGCACATGGCCGGGGTGCCACCGGCGAACTGGCCGACGGAGCCGATTTCGCGCAGGGCCTTTTTGATCATCTCTGGAAAGACTTCGTACGGCTGGTGCGCCGAGAGCATGTCGTTATATGACGAAACTATCGCGATGTTGGCGGAGTTCATCATCCGCAGGCTGTGCTTGTCGTCGCTGCCGCAACCGGCCACGCCATGGGCGAAGTTGGCGCATTGCAGCTTGCCGCGCATCGGACCGTCGCTGGCCGCACCGCGGATCAATGCAAGGTAGGCCTCACGCGTGGCGCGGCTGCGGGCGATAAGCCGTTCAGTGACCTCAAGGACGCGGGGATGCATGTGTAGAACTCCAGGCTAACGGATGTGGCGACCTGATTGTCTATGCTGATCAAAGGCCGGTGTCGATGGGATGACAGACGGTTTATTTGACCATTTGGACCAGTTGATTCAGGTCACTCGTTGTAGATCGAACAAAATATTGCCATCAAAAAGGCTTGTTTTCTATTTTTTTACGAATAATCTTGTAATTCCAACAACAAAACGACGGTAGCGCCGCAATATGACTCTTCGAATCGCAATCAATGGTTTTGGCCGCATCGGCCGTAATGTCCTGCGCGCACTCTATACCCAGGGCTACCGTCAGGATCTGCAGATCGTCGCCATCAACGACCTGGGCGACAGTGCGATCAATGCTCATCTGCTCAAGTACGACACCGTTCACGGCACGTTCGATGCCGATGTCCAGCACGATCAGGAGAGCCTGACGGTCAATGGCGACCGCATTTCGGTCAGCGCCATCCGCAACCCGGCCGACCTGCCCTGGGCCGCGGAAAAGATTGATGTGGTGTTCGAATGCACCGGTCTGTTCACCGACCGGGCCAAAGCCGCCGCGCATATTACGGCGGGCGCGCGCAAAGTGATCATCTCGGCCCCGGCCAAAGGCGCCGACGCCACCGTGGTTTACGGGGTGAACCACGACATTCTGCGCCAATCGCACCAGATCATTTCCAACGCGTCGTGCACCACCAACTGCCTGGCCCCGGTGGCCCAGGTGCTGCATCGCGAGCTGGGCATCGAAAGCGGTTTGATGACCACCATTCACGCCTACACCAACGATCAGCACCTGACCGACGTCTATCACGTCGATCCGTACCGCGCCCGTTCGGCCACCCAGAACATGATCCCGAGCAAGACCGGTGCTGCTGAAGCGGTGGGCCTGGTGCTGCCGGAACTGGCGGGCAAATTGACCGGCATGTCGGTGCGCGTACCGGTGATCAATGTGTCGCTGGTGGACCTGACGGTGCATCTGAAAAAAGAAGCCAGCGCAGAGGAAGTCAATGCGCTGATGAAAGAAGCCAGCCAGCACTCGAAGATCCTTGGCTACAACACCCTGCCGCTGGTCTCCAGCGACTTCAACCACAACCCGCTGTCGTCGATCTTCGACGCCAACCACACCAAATCCACCGGCAAGCTGCTCAAGGTGCTGGCGTGGTATGACAACGAATGGGGCTTCTCCAACCGCATGCTCGATAACTGCCTGGCGCTGTGCAACGCTGAATAAGCCCGGAGCAACTATCGATGATCGGCATCAGCTTTACGCAAAAGACCATGGCGGCGCGCAAGCGTATCGCCCTGGTCGCCCATGACCACTGCAAGGTGTTCTTGCTGGACTGGGCCGAACGGCAAAAAGACAGACTGGCCCAGCATGATCTGGTCGCCACCGGCACCACGGGGTTGTTGTTGCAACAACGCCTCGACCTGCCGGTGCAAAGCATGATCAGCGGGCCACTGGGCGGCGACCAACAGCTCGGTGCGCAAATCGCCGAGCAGCGGGTCGACATGCTGGTGTTTTTCTGGGACCCGTTCGAACCCCAGCCCCACGACCCGGATATCAAGGCATTGCTGCGGGTCGCGGCGGTGTGGAACATCCCGGTGGCGTGCAACGAATGCAGCGCCGACTATCTGCTCAGCAGCCCGCTGATGGATCAGGCGCACCTCCATCGGATTCCCGATTACGCCACCTATTTGCAGGGGCGCGCGTAAAGCTTCACAAATCAGTACTTGACCATTCGAGTAGATGATAAGCATTATCATTTGCTCGAAATGGATCAGGTTCTCCCGTGAGTCAGTCGCGCTTCAACCACGTTTTCCTCGCCCAGCGCACCTCCCTGCTGCGCACGCTGGAACGGATGGTCAACAATCACAGCACCGCTGAAGACCTCCTGCAGGAAACCTACCTGCGGGTGACCCGTGCATTGAGCGAACGGGCCATCGATCATCTTGAGCCCTTCGTCTTCCAGACGGCGCGCAACCTGGCGCTGGACCATTTGCGCGCGCGGCGTATCCACTCGCGCACCATGGTCGACGACGTGCCGCAGGAGGTGGTGTACAGCATCGCCGCTCCCACCAGCAGTGCCGAAGACGCCGCCCACGCCGAACAATTGCTGGAGCGCCTGAACGTGAGCCTCAGTGAACTCAGCGCCCGCCAACAGCGGATTTTCATCCTCAGCCGCCTGCACGGGCACAGCTACCAGGAAATCGCCGACGAGCTGAACGTGTCCCTCAGTACCGTGCAGAAAGAACTCAAACTGATCATGTCGATCTGCATCGGGGTTGCCGATCGCTTGAACACCAACTGAGCGCCAGGACCTTGCGCCTACCTGGACCGACTGCGCTAATCATCAGGCTTTGCTACCCTTGGCCCACTTTTACGCTTCACTAAAAAAACAGCCGTGCACAGACACTGCCGAGGAAACACCGTGACGGACAACCACCGCTCCCCTGAGCCTTCATCGGCGCAGGACCCCGCAAGCGCGATGGACCAGGCCCTGGACTGGCTGATCGTGCTCGGCAGTCCCGACGCGGAGCAGACCCGCCAGTTCCATGCGTGGCTCGACGCCGATCCGTTGAATGCCCAGGCGTTCGCCAAGGCCCAGGCGATCTGGGACGGCCCGCAAGTGGCGCAGTGCGCGCAAAACCTGGCCGCCCGTCCGGCGAAAGTCACTGTCCTCGCCCGTCTGCGTCCGCACTGGAAACCACTGGCCACTGCCGCCGTGCTGCTGCTCGGGCTGTTCAGTTTCAGCAGTTTGCCAATGCGCCTGCAGGCCGATCACCTGACCGTGGTCGGCGAGCGCCAGCGCCTGCAACTGGAGGACGGTTCCAGGGTCCTGCTCAATACCAATTCGGCGTTCTCAAGCACCATCAACGGCCAGCAACGTGTTGCCCGCCTGTATCAGGGCGAAGCGTTTTTCGAAGTCCAGGCCAATCGCGGCCAACCACTGGAAATCGACGCCGGACCGGTCACGGCCAGCGTTCGCGATACCGCATTTGCCGTGCGCTACCTCGACGGCGTGGCGCAGGTGCGGGTGCAACGCGGGGATGTCGACTTGCGCGCCACCCGGGATGACGCGCGGGTGCGCTTGTCCGCCGGGGAAAGCATTCGCATCGGCCCCAATGGTTTCGACCGCCCGGCCAAGCTGGATACCGCCACCGACCTGGCGTGGGTCCAGGGGCGACTGGTGTTCGAAAACTGCCCGCTGAACCAGGTGCTGGCAGAACTTCGCCGCTACTACCCGGGCTGGATCATCAACAACAACGAACAGTTGGCCGATGTCACCGTGACGGGCAACTACCGCCTCGATCAGCCGCTGGACGTGGTTCGCTCCCTGGCCCATATCACCTCGGCACGGCTCCAGGAATTCCCGGCGCTGGTCATCCTGAACTGAATGAGAATTATTTTTACTCGATAGCCAAACCCCGTACGTCTCGTTATAGCCAATGCAATTGATTCGCATCTCACCATGCCGATCAGCACCTATAAAGATTCGTGCGACACGGAGCGCTATCGATGTCCTCTCGCCTTACCCGCCAAGCCCCTTCACCCTCCCGCGTGCTGTCGCTGCTGACCGCTGCCATCCTGATGGCCGGTACCGCACCGCTCATGGCCGCCACCGCCACCGAGCAATCGACCCGCAAAATGGGCGACTACTCGTTCGCCATTCCCCAGCAATCACTGGTGTCGGCACTTAATGCCTTTACCGCCGTGACGGGCTGGCAGGTCGGCGTATCGTCGGAGCTGGCACAGGGTGTGGCCTCGCCGGGAGTACGCGGTTCGCTGTCGCCGGAGAAAGCCGTGGAGCGCCTGTTGGTGGGGACCACCCTGAGCTATCGCAAGCTAGGCAACAACAGCATCGTTCTGGAAAAACGCAGCGGTAGCAGCGCCCTCAATCTGGATCAGATCACCATCAGCGCCACCCGTAACGAACAGGCTGTGAACAGCGTGCCGAGCACGGTCTCTGTCTACACACGCGAAGATCTGGACCGCAATAACGTCAATACCATCAAGGAACTGGTGCGCTACGAACCCGGTGTTTCGGTAGGCGGCGCAGGCCAACGCGCCGGCATCACGGGCTACAACATTCGCGGTATCGATGGCGACCGTGTGCTGACCCAAGTCGACGGGGTGCAGGTGCCCGACGGTTTCTTCAACGGCCCGTATGCCCAGACCAACCGCAACTATGTCGACCCGGAAATCGTCAAGCGTGTAGAAATCCTCCGGGGCCCGGCGTCGGTGCTGTATGGCAGCAGCGCCATTGGCGGTGCGGTCAGTTACTACACGCTGGACCCGGACGACATCATCAAACCGGGCAAGGATGTCGGCGCACGTCTGAAAACCGGCTACAGCTCCGCCGACGACAACTGGCTGACTTCCGGCACCGTCGCCGGCCGTAACGGCGAGTTCGATGGTCTGCTGCATCTCAGTCAACGCAACGGTCATGAAACAGAGTCCTTTGGCGAAACCGGCGGCACTGGCCTGAACCGCACGGAGGCCAACCCCCAGGACGTGCGCACCACCAGCGTGCTGGCCAAACTGGGCTGGAATTACGCCGACGACTCGCGCCTGGGCCTGACCTACGAGCATTACAAGGCCGACCGCGACACCAATCAATTGAGCGCGGTGGGCGGCCCGTTCAATGCCGGACGCGGCTTGGGCTTCTATAAGTCCCGTACCGGTAACGACACGATCACCCGCGAACGCTTTGGCCTGGAACACAGCTTCGGTCTGGACAGCGCACTGGCTGACAACATCAAGTGGACGCTGAACTACCAGATCGCCAAGACCGACCAGAGCACCGAAGAGATCTACGCGCCGCCGTCACGGACCGTGTTGCGTAACCGTGATACCAACTTCAAGGATCGCCAATGGGTATTCGACGCCCAGGCTGACAAGTCGTTTGCCATCGCCGATACCGATCACTTCGTTACCTATGGCACCACCATCAAGCAGGACAAAGTTACCGGCCTGCGTACCGGTACCGGCACCTGCCTGACCGTGGCCGGTGCCTGCCGTGTCATTGGCGCCCCGAGCGCCAGCGACACGCTGAAACCCGCCAGTGACTTCCCGGACCCGACCATCAACAGCTACAGCCTGTTCGCCCAGGATCAGATCAGCTGGGGCAACTGGACCTTCCTGCCGGGTGCACGCTACGACTACACCGAACTCAAGCCGCACATCACCGAAGAGTTCCTGGCCACCGCCGACCAGAGCGGCAACGGCGTGGTCAGCGACGAGACCAAGATCTGGCATCGCCTGTCGCCGAAGTTCGGCACCACCTACAGCTTCAACGACCACTACACCTGGTTCGGCCAATACGCCGAAGGCTTCCGCACCCCGACCGCCAAGGCGTTGTATGGTCGTTTCGAAAACATCGCTGGCGGCTATCGGGTCGCGCCTAATCCGGACCTGGAGCCGGAAAAAAGCAAAAGCTACGAGACGGGTTTGCGCGGCAACTTCGAGCAGGGCTCGTTTGACGTGGCGGTGTTCTACAACAAATACCGCGACTTCATCAACGAGAACGCCATCACGCCCGGCTATAGCGAGACCATTTTCAAGAGCAACAACATCAAGCACGCCACCATCAAGGGTGCCGAGGTCAAGGGCCGCCTGAACCTCGATGCCTTCGGCGCGCCGCATGGCCTCTACACCCGGGGCTCGGTGGCCTATGCCTACGGGCGCAACGACGACAACGGCGAGCCGCTCAACAGTGTCAATCCGCTGACCGGCGTATTCGGCCTCGGCTACGACCAGGACACCTACGGCGGCTTGCTCAGCTGGACGCTGGTGAAGAAGAAGGACCGCGTCGACAGCACCAGTTTCAAAACCCCGGACGGCACCAGCACCCAGTTCAAGACGCCCGGTTTCGGCATTCTGGACCTGAGTGCGTTCTACAAGGTGACCGACGACGTGACCGTCAGCGGCGGCGTCTACAACCTCACCGACAAGAAATACTGGCTGTGGGATGACGTGCGCGGCTACGACAGCGTCGGCGAAGCCTCGGTGACCCAACCGGCCAACCTCGACCGCCTGACCCAGCCGGGTCGCAACTTTGCGGTCAACCTGATCTGGGATATCTGATCCGCTCATCCCGCCGGGCGGTTTCATCACGCTGCCCGGTGAGGATTTTTTACTGTCAGGCGCCTTCCTGTTCGTCTCGTTACCAAGCGCCTCTTCTTTCTCCAAGGAATTGCCATGACTACCCAGGCCACCGAACAACGCCCCAACCTGCGTTCGCAGCGTTTGAACCAGATCACCAACGAGCCGCACAGCAAGCTCGATGCCCTGGTCAAGGCCCATGCTCCGTTTGAAACCCCGGCCAATTTCGCCCGCTTCGTGGTGGCGCAGTACCTGTTCCAGTCGGAACTGGTGTCGCTGTACAACGATGCCGAACTGACCGCCATCGTCCCGGACCTGCCGGCCCGCTGCCGTGCCGATGCAGCCAGGGCCGACCTCGCGGACCTGGACACCGAGGTGCCAGCACCTGTCGCCGGTGCACTGAAGAGCCCGACCAAGGCCGAAGCCCTGGGCTGGATCTTCGTCTCCGAAGGTTCGAAGCTCGGCGCGGCGTTCCTGATCAAGCGGGCCGTAGGCCTTGGCCTGAGCGAAACCTTCGGCGCCCGCCACCTCGGCGAACCGGCCGGCGGCCGCGCTGAAGGCTGGAAGAGCTTCGTCAAGACCCTGGACGGCCTGGCATTCAGCGCCCGGGAAGAAGCTGAAGTGGAAAAAGGCGCCATCGACGCGTTCAACCGTTTTACCGTGTTGCTGGAGCAGGCTTACGCCAGCGCACCGGAAGTCGCCTGACACAACACCGACCCTGTGGGAGCGAGCCTGCTCGCGATGACGGTATTCCAGACAGCATTATTGTCGACTGATACTCCGCTATCGCGAGCAGGCTCGCTCCCACAAAGGGCCGGGTGAATCTGTAAGATCTCCATTCAGCGTCACACGCCCCCCCAGAGCCCATGCCTGCCTCCTCAAAACTCTCCCGCCTCCTCTTCGGCCTGCTGGCCTATGTCAGCCTGGGCATCGGCCTGATCGCCATCGTCATACCCGGCCTGCCAACCACCGAGTTCATCCTGCTGGCCGCCTGGGCCGCGACCCGAAGTTCGCCGCGCCTGAGTGCCTGGCTGGAAAACCATCGGCTGTTCGGCCCCATCCTCCATAACTGGCGCAACGGCAAGATCATCGCGCGCCGGGCAAAAATCAGCGCCACGGTCAGCATGTTGTTATGTGCCGGTCTTATGTTGGTGATGCTCGATCACGGTTGGCCGATTTACCTGGCAATTGCCGGGATGGGGCTGGGCAACCTGTGGATCTGGTCGCGACCGGAATCACTGTCGCAAGTCACCTGAAACCTCTTCAAACCGCCCTGTATTAGCCGGCAACGGCACACTTGAAAGTACCTACTTCCTGTTCGGATTTCTCCTACGCGGTTATCAGGTCATCCATGACCGGGTTTGGCCGTTAAGCACCATGAAACCCCACAACGAGAAGCTGACATGAATGTAAGTGCCGCTGCATCTTTTCAAGTTCCGTATCCGCAAACATTGAAAGCGAACACAGAAACGGCTCAACCCGAGAAAGTTGAACGCCCGGTAATAAATGAGCAAAGGGGGAGGTTTCTCATCGACAAAATCATGGGTCGTGCGGAACAAAAAGGTTACACGCTCGAAGAACTGCAAGAGGTGGAAGCGTTTTTGGAGACGAACGATCGAGGCCCCGACGATTGTGGACTTTATTTTCGGATGAAGGGGGGCAGAGCTGGGTTCCTCCTCGGTAAAGAAATCCAGGCAGAGATAAAGCTCCGTGAAATGGAAGGGATTTACTCCGATTTCAAAAAAGACTTGCAAAGCAAATGGTCTGGCTTGGCCAATAAAGTAATGGGCTTCACCGTGGCCGAAGACGGTCAGTTGAAAGTCACTTCGCCCCCCGACACACTGACTGCCAGGGATGAGGAAATATTGAATACCCTGTTGAACGAGACCAAAGGTTTGCAAACCCTGACACTCAAGCATGCCAAGCTTGTGATCGAACTGGTCCAGATGGATAAACCACAGTTCGAAGGCAAGGTGAATCTTGACCTGCGCAACTTCCATAAGATGATTGACTATGGATTATTGCTGAACAAAGGTGCGCTTGACCTGAGAAATTCAGACTCCTGGCTGGATCAATTGCATAAAAACGCTGAAAAGTATCCGTTTGAAAAAAGGCAGGGGCTACACATCGAAGCCTGATCGTTTGATAAAGCCCGGTAACGCGGGTGTGCACTACCGCGTTGCCGGGAATATAACAGGCCTAGTTACGCAACATATTTTGATAGCATATCTGAGCAAATGAAACGTTCCGCACGTTGTAACCTCCCACCCCCGAATCCTCTTTGTGTTGAACCTGGATCAACCAATACCCCAGATTGTATTCAACTTCCCACTTATAGCGATACTTGCCACTGCTGGTCCAGAAAGGATCAGACTTCAACTGGCCATAACACCTGCCTAACTCAAGAGCTTGCGCAGCGCTGCCAGTGCTATCCGTTATAAGGTCAAACTTCTCGTCATCCGCCCCTTTGTTCAATATCAAAGTAGCGGTAGCGCCTTCGAGCGGTTGCCCGGTCGAATCCCTCAATCGGACCGACCAATTCAAGACTCTGTAGGCCTGCGTAGTCGCCCAGTAGTGCCGCAGATCACCGGTATCGCCCTGGACGCGACTGTCGGCGTAATAAGGCGCTGAACCCAACTCAAGGTCGTAGATATCATCCGCCACGAACGGGGCAGACGGCATCTTCGAAATGCGAACCTGAACTTCCTGATTCGGCTGCAAGCCAGAAACCGTAAAGGGTTTACCCCAAGGGATTACGGCCCAGTTTCCATCGCGATTGTATTCCAGCGTCAATGGCCCGCCTTTCGTCACACCTGCATGGATCCACACATCCTGCCCCCGTACCGCCATGAAGCTGTAATGCTTCACATCCGTTTCGTCAGCCAGACTGTCCTCAAGGGTGTTCAGTTTGTCCGGCAGTACCGTGGCCGCCGAGGGTATTTGAGAGGCGATACCCGAAATAGCCGCCGAGTTCAGAAAAGACATCGCAGGTGCCGCACCTGCCGCCAATAACATCCCCCAAAAAAACAACACCGAGCGCAACCCGGTCCTTTTAATGCAAGTAATACACATGATGGCTTTCTCATTATTTACTGTCAGATGCCAGAAGCCAAAACTTCCGGAAGCGTTCCACCGAGGTGGCATCTGCATTTAATCGGTCTGCCCTTAATGAGAAGCGGTACATATGTATTTCGTGAACTTCATTTAAAGCGCAAAAAGCACCCTGGACGTCGATGCCAAATTGATCACCGTCCATCCGTGACTTTTCCTCTTTTTACCCCCATTTTCGGCACATTTTTCTGCGCAAACGTTCAACCACTACCGTTCGTCGAGTTGCCCCTCATGTAACCTCAGCGCCACGCCGATGTGCATTGATCGGCGCTAAATGGATTTAGCGTGTGAGCCGCAACGGCCCACAGCCAACACTTCATCCATTCGCGAGTTCGCCCCATGTTCGACTCACTGTCCATCCGCCTGAAAATCGTCCTGCTGTCCGGTCTGTGCCTGCTGGGCGTCGTCGCCTTGATAGTGGGCATGAACATCTACCAGACCAATCAGAACGATGACCTGGTCAGCGATTCCAGCAGCAGAATGCTCACCGCCAGTGTGCAGGACCTGCTCCAGGCCAAAGCCGCCGAGCAAGCGGTGCGGGTGCAGAAGACCTTCGGTGAAACCCTGACGGTGGTGACCGCCCTCGCGGATCAGATCCAGGACATGCGCAACCTCGCCGCCAAGCGCTCGCTTGAACCCGGCGCCCTGCGTGAAGAGTTGAACCAGAGCCTGAAAACCGCCTTCGAGCGCAACAGCAAGGTGCTGGGGATCTGGCTGGCGTTCGAACCCAACGGCCTGGACGGCAAGGACAGCGAATTCGCCAACGACGCCGCCCGCCAGTCCAACGAGATCGGTCGTTTCGCCACGTACTGGAGCCGCGCTGGAGGTGATGCCCTCAACACGATCATGGTCGAAGAGGACATGACCAAAACCACCCTGAACCTCAGCGGCACGCCGTACAACGTCTGGTACACCTGCCCGCGGGACAGCAAGCGCACCTGCCTGCTCGACCCCTACGCCGATACTGTCGGCGGCAAGGAAGTGTTGATGACCACCATTTCTGTACCGCTGCTGGAGAATGGCAAGTCCATCGGCGTGGTCGGTATCGACATCGCCCTCGATGCCCTGCAAGCGGCGGCGGTCGACTCCCAACGCGACCTGTTCAACAGTGCCGGGCACATGCTCATCGTTTCCGGTACTGGCGTGCTGGCCGCCTACAGTGTCGATGCCGGCAAAGTCGGCAAGAACATCGGCGACACCCTGGGCGCCGATGGCAAGGACATCCTGCAATTGCTCGCGAATGGCGCGCCGAAGATTCTCCAGCAAGGCGACCTGATCCGCGCGGTATACCCGGTCAGCCCGATTGTCGATGCCAAGGCCTGGGCCGTGGTGATCGACCTGCCCAGGCAAGTGCTGCTGGCCGACTCGGTGAAGCTGCAAGCGGTACTCGACGATGCCCAGCAAAGCGGCACACTCAAGGCGCTGTCGGTGGCGGTGATTGCCGGCCTGCTCGGGCTGTTGCTGATGTGGCTCACCGCGTCCGGCGTGACCCGCCCGATCAACAGCGTGGCACAAATGCTCAAGGCGATTGCCAGTGGCGACGGCGACCTGACCCAGCGCCTGCACTACAGCAAGCAGGACGAACTGGGCGAACTGGTGAGCTGGTTCAACCGCTTCCTCGAAAAGCTGCAACCGACCATCGCGCAGATCAAGCAAAGCATCACCGATGCCCGTGGCACCGCCGATCAGTCGTCGGAGATTGCCCGCCAGACCAGTGAAGGCATGCAGGTACAGTTCCGCGAAATCGACCAGGTCGCCACCGCGTCCAACGAAATGAGCGCCACCGCCCACGATGTCGCCAACAGCGCCTCGAACGCGGCGAATGCAGCGAAAGGTGCCGACCAGTCGGCCCGCGACGGCATGTCGATCATCGAGCGCAGCACTCGCGACATCAATCAACTGGCCGAAGAGGTCAGCAAGGCCGTGACCGAAGTCGAAGCCCTGGCGGCCAACAGCGAGCAGATCGGTTCGGTGCTGGAGGTGATTCGCAGCATCGCCGAACAAACCAACCTGCTGGCGCTCAACGCCGCCATCGAAGCCGCCCGTGCCGGTGAAGGCGGTCGAGGCTTTGCTGTGGTCGCCGATGAAGTGCGCAACCTGGCCAAGCGTACCCAGGACTCGGTGGAAGAAATTCGCCTGGTGATCGAGCGCATCCAGTCCGGCACCCGCGGCGTGGTCGCCACCATGCATTCGAGCCAGACCCAGGCCCACAGCAACGCCGGGCAGATCCAGCAGGCGGTCCAGGCCTTGGGCAAGATCAGCGACGCGGTCACCGTGATCAGCGACATGAACCTGCAAATCGCCAGCGCCGCCGAGCAGCAAAGCGCCGTCGCCGAGGAGGTCAACCGCAACGTCTCGGCGATCCGCACCGTTACCGAAACCCTGACCGGCCAGGCCACCGAATCGGCGCAGATCAGCAGCCTGCTCAACTCGCTGACCAACCACCAGATGAAGTTGATGGACCAGTTCCGCGTTTAGGAAGCACCACCGATCAATGTGGGAGCGAGCAAGCCCGCTCCCACAAAGGGATTTCATCTGGCCTCAGTTTTTTGATCTAAGATCTGGCTCTCGCTCCGGAGGGCTCTTCAATGACTGATCTGCTCACGTCCATTCAAGCCGCACTCGGTTTGCCTCACACCCCGATTCCATTCACGTCCAGCGGTGCCCTGCCCTCGGCGTTTGCCGTCACGGATCTGGCCTGCGCCAGCATCGCTGCCGCCGGCCAGGCCGCCAGCGAACTGCTGCACCAACAAACCGGACGCCTGCCCGACCTTGAGGTTGACCGGCGCCTGGCGTCTTTCTGGTTCGCGACCTCGATTCGCCCGCTTGGCTGGAGCGTTCCGCCGTTGTGGGACCCGATCGCCGGTGACTACGCCACCCGCGATGGCTGGATTCGCCTGCACACCAACGCGCCCCATCACCGCGCCGCTGCCGAAAGCGTGCTCGGCGCCTGTGCCGACCGAGCAGCGATGACCGGCAAAGTCGTGCAATGGGCGAAAAGCGAGCTGGAGCAGGCGGTGGTCGATGCCGGTGGTTGCGCCGCCGAAATGCGTACCTGGGAACAATGGCAGACCCATCCTCAAGGACAGGCGGTAAATGCCGAACCCTTGATTCTGTTCGCCAACCACCCAAGCCAGAACAGCAAACCGTGGACAGGTTCAGTTGCTCGACCACTGGCCGGCATCAAGGTGCTGGACTTGACCCGAGTACTGGCAGGCCCCATCGCCAGTCGCTTTCTGGCTGGCCTTGGCGCCGATGTCTTGCGCATCGATCCGCCGACCTGGAACGAGCCAGGGGTGGTGCCGGAAGTCACCTTGGGAAAACGCTGCGCGCGCCTTGATCTGAACGACAGGGCCGACCGCGCTGTATTCGAATGCCTGCTCAAGGACGCCGACATCCTGCTCCACGGCTATCGCGCCGATGCACTGGAGCGACTTGGCCTGGGCATGAATGAGCGCCGGCAACTGAACCCCGGCCTGATCGATGTTTGCCTCAACGCCTATGGCTGGAGCGGCCGCTGGCAAAACCGACGGGGCTTCGACAGCCTGGTGCAGATGAGCAGTGGCATTGCCGAAGCGGGCATGTGCTGGAAGCAGGCGGACAAGCCGACGCCATTGCCGGTGCAAGCCCTCGATCACGCCACCGGGTACTTGATGGCGGCCAGTGCAATCAGATTGTTGTCGCAGCGGTTGAACGACGGTACGGGGGGCTCGGCGCGATTGTCGTTGGCACGTACGGCGAGGTTGTTGATCGAGGCTGGGGCCGGGTCCGATGAGCCGTTGCGGGCAGAGGATCAAAAGGATCAGGGAATGGTGGTGGAGCAGACGCCGTGGGGGCCAGCGTATAGGTTACATGTGCCGCTTAAGATGATCGGGACACCGTTGCAATGGACATTGCCAGCAACTGATTTGGGTTCACATCGCGCGCAGTGGTGGTGACCGTCAGATCGCCTTCGCGGGCAAGCCCGCTCCCACAGGGACTGCGTTTTTCCTGACTATCGCGATCAAATGTGGGAGCGGGCTTGCCCGCGAAGGCGTCAGGACTATCAGCACAAAACCCGGATCAGCTCAGTCCGCCCGACTCAAAGAAGTCCACAGCACCTGCGCCGCATACCCTCGATAAGGACGCCACCCTTCAGCCCGCAACAACAGCTGCTTCGCTGTCACCGGCTCACCCTCCAGCGCCGCCAGCGCATTGATCAGCCCGACATCACCATTGGGAAACCCATCCATCTCCCGCAACTGACGCAAGGCAATGTATTGCGCCGTCCAGTCACCAATCCCGTGCAACGCCAGCAAGCGCGCTACGCCCCCCTCCCGACCGGGTTCAAACAATCGCGGATCATCGAGCAGTGCCTGAGCTACCCCCGACAAGGTCCGGCCTCGGCTTTTCGGCATGCCCAGCGCTGCCAGATCCGCTCCCGCCAGCACATCAGCCGTGGGAAACACATGGCTCAATCCCGACTGCGCTGAACTCAATGGCACACCGTACTGCGCAACCAGTTTGCCCGCCAACCGGATCGCCGCCGCCACCGTAATCTGCTGCCCCAGTACCGCACGGATCGCCAGCTCCAACCCATCCCACGCCCCCGGTACGCGCAGGCCCGGGCGTTCGGCAATCAACCGCGCCATCAGCGGATCAACCGCCAGGTGTCGGTGAATCGTGGGCAGGTCGGCATCCAGGTCGAACATTCGCCGCACTCGCGCAACGATCTCGGGCACGGCAGCAGCCTCTGGAAAGTCCAGGCTCAGCTCAAGTGCATCGGATGTAGCAGGCTGGATCGAAAACGTACCGTAAACGCCATGCAAGTCGATGCTGCGCGAGTAAACACTCTCGACCACCGTTTCCAGGCCAACGATCGCCCGCGCCGACAAGAACCCCAGCAACGCCGGCCAGTCATAGGGCGGCTGGTACGCCAGCAACAACCTCACAGACTGAGCAACCCGCTGTACAACCCATAAGCCGCCAGCCCCGCACCACCGATGACACAGGTGAAAATGCCTTTCTCGACCACCGTGAACAATGGTTTGCCCTGCTCATTACGTGCCTTGGCAAACAGGATCACACCCGGCGCATACAGCAACGCCGACAGCAGCAAATATTTCAGGCCGCCGGCATACAGCAACCACACCGCGTAGCCCAGGGCGATACCACCGATCAGCAGATCCTTGATCCGCTCGGCGGATGCCTGTTGGTAGGTTTCACCCCGTGCGCACAACAACACCGCATAGGCCGCCGACCACAGGTACGGCACCAGAATCATCGAGGACGCCAGATAAATCAGGCTGGTGTAGGTGCCGGCGGAAAACAGCGTGATCAACAGGAACAGCTGGATCATCGAGTTGGTCAGCCACATCGCATTGACCGGCACACGGTTGGCGTTTTCCTTGGTCAGGAATGCCGGCATGGTTTTGTCTTTCGCCGTGGCGAACAGGATTTCGGCGCACAGCAGCGCCCAGGACAATAAGGCCCCCAACAGCGAGATCGCCAGGCCGACACTGATCAGCAACGCCCCCCAGGGGCCGACGATATGTTCAAGCACCGCCGCCAGCGAGGGGTTCTGCAGTTTCGCCAGTTGCGGCTGGGTCATGATCCCCAGCGACAGCACGTTCACCAGCACCAGCAGCGCCAACACCCCAATGAACCCGATCACCGTCGCCCGGCCCACGTCGGAGCGTTTCTCTGCCCGGGCCGAATAGACACTGGCGCCCTCGATACCGATGAACACGAACACGGTGACCAGCATCATGTGCCGAACCTGATCCATCACGCTGCCGAATTCCGGGTTGTTGCGCCCCCAGATATCGAGGGTAAAGATGTCCGCCTTGAACGCCACGGCGGCAATCACGACGAACATGATCAGCGGCACAATCTTGGCCACGGTGGTCACCTGGTTGATGAACGCCGCCTCCTTGATCCCGCGCATCACCACAAAATGCACGGTCCAGAGCAGCACCGAAGCGCAGACGATGGCGATCGGCGTGTTGCCTTCACCAAAGACCGGAACGAAATAACCGAGGGTACTGAACAGCAGCACGAAGTAGCCGACGTTGCCCAGCCAGGCGCTGATCCAGTAGCCCCAGGCCGAAGAAAAACCCATGTAGTCGCCGAACCCGGCCTTGGCATAGGCGTACACCCCGGAGTCCAGCTCCGGCTTGCGGTTGGCCAGGGTCTGGAACACAAACGCCAGGGTCAGCATGCCGACGGCAGTGATTGCCCAACCGATCAGGATTGCCCCGGCATCGGCCCTGGCCGCCATGTTTTGCGGCAGGGAAAAAATCCCGCCGCCGATCATCGAACCCACCACCAACGCGATCAATGCGCTCAGGCGAAGCTTGTTCGGTGATTGCGCCATCGTTGCATCTCCATATTGGGGGGGCGACAACTGCCGCGACATCGTCACATAACGGGCGTCAACTAAACTGTTGAAGAGTAATAACGTTTATTGGATAACGCCAACATACGTCTTTTACTTGCACAAAACGGCTATTAGAGGCGCCGATATAATCATTTGTTGTATACGTTTTTCTAATACATCAATTTTGTACAAAAAACCCACGAGGAAAATTTGCGAATTCTCAAAAACCAACTAGCGTCATAATTCGAAACAAACTTTAAAAGTACTGAAATAATGTACAAAAGGCTCTAGAACAAGCGTTACAGACAGCCGCCTTGCAAATGATGGCACTCCGCCAACAAACTGGGAACGCTCTCATTTAGTGATCCAAGTCAGCTGATTGGATAGCCAACGGAATTAGTCTGTTGCCTCTCTTCTCCTGCATTGGAGTCATGCAATGTCTGAAGCTCCCGGAAAACTGAAACTCGGCGCGCTGGTTGCGTTAGTCGTGGGTTCGATGATTGGTGGCGGTATCTTTTCCTTGCCACAAAACATGGCCGCCAGTGCGGATGTCGGCGCCATTCTGATCGGTTGGGCGATCACTGCCGTCGGCATGCTCACCCTGGCGTTCGTGTTCCAGACCCTGGCCAACCGCAAACCCGATCTTGATGGCGGGGTTTACGCCTACGCCAAGGCCGGTTTCGGCGACTACATGGGCTTCTCGTCCGCCTGGGGGTACTGGATCAGTGCCTGGCTGGGCAACGTGGGGTACTTCGTACTTTTGTTCAGCACCCTCGGCTACTTCTTTCCGCTATTTGGGGAGGGGAATACCCCCGCAGCCGTGATCGGCGCCTCGGTGCTGCTCTGGGCCGTACATTTCCTCGTACTGCGAGGAATAAAGGAAGCCGCGTTCATCAACCTGGTGACCACCGTAGCCAAGATCGTGCCGCTGCTGCTGTTCATGTTGATTGCGGTGTTCGCCTTCAAACTGGACATCTTCACCGCCGACATCTGGGGCCTGAAGAACCCGGACCTGGGCAGCGTGATGGACCAGGTGCGCAAAATGATGCTGGTCACCGTGTGGGTGTTCATCGGCATCGAAGGCGCGAGCATCTTTTCGGCCCGCGCGGAAAAACGCAGCGATGTGGGTAAAGCCACCGTGATCGGCTTTGTCACCGTGCTGCTGTTTTTAGTCCTGGTGAATGTGCTGTCGCTGGGGATCATGACCCAGCCGGAACTGGCCAAACTGCAGAACCCGTCAATGGCCGCCGTGCTGGAACACGTGGTCGGTCACTGGGGCGCGGTGCTGATCAGCGTCGGCTTGATCATCTCGTTGCTGGGGGCGCTGCTGTCGTGGGTGCTGCTGTGCGCGGAGATCATGTTCGCCGCCGCCAAGGACCACACCATGCCGGCGTTTTTGCGCAAGGAAAACGCCAACCATGTACCGGTCAACGCCCTGTGGCTGACCAATGCCATGGTGCAGGTTTTCCTGATCATCACACTGTTCTCTGCCAGCACTTACCTGTCGCTGATCTACCTCGCCACCTCGATGATCCTGGTGCCTTACCTGTGGTCGGCGGCCTACGCCTTGCTGTTGGCAGTGCGCGGCGAAAGTTACGAAGGCGCGGCGGGCGAGCGGCAGAAGGATCTCATTATCGGCGCGGTGGCCCTGATCTACGCGATCTGGCTGCTGTACGCCGGCGGCATCAAATACCTGCTGCTGTCCGCCCTGCTCTACGCCCCCGGCGTGACCCTGTTCGCCAAGGCCAAGCTGGAAATCAACAAACCGGTTTTCACCAACGTAGAGAAGCTGATTTTCGCTGTGGTGGTCGTCGGCGCCGGGGTGGCGGCCTACGGTCTCTATGACGGCTTCCTGACCCTTTAGCTCCTGTTTCTAGAAGCACAACCCTGTTTTGTCATCTGGAGGATCACTGTAATGACCAAGGAAAAAGTTAAGTACGGCGTCCATTCCGAAGCCGGCAAACTGCGCAAAGTCATGGTTTGCTCCCCAGGCCTGGCCCATCAGCGGCTGACCCCGAACAACTGCGATGAACTGCTGTTCGATGACGTGTTGTGGGTGGCCCAGGCCAAACGCGACCACTTCGACTTCGTCACCAAGATGCGCGAACGCAACGTCGATGTGCTGGAAATGCACAACCTGCTGACCGACATCGTCGCCATCCCCGAAGCCCTGGACTGGATTCTGGAACGCAAGATCACCGCCAACTCGGTGGGCCTGGGCCTGATCAATGAAACCTCGTCGTGGCTGCGCAGTCTGGAGCCGCGCAAGATCGCCGAGTTTCTGATCGGTGGTGTCTCGGGCGACGATTTGCCCACCAGTTTCGGTGGCAAGGCCATCGAGATGTTCCGCGACTTCCTCGGCAACTCCAGCTTCATCCTGCCGCCGCTGCCCAACACCCAGTTCACCCGAGATACCACCTGCTGGATCTACGGTGGCGTCACCCTCAACCCGATGTACTGGCCGGCGCGCCGTCAGGAAACCCTGCTGACCACCGCCATCTACAAGTTCCACCCCGAGTTCACCAACGCCGACTTCCAGATCTGGTACGGCGACCCGGACAAAGAACATGGCAATTCTACCCTTGAGGGCGGTGATGTGATGCCGATCGGCAACGGCGTGGTGTTGATCGGCATGGGCGAACGCTCGTCGCGCCAGGCCATTGCCCAACTGGCGGTGAACCTGTTCAAAAACAAGGCCGTCGAGAAAGTGATCGTCGCCGGCCTGCCGAAATCCCGCGCGGCGATGCACCTGGACACCGTGTTCAGCTTCTGCGATCGCGACCTCGTCACGATCTTCCCGGAAGTGGTGAACCAGATTGTCGCCTTCACCCTGCGTCCCGATGAAAGCAAGGCGGGCGGCATCGACATCCGTCGCGAAGAAACCAACTTCCTCGACACCGTGGCCCAGGCCCTGAACCTCAAAGCGTTGCGCGTGGTGGAAACCGGCGGCAACAGCTTCGCCGCCGAACGCGAGCAATGGGACGACGGCAACAACGTAGTGGCCGTGGAACCGGGCGTGGTCATCGGCTACGACCGCAATACCTACACCAACACTCTGCTGCGCAAAGCCGGCGTGGAAGTGATCACCATCAGCGCCGGCGAACTCGGCCGGGGACGGGGCGGCGGCCATTGCATGACCTGCCCGATCATCCGCGATCCGATTGACTACTAACCTATTACCTTGGCCCGCGCTGCCCTCTACCCAAGGGCATGCGCAAGCCAAGGGGATAACCGACACCTTAGGAGATCCAAAATGGCGTTCAATATCCATAACCGCAATCTGCTGAGCCTGGAACACCACACCCCTCGCGAATTGCGCTACCTGCTCGACCTGTCCCGCGACCTCAAGCGTGCCAAGTACACCGGCACCGAACAGCAGCATCTCAAGGGCAACAACATCGCGCTGATCTTCGAAAAGACCTCGACCCGCACCCGCTGCGCGTTCGAAGTTGCAGCCTATGACCAGGGCGCCAACGTCACCTACATCGACCCGAACTCTTCGCAGATCGGCCACAAGGAAAGCATGAAGGACACCGCCCGCGTGCTCGGGCGCATGTACGACGCCATCGAGTATCGTGGCTTCAAACAGGAAATCGTCGAGGAACTGGCCAAGTTCGCCGGCGTACCGGTGTTCAACGGCCTGACCGACGAGTATCACCCGACGCAAATGATCGCCGACGTGCTGACGATGCGTGAACACGCCGACAAGCCCATCCACGAGATCAGCTACGCCTACCTGGGCGACGCGCGCAACAACATGGGTAACTCCCTGTTGCTGATTGGCGCCAAGCTCGGCATGGACGTGCGCATCTGCGCGCCAAAAGCCCTGTGGCCGGCGGACGACCTGGTGGCTCGCTGCAAACAGTACGCAGAAGAAAGCGGCGCGCGCATCACCCTCACCGAAGACCCGAAAGCGGCGGTCAAGGGCGTGGACTTCATCCACACCGACGTGTGGGTGTCGATGGGCGAGCCGGTCGAAGCCTGGGCCGAACGCATCCAGCAACTGCTGCCGTATCAGGTCAACGCCGAACTGATGAAAGCCACCGGCAACCCGCGCACCAAGTTCATGCACTGCCTGCCGGCGTTCCACAACAGCGACACCAAGATCGGCAAGCAGATTGCCGAGCAGTACCCGCACCTGAAGAACGGCATCGAAGTGACCGATGACGTGTTCGAGTCGCCAGCCTGTATCGCCTTCGAGCAAGCGGAAAACCGCATGCACACCATCAAGGCGATTCTGGTGTCGACGCTGGCTGATCTCTGACGGCTGACTCGCTCCCACTGACGCAACGCGGTCAATGTGGGAGCGGGCTTGCTCGCGAAAGCGCTGTATCAGACAACAATGATGTCGACTGACGCTCCGTCTTCGCGAGCAAGCCCGCTCCCACACTGGCCCGATTCCAACCGGGAGATCGAGTTGTTTGTGACTTCTCTTTTAGAAGGACTAGCACCATGCGTATCGTCGTTGCTCTGGGCGGTAATGCCCTGCTCCGCCGGGGCGAACCCATGACCGCTGACAACCAGCGCGCCAACATCCGGATCGCCACCGAACAGATCGCCAAGATCCATCCCGGCAACCAACTGGTCATCGCTCATGGTAATGGCCCTCAGGTCGGCCTGCTCTCATTGCAGGCGGCGGCCTACACCTCGGTTTCGCCCTATCCGCTGGACGTGCTCGGTGCCGAAACCGAAGGCATGATCGGCTACATCATCGAACAGGAACTGGGCAACCTGCTGGACTTCGAAGTGCCCTTCGCGACCCTGCTGACCCAGGTCGAAGTCGATGCCAATGACCCGGCCTTCAAAAACCCTACCAAACCCATTGGCCCGGTCTACAGCAAGGCCGAGGCGGAACAACTCGCTGCAGAGAAAGGCTGGGCCATTGCCCCGGACGGCGACAAATACCGTCGCGTGGTCGCCAGCCCGAAACCCAAACGCATCTTCGAAATCCGTCCGATCAAATGGCTGCTGGAAAAAAGCAGCATCGTGATCTGCGCCGGCGGTGGCGGCATTCCGACCATGTATACCTCGCCCGGCAAACTCGAGGGCGTCGAAGCGGTCATCGACAAGGACCTGTGCTCGGCGCTGCTGGCCGAACAGCTTGAAGCCGATCTGCTGGTGATCGCCACCGACGTCAACGCCGCGTTCATCGACTTTGGCAAACCCACGCAGAAAGCCATTGCCCAGGCACACCCCGACGAAATGGAAAAACTCGGCTTCGCCGCCGGCTCCATGGGACCGAAGGTGCAGGCAGCCTGCGAATTCGCGCGCCATACTGGAAAAGTGGCGGTGATCGGCTCGCTCGCAGACATCGAAGCGATCGTCCAGGGCAAGGCCGGCACGCGCATCAGTACGGCGACACCGGGCATCAGCTATCAATAAACGAAACTGCGGGGCAGGCCTGAGGCCTGTCCTGATTCAAGATCTTTTGAAGGAGAGTCAACAATGGCAACGTTCGAGCCGGGTCACCTGCACATCGAGCGACACGCGCTGAACAAGGATGACGTCAGCTACAACATCTACCTCGACTATGAAGTCAGCCAGGATCCCAAGGAAGGCAAAGGGATGCTGTTCAAGATGCACGGCAGCATTCAGAACAAGGACATGAGCGAGTCGTTCTTCCTGCCCAAGGACATGGCCTACAACTTCGCCAGCAACGTCACCAAGATTGCCGAGAAGCACGGCATCCCGAAAACCCATAGCAACATCGGTTCGGTCCACAAGCATTACGACAAAATGTTCGAAGACGTGCGGGTGCAGTTGAACATGAAATCGGGCGACCCGGTCAAACCCGAGCACCTGGAGTAATCCAGTCTCCAAGTGGAAGCTGTACCTGTGGGAGCGGGCTTGCTCGCGAAAGCGGTGTATCAGTCGCCAACGATGGTGTCTGACACGACGCTTTCGCGAGCAAGCCCGCTCCCACATTGGTTCGGTGGGCACTTGCAAATCCGTTTCAAAATTTCACCATTAGCCCGCCCCAAGGCATACTTGCCACCCTTCGCACTGCAGAACCCAAAACCGCCCCATGCGTATCCACGTCAGTTTCATCGACCGCGTCGGTATCACCCAGGAAGTCCTGGCCCTGCTCGGCGGGCGCAATCTGAACCTGGATGCGGTGGAAATGGTCCCGCCCAATGTTTATATCGATGCCCCGACCCTGAGCGCGCAAGTCCTCGAGGAACTGCGCGATGCCCTGTTCAGCGTGCGTGGCGTGCAAGCGGTGACGGTGGTCGACATCCTGCCCGGCCAGCGCCGGCACTTGCAGCTCGACGCGTTGCTTGCTGCCATGACCGACCCGGTACTGGCACTGGACAGCGACGGCAAGGTGCTGCTGGCCAACCCGGCCCTGATCGCCCTGTACGGCCGCGAACCGGACGGTGAAAGCGTGGGCGACCTGTTTGCCGACCCGGCCTTGCTCGACGCCCTGCTCGAACACGGCTTTCGCCTGCCGCTGCGGGAAATCACCGTCAACGGCCAGACTTTGTTACTCGACGCCACTCCGATCACCGACGCCGGTGCCCTGCTGACCCTGTACCAACCGAACCGCATCGGCGAACGCCTTTCCGCGCTGCACCATGACCACGCCGAAGGTTTCGATGCCCTGCTCGGCGAGTCCCCGGTGATCCGCACCCTCAAGACGCGCGCCCAGCGTGTGGCGGCCCTCGATGCACCGTTGTTGATCCAGGGCGAAACCGGCACCGGCAAGGAACTGGTGGCCCGCGCCTGCCACGCCATCAGCGCCCGGCACAGTTCACCCTTTCTCGCGTTGAACTGCGCGGCATTGCCGGAGAACCTCGCCGAAAGTGAACTGTTCGGCTACGCCCCTGGTGCCTTCACCGGCGCACAACGGGGTGGTAAGCCGGGGTTGATGGAACTGGCCAACCAGGGCACGGTGTTTCTCGATGAAATCGGCGAGATGTCGCCGTACTTGCAGGCCAAATTGCTGCGTTTCCTCAACGACGGCAGTTTTCGCCGGGTCGGCGGTGACCGTGAGGTCAAAGTCAATGTGCGGATCCTCAGCGCCACCCACCGCGACCTGGAAAAAATGGTCAGCGAAGGGCAGTTCCGCGAAGACCTGTTCTATCGCCTCAACGTCCTCAACGTCGAAGTTCCGCCCCTGCGCGAACGCGGCCAGGACATCCTGCTGCTGGCCCGCTACTTCATGCAGCAAGCGTGTGCGCAGATCCAGCGACCAATCTGTCGCCTGGCGCCAGGCACTTATCCGGCGCTGCTGGGCAACCGCTGGCCGGGCAACGTGCGGCAATTGCAGAACGTGATCTTCCGTGCAGCGGCGATTTGCGAAAGCAGCCTGGTGGACATCGGCGACCTCGACATCGCCGGCACCTCGGTAGCGCGCCAGAGCGACCATGACGTCGACAGCCTGGAACAGGCCATGGATGAATTCGAGAAAACCCTGCTGGAAAAACTCTACGCCAGCTATCCCTCGACCCGGCAACTGGCGACCCGCCTGCAAACCTCCCACACGGCGATTGCCCATCGGTTGCGCAAGTATGGGATTCCCAACAAAGCCTGAGGCCTGACACCGAACAACTGTAGGAGCGAGCCGGCTCCGGGCGGCGTTCCGACGATAGCGGTGTGACATTCAACATTGATGTCGACTGACATGGCCTCATCGCGAGCAGGCTCGCTCCTACAGATTCCTCCGTCATCCGAAAAACCGCGCCAAAAACGACCTCAATCTGTACTGAAAGCGCTACAGCGGAACGATATCGCTACACCCCTCTCCGATCACGGCTGTGCAAGGCTTTGATCCACCTCGGCTTTCATCCTTGACATATGCCGTATCGATTTCGCTACAACGATTGAATTTCAGCCTTTGTCGAAACCACCTAAATCATTGATCAATAAGAATAAAAACAACGTTGGCCGCGTTCTTGCTATGTACTCCCCCATAACCCGGGCATTGCCCAAGCATTCAATCGCGTCCACCAGACGAGTCTGGCCCCTTAGGAGTTTCCATGAGCGAGTTGCGTTTTACTGAAGATCACGAATGGCTGCGCACCGAAGCTGACGGCAGCGTTACGGTCGGCATCACCGCGTTCGCACAGAACGCCCTGGGCGACGTGGTTTTCGTTCAACTGCCTGAGCTGCAGTCCTACGACAAAGGCGCCGAAGCCGCCACCGTGGAATCGGTAAAGGCTGCAAGCGGCGTGTACATGCCGCTGGACGGCGAAGTGCTGGAAGTGAACCCGGCGCTGGACAGCAGCCCTGAGCTGGTCAACGAAGATCCGCTGGGCGAAGGCTGGTTCTTCCGCTTCCAGCCAAGCGACGCCTCGGCTGTCGCCCAACTGCTGGATCAGGACGCCTACGACCGCCTGATCAAAGCCCAAGCCGAAGCCTGAGGAGCGCTGACATGACCCAAGTGAATCTGACTACCGCCAACGAATTCATCACCCGTCACATCGGCCCGCGCGCCGGTGACGAGCAATCCATGCTCAACAGCCTCGGTTTTGACTCCCTGGAAGCCCTGAGCGCCAGCGTGATTCCCGACAGCATCAAGGGCACCAGCGTCCTCGGCCTGGAAGACGGCTTGAGCGAAGCCGATGCCCTGGCCTTGATCAAGTCCATCGCGACTAAAAACCAGCTGTTCAAGACCTTCATCGGCCAGGGTTACTACGGCACCCACACGCCGTCGCCGATCCTGCGCAACCTGCTGGAAAACCCGGCCTGGTACACCGCCTACACCCCGTACCAGCCAGAAATTTCCCAGGGTCGTCTCGAAGCGCTGCTGAACTTCCAGACCCTGATCAGCGACCTCACCGGCCTGCCGATCGCCAACGCCTCGCTGCTCGACGAAGCCACCGCCGCAGCCGAAGCCATGACCTTCTGCAAACGCCTGAGCAAGAACAAGGGCAGCCACGCCTTCTTCGCCTCCGTGCATTGCCACCCGCAGACCCTTGACGTACTGCGCACCCGTGCCGAGCCTCTGGGCATCGACGTGGTGGTTGGCGACGAGCACGAACTGACTGACGTGACGCCATTCTTCGGCGCGCTGCTGCAATACCCGGCGAGCAACGGTGACGTGTTCGATTACCGCGAGCTGACCGAACGCTTCCACGCCGCCAACGCCCTCGTTGCCGTGGCTGCCGACCTGCTGGCCCTGACCGTGCTGGCCGCGCCGGGCGAATTCGGCGCTGACGTGGCCATCGGCAGTGCACAACGCTTCGGCGTGCCGCTGGGCTTCGGTGGCCCACACGCGGCGTACTTCTCCACCAAGGACGCGTTCAAGCGTGACATGCCGGGCCGTCTGGTCGGTGTTTCCGTAGACCGTTTCGGCAACCCGGCCCTGCGCCTGGCCATGCAGACCCGCGAGCAACACATCCGTCGCGAGAAAGCCACCAGCAACATCTGCACCGCGCAAGTACTGCTGGCCAACATCGCCAGCATGTACGCCGTGTACCACGGTCCAAAAGGCCTGACGCAGATCGCCAATCGCGTGCATCACCTGACTGCGATCCTGGCCAAAGGCTTGAGCGCACTGGGCCTGAACGTCGAGCAAGCGAGCTTCTTCGACACCCTGACCGCGAAGACCGGCGCGCAAACCGCGGCCCTGCACGACAAGGCACACGCCCAGCGCATCAACCTGCGCGTGGTCGATGGCGAGCGCCTGGGCCTGTCCCTGGACGAAACCACTACTCAGGCCGACGTGGAAACCCTGTGGAGCCTGCTGTCCGACGGTAAGGCCCTGCCAGACTTCGCCGCCCTCGCCGCCTCGGTGCAGAGCGCCATCCCGGCTGCGCTGGTGCGTCAGTCGCCGATCCTCAGCCACCCGGTGTTCAACCGCTATCACTCGGAAACCGAGCTGATGCGCTACCTGCGCAAACTGGCGGACAAGGACCTGGCGCTGGACCGCACCATGATCCCGTTGGGTTCGTGCACAATGAAACTCAACGCCGCCAGCGAAATGATCCCGGTGACCTGGGCCGAGTTCGGCGCCCTGCACCCGTTCGCCCCGGCCGAGCAAAGCGCCGGCTACCAGCAACTGACCGACGAACTGGAAGCAATGCTTTGCGCTGCCACCGGCTACGACTCGGTTTCGCTGCAACCGAACGCCGGCTCCCAGGGTGAATACGCAGGTCTGCTGGCGATCCGTGCCTACCACCAGAGCCGTGGCGAAGACCGTCGCGACATCTGCCTGATCCCGTCGTCGGCCCACGGCACCAACCCGGCCACCGCACAAATGGCCGGCATGCGCGTGGTCGTCACCGCCTGCGATGCCCGTGGCAACGTCGACATCGAAGACCTGCGCGCCAAAGCCATCGAGCACCGCGAACACCTCGCCGCGCTGATGATCACCTACCCGTCGACTCACGGCGTGTTCGAAGAAGGCATCCGCGAAATCTGCGGCATCGTTCATGACAACGGCGGCCAGGTGTACATCGACGGCGCCAACATGAACGCCATGGTCGGCCTCTGCGCCCCGGGCAAGTTCGGCGGCGACGTTTCGCACCTGAACCTGCACAAGACCTTCTGCATCCCCCACGGCGGTGGCGGCCCGGGCGTCGGCCCGATCGGTGTGAAATCGCACCTGGCACCATTCCTGCCGGGCCACGCACAGATGGAGCGCAAGGAAGGCGCCGTTTGCGCGGCACCGTTCGGCAGCGCGAGCATTCTGCCGATCACCTGGATGTACATTCGTATGATGGGTGGCGCGGGTCTCAAGCGTGCTTCGCAGCTGGCGATCCTCAATGCCAACTACATTTCCCGTCGCCTCGAAGAGCACTATCCAGTGCTGTACACCGGCAGCAACGGCCTGGTGGCGCACGAGTGCATCCTCGACCTGCGTCCACTGAAAGACAGCAGCGGCATCAGCGTCGATGACGTCGCCAAGCGCCTGATCGACTTCGGCTTCCACGCGCCGACCATGTCGTTCCCGGTAGCCGGCACGCTGATGATCGAGCCGACCGAAAGCGAATCCAAGGAAGAACTGGACCGCTTCTGCGACGCCATGATCCGCATCCGCGAAGAAATCCGCGCAGTGGAAAACGGCACCCTGGACAAGGACGACAACCCGCTGAAAAACGCCCCGCACACCGCCAAGGAGCTGGTGGGCGAGTGGTCGCACCCGTACAGCCGTGAGCAAGCGGTGTACCCGGTTGCGTCGCTGATCGAAGGCAAGTACTGGCCACCGGTCGGTCGCGTCGACAACGTGTTCGGCGACCGCAACCTGGTCTGCGCCTGCCCGTCGATCGAAAGCTACGCTTAAAGCAGCTACAAGCTACAAGCCTCAAGCTGCAAGAAAGAGCTGATCGGCTTTCAACTTGCGGCTTGTAGCTTGCTGCTTGCCGCTGCCTCAATAACAAGAAACCGGAGAACCACCATGTCGTTAAGCGTGTTCGACCTGTTCAAGATTGGCATCGGCCCCTCCAGCTCCCACACCGTCGGCCCGATGCGCGCCGCTGTGCGTTTCGTCGAAGGCCTGCGCCGTGAAGGGCTGCTGACGGCCACCACCTGCGTCAAGGTTGAGCTGTACGGCTCGCTCGGCGCCACCGGCAAAGGCCACGGCAGTGACAAGGCTGTGCTGCTGGGCCTGGAAGGCGAACACCCGGACACCGTGGATACAGAAACCGTCGCTGTGCGCCTGCAAGAAATTCGCAGCAACGGCCGCTTGAACCTGCTCGGCGAACACAGCATTGCGTTCAACGAGAAAGAACACCTGGCGATGATTCGCAAACCGTTGGCCTATCACCCCAACGGCATGATTTTTCGCGCCTTCGACGCGGCGGGCCTGCAGATCCGCAGCCGCGAGTACTACTCGGTCGGCGGCGGTTTTGTGGTCGATGAGGACGCCGCCGGCGCCGATCGCATCGTCGAAGACGCCACCCCCCTGACCTTTCCGTTCAAAAGTGCCAAGGATCTTCTCGGTCATTGCGTCAAATACGGGCTGTCGATCAGCCAGGTGATGCTGACCAACGAAAGCGCCTGGCGCCCGGAAGCGGAAACCCGCGCCGGCCTGCTGAAAATCTGGCAAGTGATGCAGGACTGCGTCGCCGCCGGATGCCGTAATGAAGGCATCCTGCCCGGCGGGCTGAAGGTCAAGCGCCGGGCCGCCGCGCTGCATCGGCAGTTGTGCAAGAACCCGGAATCGTCGTTGCGCGACCCGCTGTCGGTGCTCGACTGGGTCAACCTCTACGCCCTGGCGGTCAACGAGGAGAACGCCAACGGCGGGCGCGTCGTAACGGCGCCCACCAATGGTGCAGCGGGGATCATCCCAGCGGTGTTGCACTACTACATGCGCTTTATCCCGGGCTCCAATGACGACGGCGTGGTGCGATTCCTGCTGACCGCCGCGGCCATCGGCATTCTGTACAAGGAAAACGCCTCCATCTCCGGCGCCGAAGTCGGCTGCCAGGGCGAAGTCGGCGTCGCCTGCTCGATGGCCGCCGGTGCCCTGTGCGAAGTGCTTGGCGGCACTGTGCAACAAGTGGAGAACGCCGCGGAAATCGGCATGGAACACAACCTCGGACTGACCTGCGACCCGATTGGCGGGCTGGTGCAAGTGCCTTGCATCGAGCGCAACGCCATGGGCTCGGTCAAGGCCATCAATGCCGTGCGCATGGCCCTGCGCGGCGACGGGCAACACTTCGTCTCCCTCGACAAGGTCATTCGCACCATGCGCCAGACCGGCGCCGACATGAAAAGCAAATACAAGGAAACCGCCCGTGGCGGTTTGGCGGTCAACATTATCGAGTGCTGATGCGCGCTCATCTGCACCCTTCTTCAGGAGCTGAATATGTCCACCGAACAACTGTTGAAAACCCCGTTGCACGCACTGCACATCGAACTCGGCGCGCGCATGGTGCCGTTCGCCGGCTACGACATGCCCGTCCAGTACCCGCTGGGCGTGATGAAAGAACACCAGCACACCCGTGATCAGGCCGGGCTGTTCGATGTCTCGCACATGGGCCAGATCCGCCTGACCGGCGCCAATGCCGCCAAGGCCCTGGAAACCCTGGTGCCGGTGGACATCATCGACCTGCCGGTGGGCATGCAGCGCTACGCCATGTTCACCAATGCGACGGGCGGCATCCTCGACGACCTGATGGTCGCCAACCTGGGTAACGACGAACTATTCCTGGTGGTCAACGCCGCCTGCAAGGACCAGGACCTGGCCCACCTGCGCAAGCACATTGGCGACCAGTGCACGATCGAGCCGCTGTTCGAAGAGCGCGCTCTGCTCGCCCTGCAAGGCCCGGCTGCCGTGACCGTGCTGGCACGCCTGGCCCCTACAGTTGCAAAGATGACCTTCATGCAGTTCGCCCGCGTGAAGCTGCTGGGCGTGGACTGCTTTGTCAGCCGTTCGGGTTACACCGGTGAAGACGGTTTCGAAATTTCCGTACCCGCCGCCAGTGCCGAAGCCCTGGCTCGTGCGCTGCTGGCTGAAGCCGAAGTGGCCGCCATCGGCCTTGGCGCTCGTGACTCCTTGCGCCTGGAAGCCGGCCTGTGCCTGTACGGCCACGACATGAACACCGACACCACCCCGATCGAAGCAAGCCTGCTGTGGGCGATCTCCAAGCCACGTCGCGCTGATGGCGCACGGGCCGGCGGCTTCCCTGGCGCCGAAACCGTATTCGCCCAGCAACAGGCAGGCGTGAACCGCAAACGTGTAGGTCTGTTACCACAGGAACGTACCCCCGTGCGTGAAGGCGCCGAGATCGTCAACGAAGCCGGCGACATCATCGGTAGCGTCTGCAGCGGCGGTTTCGGGCCGACCCTGGGCGGTCCGCTGGCCATGGGTTACGTCGACAGCGCTTACATCGCACTGGACACACCGGTTTGGGCGATCGTTCGTGGGAAAAAGGTGCCTTTGCTTGTAAGCAAAATGCCATTTGTTCCACAACGCTACTATCGCGGCTGATTGAATGTTCCTATAAGTAACGCGGTTGCGTTAACGGTGCATTAATGTGTAACGCAACCGCCATATAACAGTGCATCGTTTGGCTATAAGCTTCGATTATGAACTTTGCTTATAACGATCGAAAACAACTGAACAAGACCAGGGAATAAGGCCCCGCTAGTGGACTTACTTTGCCATCAACCTGAGGAAATACGGGGCCTTCACAGGGCTTGTTTTTTCTCCCGTAGTTGGCGTAGAGTTTGTTCACTGTGTTTGCATGGGTCGCTTGGAATCGTGACCTGGGCAGTAGCCTACAAGTTAGCTACATCCCGTTCGACGTCTTCTTACTCTCCTGCAACCAGCCCCAGTACTCTTTCATGAGAAGGAGACTGTCATTAATTTTTTGCGTCAAAGGAAATAAGAAATGTCCCAACGTCAGAGCGGTACCGTCAAGTGGTTTAACGACGAGAAAGGTTTTGGTTTTATCACTCCTGAAAGCGGTCCGGATCTGTTCGTGCATTTCCGCGCCATCCAGGGCAACGGCTTCAAGAGCCTGAAAGAAGGCCAGAAAGTGACTTTCATCGCCGTGCAGGGCCAGAAAGGCATGCAGGCTGACGAAGTACAAGCAGAAGCCTAATCTTCTGTAACGAAAAAGCCCCTGATGCTGACATCAGGGGCTTTTTTGTGCGCGTAAATCCGTAAAATGGCTTCTTTTTTTCACCGAGAGCCTGCCATGTCGAAACACCTGCTTACTCCCCAGGGCGACTTTCCTGCCGCTGGCCTCGGTCGTCGCCTGGCAGCCATGTTCTATGATTTCCTGCTGTGCACCGCCCTGCTGATCGTCACCAGCGGCATCTACAAGATGATCCAGATGGCGATCATCGGCGAAGAAAGGATGCGCACACTGACCGAAGCCGGTGCGCTGGACGGCGATCCCTTGCTCTCCACAGTGCTGTTGTTCGTACTGTTCGGCTTCTTCGCCAAATTCTGGACCTGGTCCGGTCAGACGCTGGGCATGCAGGTCTGGTGCATCCGCGTGCAGAATGCCGACGGCTCGTCCATCAGCCTGTGGCAGGCGCTGCTGCGCTTTGTGGTGTCGATTGCCTCGCTGCTGTGTGTTGGCTTGGGATTCTTCTGGTCGCTGTTCGACAAGCAGAAGCGCAGCTGGCATGACATCTATTCAAATACCGAACTGGTGCGGATTCCGAAGAAGACCAAGTAATCCGGGCTTGCGCAAAACAATGTGGGAGCGGGCTTGCTCGCGAAAGCGGTGCCTCAGCCAACCTAGATGTCGACTGATTCACCCTCTTCGCGAGCAAGCCCGCTCCCACAGTTTTTACGACTTACCTGACAGACCTCAGGCGTTACCGGCCAGCTTCATCCGCGCCGCCTGAGTGAAATCAAGCATGCGCTTGAGCGGGCGAATCGCCTGCGGAATCAGTGCCGGGTCGACAAAGATCTCGTTCGACCCTTCCTTCAACGCCTTGAGCGTGCGCTCAAGGGTGTTCATGGCCATCCACGGGCAATGTGCACAACTGCGGCACGCCGCGCCGTTACCCGCCGTTGGGGCTTCGATAAAGACCTTGTCCGGGCACAGCTGCTGCATCTTGTAGAAAATGCCGCGGTCGGTCGCAACGATCAACGTCTTGTTCGGCAGGCTCTGTGCCGCCGCGATCAACTGACTGGTGGAACCCACGGCATCGGCCAATTCAATCACCGATGTCGGCGACTCCGGGTGCACCAGAATCGCCGCATCCGGGTACAGCGCCTTCATGTCTTCAAGCTGCTTGGACTTGAACTCTTCGTGAACGATGCAGGCACCGTCCCACAGCAGCATGTCGGCACCGGTCTGGCGCTGGATATAGGTCCCCAGGTGCTTGTCCGGGCCCCAGATGATGGTCTCGCCGTTGTCCATCAGGCTTTCGACGATTTCCAGCGCACAGCTTGAAGTCACCACCCAATCCGCTCGGGCCTTTACCGCAGCCGAAGTGTTGGCATACACCACCACCGTGCGTTCCGGATGTTGATCGCAGAACGCAGAAAATTCGTCCACCGGGCAACCCAGGTCGAGCGAACAAGTCGCTTCGAGCGTCGGCATCAGCACGCGTTTTTCCGGGTTGAGGATCTTGGCGGTCTCACCCATGAACTTCACGCCGGCGACGACCACGGTCTTGGCCGGATGGGCGTTGCCGAAACGGGCCATTTCCAGCGAGTCGGAGACACAACCGCCCGTCTCTTCGGCCAGCGCCTGAATCACAGGGTCACAATAGAAGTGGGCCACCAGCACCGCGTCCTGAGCCTTGAGCTCGGCAGCGATGGCAGCACGGTAATAAGCCTCTTCATCGGCGGTCAGCGGCTTGGGCTGTTTGGCGTCGAGGTGGGCTTGAACCAGAAGGCGTTCGGAAATTTGCGTCATGTTCGCAAGACCTGCAGGCGCATTCGCGCGAAAGTCGAGTATACACCCGGCTCCGGCCCCTTCAGGGTACCGCCGGGAAAGTGAGTATTCATCAGGCACGGACAGCGTTGAAGCTGCGCAAGGCTACAGAATATCCGACGGATGCAAAAGGTGATTCTGACCTGCGTCATGCGCAGCAGCCCGCTGCGGGGCTGACTTGAATCGCGGGCAAAAAAAAACCCGGAAATCCTCACTTGCGTGGGCCTTCCGGATTTTCTAAACCGCCAAAAATGGTGGGTCGTGTGGGATTCGAACCTACGACCAATTGGTTAAAAGCCAACTGCTCTACCAACTGAGCTAACGACCCGCTGTGTGGTGGCGCGTATAATACTGATTTTTAAGGACTATTCAACACCTATTTTGAAATAAATCAAAAATAAGGGGTTGGATCGCTGATTCCGGCCGCCGCAAAGCCTTCTGCACGCAGTCGGCAGCTGTCGCACTTGCCGCACGCACGGCCTTCATCGTCGGCCTGATAGCAGGAAACGGTCAGACCATAATCCACGCCAAGCTTAACGCCGGCCTGGACGATCTGCGCCTTGCTGAGGTTTTGCAGCGGTGCCTGGATGCGGAAGCCATTGCCTTCCACGCCGGCTTTGGTTGCCAGGTTGGCCATGCGCTCGAACGACTCGATGAATTCGGGACGGCAGTCCGGGTAACCGGAGTAATCCACCGCATTGACGCCGATGAAGATGTCCCGGGCGCCGAGCACTTCTGCCCAGCCCAGGGCCAGGGACAGGAACACCGTGTTACGCGCTGGCACGTAAGTCACCGGAATGCCCTCACCCAACTCTTCCGGAATATCGATGCTGCTGTCGGTCAGCGCCGAGCCACCCATGCCGTTCAGGTTCAGGCCGATCACCTTGTGCTCGACCACACCCTGGTCTCGCGCTACACGCTCGGCGGCGTGCAGTTCGGCGTGAGAGCGCTGACCGTAATCAAAGCTCATGGTGTAGCAGCTGTAGCCTTCGGCACGGGCCATGGCCACGACGGTCGCCGAGTCCAGGCCACCGGACAGCAGGATGACCGCACGTTTTTCAGGAGTGTTCAGTTGTTCAGTCATTTCAGCGCCCCGGCTCGTCATTCCATAGATATTTATGCAACTGCAATTGCAAACGCACTGGCAGGTTGTCCGCCACCACCCAGTCCGCCAGATCCCGAGCATTGAGATCATGGTGACTTGGCGAGAACAGGACTTCACCGGCACGCAGGTTAAGACCGTACTGGATCAGCTTGGAAACGGACCAGTCATAGTCCTCCCGCGAGCAGATGACAAACTTCACCTGATCGTTGGGCGTGAGCAGCTCAATATTTTCGTAGCGATTGCGGTGTGCTTCCTTCGAACCCGGGGTTTTCAGGTCGACAACGCGACTGACCCGGGAATCTACTGCCGAGATATCGATAGAGCCACTGGTTTCCAGTGACACTTCGTAACCGGCGTCACACAAGCGCTTGAGCAAGGGAATGGCGTTGGGCTGTGCCAGGGGCTCGCCGCCCGTGACGCAGACGTATCGCGGGCGAAACCCTGCGACCTGCTCGAGGATGTCGTCGAGCGTGCGAATGGTTCCGCCGGTGAACGCGTAGGCGCTGTCGCAGTATTGGCAACGCAGAGGGCAACCGGTCAGGCGCACAAAAACAGTGGGCAGGCCAGCAGTCCGCGTTTCACCCTGCAACGAGTAGAAAACTTCGGTGATTCTCAATGTGTCTTGCATAGTCGCCACGGGCGTAACAGCTAAACAGGCTGTCCGCCTCCGTCAGGCACTTGAAGGAACCCCGGCAAAGCGCAGGCCCCCAAAAGCGTGTTTCATAAAATGGGCGTGAATTCTAACGAAAAAACCCGCGACAAGCGCGGGTTTCTTTGAAACGGGTCAAGCAGGCTTACATTTTTTGCAGATCGCGCTGGGCCAGCTGAGCGGCGGAAGTGCCCGGATATTGGGACACCACCTGCTGCAGAATGCCTTTGACCCGGTCGGTATGACCCAGGCGACGCTCTACATCAGCGAGTTTGTACAGCGAGTCAGGCACTTTGGCGTGCTTGGGATACAGCTGCGAAACCTTGGCAAATGCCTGACCTGCACCTTGCAGATCGCCCTTGGCCAGGTTCACTTCGCCCAACCAGTACTGGGCATTGCCCGCATACTGGCTGTTCGGGTATTTGCGCAGGAACGCGGCAAAAGCCTGGCTGGCCTTGTCGAAGTCCTTAGCCTTGATCAGGTCGAAGGCAGCGTCGTAATAGAGCTTTTCCTTCGCCGGATCTGCCGGCTCGCTACCCGCGGCAGGTGCTTGAGCGGCGGCTGCGCCAGCTGCCGCACCTGCGGCTGCACCGGTGGCATTCAAATCACCACTGGTGGAAGAATTTTGAGGACTCGCGGCTGGTGCAACGCCGGTTCCTATGCGCCGATCAAGATCCTGGTATCGCTCCAGGTTTTCCTGCTTCATGCGCGCTACATCATTTTGCAGAACTTCAATCGCACCTTGCTGGCGCTCGATCTGTTGCTGCATTGATTGCAGTTGGTTGAACAGCTCGCCCTGTGCCGAGACAGGGGCCGAAACCCCTCCCCCGGCATAGGCGCCGTTCGTACCGTAACCTGCAGGCGGATAACTGCTCCCGCTATTGTTATAACCGGAGTTGTCATCGACCACAGGAACCGCAGCCCACACCGCAAGTGGCGCGAGGCTGAGAGCCAGAACAGTTACAGCACGACGGCACGTTCGCATGACGAATTACTTACGCAGTTCGACGCGACGGTTTTGAGCCCAGGACTGCTCGTCGTTGCCGGTAGCAACTGGACGCTCTTCGCCGTAGGAAACCAGTTCCAGCTGAGCTGGGGAAACACCTTGCAGTACCAGGTAGCGCTGAACGGCTTTCGCACGACGCTCGCCCAGAGCCATGTTGTACTCACGGGTACCACGTTCGTCGGTGTTGCCTTCCAGAACAACGCGAGCGCCGTTTGCTTTCAGGTCTTTGGCGTGAACGTCCAGAGCGCGCATGGCTTCTGGCTTCAGGTCCGAACTGTCGTATTCGAAGTAGAAAGTGGTGATTGCGCGCAGAGCAGCTTCTTCGCTCAGGGAGCCGTCAACTGCGCCAGTGTTTGCGCCATAACCAGCGTTTGGATCTACCGCGCCTTCACCGGCATTGTCGCCGCCTTTGGACGAGCAACCTACAGCTACAGCCATGGCCAGTGCCAGCGCAGCAAATTTACCAAACTTCAGCATTTCCATCGTGAAACTCCTAATGAACCCCAGTGTGTTAAGTAAAACGTATAGCGCCGCGTCAGTTCAGGAAAGGGGACCAGGAAGGTTCTCTGACTTCGCCTTGTGCGGTAGGAAGTGGGAGCCTTACGCGTCCATTGATGGACACGAGCATCAAGACTCCCCGGCCCTGCTGGCGGGTGGCGTAGATTACCATGGTGCCGTTGGGCGCGACAGTAGGCGACTCGTCCAGAGTGCTATCAGTGAGGATTTTTACACTACCGCGCTGCAAATCCTGGGCCGCCACCTTGAAATTGGTGAAGCCATCCTGACGGTGAATCATGACAAGCGTCTTTTCATCAGCCGACAGTTTAGGGTTGGCGTTGTAGTTACCGACGAACGTCACACGTTCGGCACCGCCACCACCCGCGCTGGTCTTGTAGATCTGCGGTTTGCCGCCACGGTCGGAAGTGAAGTAGATGGTCGAGCCATCCTTGCCCCAGAACGGTTCAGTGTTGATGCCAGGACCGTTGGTAACGCGGCTGATCTGACGCGAACCCAGGTTCATCACATAGATGTCCGGGTTGCCGTCTTTTGACAGCACGAACGCCAGGCGGTTGCCATCCGGCGACCAGGCCGGCGCACCGTTCAGGCCTTCGAAGTTGGTGATCTGCTCACGGCGACCGGTGTCGATGTTCTGCATGAAGATGCGTGGACGTTTCTGCTCGAAGGAGACATACGCGATGCGCTTGCCATCCGGCGCAAAACGCGGCGACAGGATCGGCTCGCGCGACTGCAGCAGGGTCACGGCACGAGCGCCGTCATAGTCCGAACGTTGCAGGGTGTAGCGAGTGTTGTTCTCGGAGAAACGCTCGGCCGTTACATACAGCAGGCGAGTCGAGAAGGCACCCTTGATACCCGTGAGTTTTTCGAACGACTGGTCGGAGATGTAGTGCGCCATGTCGCGCAACTGATCGACGCCGCCGGACACGCTGCCGGTCAGCACTTGCTGCTCGGTGGCCACGTTGAACAGTGCGTATTGCACCTGCAGGCGGCCGCCCGCCGGAACAATGCTGCCGACCATGACGTACTGGGCACCCAGCGCCTTGAAGTCACGGAAGATGATTTCGCTGGCCTGGCTCGGCTGGCTGATCATGTTCTGCTTTGGAAGCGGCGAGTAGTAACCCGAGTTGCGCAGGTCGTTACCGATGATTTCCGCCATATCGTCCGGCAGCACGCTACCGCCCTGGAAGCCGAACGGTACAACGGCGATCGGGGTCGCCCGATCGCTGCCACTGGTAACCAGAATGTTTTTCTCATCTGCCATCGCCATCCCTGCCATGCAGCAGATAACGACCAGCATTCCTCGAAGAAGGTTTCTCACAAGGCTAGATCCTCAGGTGTGAATGTCATCTTGAATGAACGATACGGAGCGAAATCACTCGGCTTCATTCCCTGCATTTCTGTCAAACGTCCAATATTCTTCACCGCTGCAACAGCCGAGGCGTCAAACGGACCGTCGCCACTGGACTTGGACACGCTGACCGAAGTCACCGTACCGTCCGGCAACATGCCGATTTGCAATACGACCGTCATGCCTTTGCGTGCCGAAGGTGGACGAGCCCACCCTTCCGCTGCACGCGCACGAATCAGGTCATCGAAACTGCCGGCGACTTCGTCGCCCTGCTCATCGGCCAAGGCCTGCTGACGCTGTGGCGTGTCGGAAAGCAAATCTGCCAGGGCCTGGGCCTTTTTGTCTTCGGCGGATTTACGTGCCGCGTCCTGCGATTTCTTCTTCGCAGCATCGGCAGTAGCTTTCTTCTTCGCTTCCTCGGCGACTTTCTTCTTCGCCTCTTCAGCTTCAGCTTTCTTCTTGGCGTCTTCCGCGGCTTTCTTCTTCGCGTCTTCGACGATCTTTTTCTTGGCTTCTTCAGCGGCCGCTTTCTTGGCCTCTTCTTCCGCAGCTTTCTTGGCTTCTTCTTCGGCTTTCTTCTTGGCTATATCAGCCAATTGTTTCTCTTCTGCCTTCTTGGCTTCCGCGGTTTTCTTCGCATCGTCGGCTTTCTTGGCTTCATCAGCCTTTTTCGCCTCGTCCGCTTTCTTCGCCTCGTCGGCCTTCTTGGCTTCTTCGGCCTTTTGAGCCGCCTCTTCTTTCTTTTGTTCCGCAGCCTTCACCGCTTCCTGCTCGACCTTTTTCTGTTCCATCTGCTCGACTTCGGTCTGACGCGCAGCAGATTTCTGCGCCTCACCGGCAATCTTCTGATTGGTCTGGGTGGTCGCCCGACTTTTCGATTTCAGCTGGTACAAGGTCGCCTGGACAATCGGCTTGGCCGGCGGCAGTTCCGGGGTAAAGGCAAAACTGACGAACAGCATGCCGAACACCAGCACGTGCAAGCCAATCGCCCAGACACTAGGCCAGAAGTAGCTTTCCGAGGCGGACGGCTCTCGCTGTTGCTGCATCAGGGCGCCTCGGTAATCAAGCCAACATTACCGACCCCGGCTTTCTGCAACCCGCCCATGGCCCCCATGACGGAACCGTAATCGACACTCTTGTCGCCGCGAATGAAGACCTGGGTACGCTTGCCGCCTTCGTTGCCGACGCGAATGATCTTGGTCACCGCGTCAGTCATCTGCGGCAGGGTCATGGCCCGATCCTGCTGCTTTTCGGTGTCGACTTCGCTGCCAAGGTTCCAGTAGTAGGTCTTGTCGGATTTGATGGAAATGGTCAGGACCTGGGTGTTGTTGTCCTGCGGCAAGGCTTCGCTGGAAACCTTGGGCAGATCAACTTTCACGCCCTGATTGAGCATCGGCGCGGTCACCATGAAGATCACCAGCAGCACCAACATCACGTCGATGTAAGGCACCACGTTCATCTCGGCGACCGGCTTGCGCTTTTTGCGAGCTCGAGCGATTAAAGCCATTGGAAATTACCTGCTTATTCTTCGCTGGTGTGCACTTTGCGGTGCAGGATCGCCTGGAACTCGTCGGCGAAGGTGTAGTAGCGGCCCAGCAGGGTTTCGCTGCGAGCAGCAAAACGGTTGTAAGCGATAACGGCTGGAATGGCGGCGAACAGACCGATCGCGGTGGCGATCAGTGCTTCGGCGATACCCGGGGCCACAGTGGCCAGGGTCGCTTGCTGGGCGGTCGCCAGACCGCGGAAGGAGTTCATGATGCCCCAGACCGTACCGAACAGACCGATGTACGGGCTGACGGAACCGACCGTGGCCAGGAAGGGCAGGCTCTGCTCGAGCTTTTCTTCTTCGCGGGAAATGGCAACGCGCATGGCACGCGCCACGCCTTCCATGACCGCTTCCGGGTCAACGCCTGGCTGCTGGCGCAGACGGGAGAATTCCTTGAAACCGGCACGGAAGATTTGCTCGACGCCCGAATCAGGGTCCGGATTGCTGCCGGCCTGACGGTACAGTTTGGACAGGTCGATACCCGACCAGAAGCGCTCTTCGAAGCTCTCCAGGGCACGTCGACCGGCGCGCAGCAGGTTGCTGCGCTGAAAGATCATGATCCACGAGGTCACCGATGCGGCTACCAAGATCAGCATTACCAGTTGCACCACGATACTGGCATTGCTGACCAGGCTCCACATGGAGGAATGGTCGACGACGTTAGCTTCCACGCTTTATCTCCTGCTTTGAGTGTGTACCCGCGCCGCTCACGTCGGCAAAGGCCGCTCGTAGAGCTTCGGGAATGGCCCGGGGTTTTAAACTTTCAGTGCGCACACAGGCCACCAGAAACTGCCCTTCGCAGAGCAGCACATTATCCGTCGCCCGCCTGACCTGCTGTTTAAAGCGCAGGCTGGCACGGTTCAATTCGATTACTTCAGCGCTTACCAGCAGCTCGTCATCCAGTCGCGCCGGCGCGTGGTAGCGCGCTTCGCTGGAATGCACGACGAACAACAGGTCCTCCCCGGCAAGCTGCGATTGGGCAAAGCCCAGATCTCGTAGCCGCTCGGTTCGAGCCCGTTCCATAAACTTGAGGTAATTAACGTAATACACGATGCCGCCCGCATCGGTGTCCTCGTAATAAACGCGACAACGATGTGCGAAAGGCTCAAGCCCGTTTTGCGCGCGCATACTCTAGTGCTTACTCCTCAGGTTGCCAATCCGGCATGGCAACTGTTTTTCATTGTTCTGCGGCTTTCACGTGAAAGTACGGTCCTGGGACCCTACATTGCCCGAAAAAATCAGCACGCAACGTTAATTAATCGTCAGCGGCATCGAGGAACTCGTCTACCACGGGCATTTCGCCCAATCGTGACGGAATGTTTAAACCGAAATGCAGGTAGGCATGCCGCGTCACCACCCGCCCCCGTGGCGTGCGCATGATGTAGCCCTGCTGGATCAGGTAAGGCTCCAGCACGTCTTCAATGGTGTGACGCTCTTCGCTGATGGCGGCGGCCAGGCTGTCGACCCCGACTGGCCCGCCGTCGAACTTCTCGATCATGGTCAGCAACAGACGCCGGTCCTGGTGATCGAAGCCACGCTCGTCGACGTCCAGCAGGTTCAGCGCCAGGTCGGCAATCGGCTTGGTGATATGCCCCTTGGCGCGGACCTCGGCGAAGTCGCGCACCCGACGCAGCAAGCGGTTGGCGATCCGTGGAGTGCCACGGGCACGGCGGGCGATTTCGAAGGCGCCTTCCGGGTCCAGCGGCAAACCGAGGATGCTGGCCGAACGACTGACAATCGTCGACAGGTCGGCGGTATTGTAGAACTCAAGACGCTGGACGATGCCGAAACGGTCACGCAACGGATTGGTGAGCATCCCCGCCCGCGTTGTTGCGCCCACCAGGGTGAACGGGGGCAGGTCCAGCTTGATCGAACGCGCGGCCGGCCCCTCACCGATCATGATGTCGAGCTGGAAATCCTCCATGGCCGGGTACAGCACTTCTTCAACGATGGGCGACAGGCGATGGATTTCGTCGATAAACAGCACATCGTGAGGCTCAAGGTTGGTCAACAGCGCCGCCAGGTCACCGGGGCGCTCCAGCACCGGCCCCGAGGTGCTCTTGATCGATACGCCCATTTCCTGGGCGATGATGTTGGCGAGGGTGGTCTTGCCCAGGCCGGGCGGCCCGAAGATCAGCGTGTGATCCAGGGATTCGTTACGACCGCGAGCGGCCTGAATGAACAACTCCATCTGCTCGCGAACGCTCGGCTGGCCAATGTATTCAGCCAGGCTGACCGGGCGAATGGCGCGGTCCTGGACTTCTTCGCGCTCACGCGGGCTGTGCGTGGCAGCGATCAGACGATCAGCTTCAATCACTTAGATCATTCCCTTCAAGGCGCGGCGGATCATGTCTTCACTGCTCAAATCTTTCTCCTTGATCGCAGACACCGCCTTGCTCGCTTCCTGTGGCTTGTAGCCCAGGGAAATCAAGGCGCTGACGGCGTCAGTCTCGGCAGTGTTCACCGGGGCCGGTCCATCCGGCTGGTTCGGCACCAGGGCGAACATGGCCGGCACGGTTTCCCAGGCCTTGAAGCGATCCTTGAGCTCCACCAGCAAGCGCTCGGCGGTTTTCTTGCCGACGCCCGGGACCTTGGTCAGCGCCGAAGTGTCCTGGGACTGTACGCAACGAACCAGTTCGTCGACTTCCAGGCTCGACATCAAGGCCAGGGCCAGTTTCGGCCCGACGCCGTTGAGGCGGATCAATTCGCGAAAAAAGTCGCGCTCACGCTTGCCGACAAAACCATAGAGTAACTGTGCGTCTTCGCGCACGACCAAATGGGTATGCAAGGTTAGCGGCTCACCGACCGACGGCAAGCGGTAAAGGGTCGTCATGGGCACTTCAAGTTCATAGCCCAGGCCATTTACATCCAGAATCAGATGGGGAGGCTGCTTCTCAGCCAGGGTGCCGCGCAAACGTCCAATCACGTTACAAATCCTTGAGCGTTGGCCAGCTCTGGGCCAGCGACTGATAGAGCGAGGGAATACCGCCGACAACCCAGGCGGAACGCCCTCACTCCATGAAAATGATTGCTGATGCTATCAGAGACGCAGGCGCCCGCCACGACTGCGTGCAGCACCCAGACCGTGGGGCAGCAGACTGGAACGGGTATGAGCGTGGCAGATGGCAATGGCCAGGGCGTCCGAGGCATCGATCTGTGGTTTGCTGGTCAATTTCAGCATGTGCATGACCATCATCTGCACTTGCTCTTTATTAGCCGCACCGGTGCCAACCACCGCTTGCTTGACCTGGGTCGCGGAGTATTCGGCAATTTCCAGGTTTTCTTCCGCGCCCGCCACAATGGCGGCGCCACGGGCCTGCCCCAGTTTCAGGGCGGAATCGGCGTTACGGGCCATGAATACCTTTTCGATGCCCATGGTCACCGGATGGTACGTCTGAATGATCTCCCGCACCCCGCGGTAGACAATCTGCAGACGCTCATGCAGCTCGCCGGCACCGGTGCGGATACAACCGGAGGCGACGTACTCACAGCCACGGCCGGTATCACGAACCACACCGTAACCGGTGATGCGCGAACCGGGGTCGATACCAAGAATTAAAGTCATAACGCCTGCGGGTTAAGTAAAAGCACGATATTCATTACAGCAAATAACAAATGTGGGAGCGGGCTTGCTCGCGAAAGCGGTTTCATATTCAGCAACAACGTTGGGGATGTCCGCATTGGAGTAGACGTTTTGCACGTCATCCAGGTCCTCGAGCATGTCGATCAGCTTGAGGACTTTCTCGGCGCCTTCCAGATCGAGCTCGGCGCTGGTGGTCGGCAACATGACGATTTCCGCGTCGTCACCTTTGAAGCCCGCCGCTTCCAGTGCGTTACGCACCGAATAGAACCCGGCAAACGAGGTGAAAACGTCGATCGAACCGTCTTCGTTGGTCACCACGTCATCGGCGTCGGCTTCCATGGCCGCTTCCATCAGTGCGTCTTCGTCAACGCCGGCAGCAAAGGATATCTGCCCCTTGCGTTCGAACAGATAGGCCACCGAACCGTCAGTCCCCAGGTTGCCGCCGCATTTGCTGAACGCGTGACGAACAGCGGCTGCGGTGCGATTACGGTTGTCGGTCATGCATTCGACCATCACCGCCACGCCGCCCGGACCGTAACCTTCGTAGGTCAGTTCGACCATGTCGTCGGTATCGGCGGCGCCAGCACCACGGGCAACTGCCCGATCAATGATGTCGCGACTCATGTTCGCGCCAAGGGCCTTGTCCAATGCCAGACGCAGACGCGGGTTGGAGCCTGGATCACCGCCACCCTGACGGGCAGCGACAGTCAGCTCACGAATCCACTTGGTGAAAATCTTGCCTTTCTTGGCATCCTGACGTTCTTTGCGGTGCTTGATGTTCGCCCACTTGGAATGACCTGCCATAACTCGCTCCGAATTCTCTTTGAAACATTGCCCGCTGCGCTGTATTGCGCCGGCCGGCAAACAAAAATCTTGAACAGCTCTATCTATAAAGAAAGGGCGCATCCACAGATGCGCCCTTCAGGTCAGCCTTACTCGGCCTTAGGCGTTTCGCGCAGACGAATGTGCAGTTCGCGCAGTGCCTTGGCATCCACCTGACCCGGTGCCTGAGTCATGACATCTGCCGCACTCTGGGTTTTCGGGAAGGCGATCACTTCACGGATCGACTGAGCGCCGGTCATCAGCATCACAAGACGGTCCAGACCGAAGGCCAGACCACCGTGCGGCGGCGCGCCGTACTTCAGGGCGTCGAGCAAGAAGCCGAATTTCTCTTCCTGTTCCGCTTCGTTGATGCCCAACAGACGGAATACCGACTGCTGCATCTCTTTACGGTGGATACGGATCGAACCGCCACCCAGTTCGGTACCGTTCAGGACCATGTCGTAGGCACGGGACAGAGCGCCAGCCGGGTTGGCTTCCAGCTCTTGCGGGGTGCACTTCGGTGCGGTGAACGGGTGGTGCAAGGCGCTGAGGCTGCCGTCGTCGTTCTCTTCGAACATCGGGAAGTCAACGACCCACATCGGAGCCCATTCGCAGGTCAACAGGTTCAGGTCGTGACCGAGCTTGATGCGCAATGCGCCCAACGCTTCGCTGACGATCTTGGCCTTGTCGGCACCGAAGAACACGATGTCGCCGTCAACTGCACCAACACGATCCAGGATCACGTTGAGGTTGGCTTCAGGGATGTTCTTCACGATCGGCGATTGCAGACCGTCAACGCCATTCGCGCGCTCGTTGACCTTGATGTACGCCAGGCCCTTGGCACCGTAGATGCCGACAAACTTGGTGTAGTCGTCGATCTGCTTGCGCGGCATGCTCGCCCCGCCAGGTACGCGCAAGGCGGCGATACGGCATTTCGGGTCGTTGGCCGGGCCGCTGAACACCTTGAAGTCGACTTCCTTGAGCTGATCGGCCACGTCAACCAGTTCCAGCGGGTTACGCAGGTCTGGCTTGTCGGAACCGTAGCGGCGCATGGCTTCTTCGAAGGTCATGTGCGGGAACTCGCCGAATTCCAGGCCCAGCACTTCCTTGAACAGGTTGCGGATCATTTGCTCGGTCAGGCCCATGATCTCTTTTTCATCGAGGAAGCTGGTCTCGATGTCGATCTGGGTGAATTCCGGCTGACGGTCGGCACGCAGATCTTCGTCACGGAAGCACTTGGCAATCTGGTAGTAACGGTCGAAGCCGGCCACCATCAGCAGCTGCTTGAACAGCTGTGGCGATTGCGGCAAGGCGAAGAACGAACCGGCGTGAGTACGGCTCGGCACCAGGTAGTCGCGCGCGCCTTCCGGGGTAGCACGGGTCAGGATCGGCGTCTCGACGTCGAGGAAGCCGTTCTCGTCCAGGAAGCGGCGGATGCTGGTGGTCATGCGCGAACGCAGACGCAGCTTCTCGGCCATTTCCGGGCGACGCAGGTCGAGGAAGCGATAGCGCAGGCGGGTTTCTTCGCCGACGTCGGAGAACTCGTTCAACGGGAACGGCGGGGTTTCCGATTCGTTCAGCACTTCCAGTTCGTAACCCAGGACTTCGATCATGCCCGACGCCATGTTGGCGTTGGTCGCGCCGGCCGGACGCAGGCGAACCTTGCCGGTGATTTTCACGACGTACTCGCTGCGCACGCGATCGGCTGCGGCGAAGGTTTCAGCGCGGTCCGGATCGAACACGACCTGGGCCAGACCATCACGATCACGGATATCGAGGAAAATCACCCCACCGTGGTCACGGCGACGGTGAACCCATCCGCAAAGGGTAATTTCCTGGCCGTCCAGGCTTTCGTTCAGTTGGCCGCAATAATGGCTGCGCATCATGGTCGTGGTTTCACTTCTCGTAATTCGAAATTCGGTGGAGATCCTACAGCAGCCCCGCCTTTAAAAAAGGCGCCGGGTGATGCAAAAGCTCGCGCGTGTCGTTCAACTCAGGTTCCAGACCTTAGTCAGCTTTGTCGCCGCCGGCCAGGTTCTTCTTGGAACCGGTCTTGAAATCGGTTTCGTACCAACCCGTGCCGCTGAGGCGGAAGCCCGGCATGGACAGCAACTTTTTAAGCTCTGGCGCCTGACAGGCAGGGCAGTCGACCAGCGGTGCATCGCTGATCTTTTGAATGGCTTCCAACTGATGACCACAGGAAGCACATTGATAATCGTACATCGGCATGGAGGTTGTCTCGGCGATCAGATTGCTACCGCACACGCAGGGTTTTGCGGCAAAGAGCGGGATTATATCCATTAAATGCGGCCTGTGCAGCCGTAAGACTGCACAGACCGACACTCTGCTGCTTTCGCCGCTCAGGCTAGGCCGTGACGGCGCAACCCCCTTCCTTGAGACTGTGCACGACACAGACAACCCGCACCAATCCACTGAAGTTCCTTACCCCGCCATGACGCAAGTGAACTTCGCGATCCACGTGAGATAACAGGCTACTGACCGAGCAACCATTGGCCCGGGCCATCTCCCCCAAAATATCCCAATAAACCTGTTCAAGCCGCAAACAGGTGGCGAAGCCATTCAATCGTACGGAGCGGGACAAGGGCTGGGCCAACCCCATATCGAACTCGCGAACAAACGGATCGACCCTTACATCCCTGTGCGAACCGTATCGCCCCTCTTCTTGCCGTTCATAAACCATAACGCTGACACTCCTTTGCCATCCTGGTTTCGTTAAGAGCAACTGTCTGTCGACTTATAGAAACGCAGTTACAAAGGCATATCCAGACGACTTTATGACCATCAACGTAAGATAAGCCAACAACTGTTGGCAGACCCCGGAGAACGTCCTACTCCGGACATTTTCCCACGCAGCAAAGTGATGCCCCCTTCAGAAGCGCCGTGCTGAACGGTGTAGGAAAGAAGAGCGCGAACAACACTTCAAGGCGTCATCCGCGCACGCGAGCGTTACTGATCCAGCAGAGAGCGAAGTATCCACCCCGTTTTTTTTCATGCACCTGCATAGGCTGGGGCAGCAAGTCGGCCGTAGGTACCGCAGCCCCGCAACCCGGGGCAACCTGCACCAAATCATCCCCAAAGAGCCGCCGGACGCCCTGATTTGAGTAGCCTGCAGCTTTGCTGTTAAATAGACAGCGTGTCGCCAGTGCCTATTTTTTCCGGGCACGGCGCATAGGCTGATACCGGGTACGTGTCCAACGCCTCTTTATTATCTTGAAGCGAACCGTGCGCCATCAGCTCTTCCTTGTGAGCTGTCTTAACGTGAGTTAATCAAAATGTTGAAAATCGTCCATCTGTTGATAGGCGCAGCGGCCTTGCTGCTGTCCTTCATCCCTAGCCTGCAATCCGAAGCCTTACCTTACCTGCAACAACCCGACGCGCTGTACCTGGCCTTTTTCGGCCTGCTCAACCTCACACTGGCACCTGTCATCCCTTACTGGAACAAAGGCCCGCGTCACCAACTGCAAAACCTGGTCAGCGCCCTGCTGGTTCTGAGCGTGGTCCTGCAAACCCTGACGCTGCTCGCACCGATGCCCGTCATCGCCGGTCAACCCGCCGTTCTGTTCAGCCTGGTCGCTGCCCTGATCGCCGTTGCCCTGCACCTGGGCATCAGCTTCTACAAGTCGTCACCAGCCACCGCCTCGCCTAGCTACGACATGAGCAACCGCGATACCGGCACCGTCAAGTGGTTCAACACGTCCAAAGGCTTCGGCTTCATCTCCCGCGACTCCGGCGACGATATCTTCGTCCACTTCCGGGCCATTCGCGGCGAAGGTCACCGCGTCCTGGTCGAAGGCCAGCGCGTGGAGTTCTCCGTCATGAATCGTGACAAGGGCCTGCAAGCCGAAGATGTGATCGCCGCACTGCCGCGCCGCTGATTCAAGGCTAAAAAAAACCGCGCACAGCCGAGCTGTCCGCGGTTTTTTCATGCCTGCGATTTACTTAATAGTGGGGCGGCGGCGCTTCTTCTTCGAATGACTCGAACTGGCCGACCATTTCCTCCTGCCGCTTGAGCAGTGCGGCCATTTGCAGCTGCAGACGCTCGACCACCCGCTGCTGCGCCACCAGCACATCGTTCAATGCCTGGATGGTGTCATCCTGAAAGGCCAGACGACTTTCAAGCTCGGTAACGCGTTCTTCCAGGCTCATGGTTCAGCCCTCCAGAAACGTAAAATCATCGGTCAAAATCAGACGCAAACGTTCGCGAATGGCGACGATCTGCTCCGACTTGTAGGGTTTTGCCGGGTGTTTACCCCAAACCGGCGCGGGCCAGGCGGCATCTTCGCGCTTGCGCACAATCACATGCATGTGCAACTGACTGACAACATTACCCAGCGCCGCAACATTCAACTTGTCCGCATCGAACGAGTCCTTGAGCACTTGCGACAGCGCAGTTGTTTCCTGCCAAAGCTGTTGCTGGTCTGCGACATCCAACTGAAATATCTCGCTGATAGCCTCGCGACGAGGTACCAGGATGAACCAGGGATAGTTCGAATCGTTGGACAGCAGCAACCGGCAGAGCGGAAAGTCCCCGATTGGTAACGTGTCTTGTTGAAGTCGTGGATCTAAAGCGAACACTGCGCGCACTCCCGCCGGATCATCATTTTTCAGCTTAGCGCCCATCCTGACGGGACAGCGCGCCAAACGACCGGACGGCAGCATACCTGCGAACGGCGCACGCTTCACGACGAACCTTACGCAGAAGTCACAAGCGCTAACGAAAGGCTGACAACCCGCCCCCGATTGAGACACTTTTCGCTGCTGCGCACCATTGCAGAACCGATAAGCCGGCAAAAAACACCGAAATGACTGATTAACAAGAAGGAGTTCGTTACAGACAAACGGTCAAACTGGATGAACTCGGCACGACACAAAATTTTTTTGCACCAAAACCGCACAGTGGGTCTACGCTGAACGCTTCGACATCCGCCATTTACTCACTGACGGGGTGATCCGGTAACATTTTTGCCTGTCATGCAGTGGACCAGAACGGTGCAACATGATGCCGGACAAGGCGTCAAGCCCAAACTAAACGTGCTTGAACCCCCGGTTTTATGAGGTTTTTACGGCGTCAGACAGTCAACTGGAAAAAAACTGCAACAAAACCCGAATTTGCGCACACTTATTGCATTCATACCCAACATCGCCTGAGTGGCACCCGCTGGAAGCGGAGGCCCTCAGGCAAAAAAAAACAGTGGCAAGGTAGCCCGATGGAGATTCAAACGTTTCACCAGGACTCTTTTTACCGGTGCCAAGACTCAGAAAACAGCATAAAAGCTGTCAGCCCTGTTGCGTCGGAGCGGAAAATTTGCGACATCTACCACGCTGTTTGCGACAGGGTCGTAAAGAAGGCGAAAGGTTAGATACGCAAGTATCGCCAACATTGTCGGCGTGATATAAGTTTGCGCCGACACAAAAAGAAAGAGCCGCCCAGATAATAAATCAGGTGGGACGGCAGTACTCTTCTAAAACCAAAGGAGCAAATCACGATGCGCGTGATGAAGTGGAGCATGATCGCACTGGCAGTTGCAGCAGCAGCCAGTACTCAGTTGGCAGTAGCCGCACCTTTCGTAAGCGACCAGGCCGAAGCCAAAGGTTTCGTTGAAGACAGCAAACTCGACTTGCTGGTTCGCAACTACTACTACAACCGTAACAAGAAAGACGGCGCAGTCGATGACAAAGACTGGACCCAGGGCATTCAGGGCATGTACAGCTCGGGCTACACCCAAGGTCTGATCGGTGTTGGCGTTGAAGCTTGGGGCCAACTGGCCATTAAGCTGGACGGTTCCGACAAATATGCAGGTTCCGGCAACATGTCCGTGGACTCTGATGGCGAGGTCAACAACAGCCAGGGCAAAGCCGGCGCTGCCGCCAAGTTCCGCATCTCCAAGACCGAGCTGAAAATCGGCGACATGCAGCCAAGCACCTCTCCGGTGTTCGCTGTAGGCGGTTCCCGTATCCTTCACCAAACTGCCAGCGGTATCCAACTGCAGAGCAGCGAAGTTACAGACCTCGACCTCGAAGCCGGTCACTTCTACTCGGCAACCAGCCAGGACCGCAACGCTCGTGACGGCGAACTGTTCGCTACTTACGCTGGCGTGACAGCCAACTCCATCGACTACTTCGGTGGCAAGTACGGCATTACCCCGGACCTGAGCGTATCGCTCTACGGTGCCAAGCTCGAAGACGTCTGGAACCAGTACTACGCCAACGCGAACTACACCCTCGCACTGGGCGGCGACAACTCGATCAACTTCGACGGTAACATCTACAACACCAAGGATACCGGTGACGCTAAAGCAGGCGACATCAGCAACACCGCCTACTCCCTGGCTGCTGCTTACTCGTTCCTGAAAGCACACACCGTGACCCTGGCCTTCCAGAAGGTCAACGGCGATACTCCGTTCGACTACATCGGTGTGGGTGACAACAACCGTGGTGGCGACTCGATTTTCCTCGCCAACTCCATCCAGTACTCTGACTTCAACGCCCCTGGCGAGAAGTCGGTACAAGCCCGTTACGACCTGAAAATGGCCGAGTACGGCGTACCTGGCCTGAGCTTCATGGTCCGTTACGCGAATGGTTGGAACATCGACGGTACCAACACTCCATCGAACAGCACCTACACCGGTCTGTACGGTGCAGACGGCAAACACCACGAAACCAACGTGGAAGCCAAGTACGTCATTCAATCCGGCCCAGCCAAAGATCTGTCGTTCCGCATCCGTCAAGCATGGCACACCGCCAATGCTGACGAAGGCGAAGGCGATATCTCTGAGTTCCGCCTGATCACCGACTACCCGCTCAACATTCTGTAATTGCAGAAAGCTAGTTCGCGGTAATCAAAAAAAGGCCCATCTTCGGATGGGCCTTTTTCGTTGGCGTGTCAACAGTGCGTTTAAACGATCAGATCTATGCAGAACATGCCTGACCGAATAGTCAGGCATTGACCAGAAAACCAATTACTGCGCAGCAGATTCCTGAACCACACGAATAACCCGCTGTGGAAATGGAATATCGATGCCGGCCTCTCTCAAACGATCACGGGACAGTTCGTTGAACATGAACATCACGTCCCAGTAATCGGCAGTCTTTACCCAGACACGAAGCGAAAGTGTGATCGAACTGTCACCCAGGGTAGAAACAACTGCCTGTGGTGCCGGATCTGCCAATACTCGCGGGTCCTTGGCCAACTCCAGCAACACTTCTCGGGCTTTCTGCAAGTCCGCTTCGTAATCGACGCCTACATCAAATACGACTTTGCGGGTCGGCTGACGGTTGGTGTTGGTGATGATGCCGTTCGACAGATTACCGTTGGGCACGATGATGGTTTTGTTGTCACCGGTGCGCAGTACGGTATGGAAAATCTGGATGCTGTCGACAGTACCGGCGACACCCTGAGCCTCGATCCAGTCACCGATACGAAACGGACGGAACAGCAAAATCAGCACGCCACCGGCGAAGTTCGCCAGGCTGCCCTGCAAGGCCAGGCCAATGGCCAGGCCAGCCGCACCAATCGCTGCCACAAACGAAGTGGTTTCCACACCGATCATCGAGGCCACACTGACGATCAGCAGGATCTTGAGGATGATGTTCGCCAGGCTGCTGATAAAGCCTTGCAGCGCCAGGTCGGCATTACGCAATGCAATCAGGCCGCCGAGTTTTTTCGTGACTTTGTTGATCAGCCACCAGCCGATGGCCAGGGTGATGACCGCCAGCAGTACACGACTGCCGTATTCCATGATCATCGGGATCCAGGTTTGGGATACCTTGACCAGGTTGTCTACCTCAGCATTTAAGTCCATCTGCTTACTCCTGTTTTCCGGCTACCCGGCATGCGTAAAAAAGCGGCAGAAAGATTGAACCGCGACGGGCTCAATCGTTTCTGCCGTTGCTTGGGCCTCCGACGTCGCAAACGCCAAGAGGTTCCCGCTTTAAAGGTCAGTCGCGGAAGTTGTTGAACTGCAGCGGCATACCGAATTCCTTGGCCCGCAGCACTGCAATGGCTTCTTGCAGGTCATCACGCTTTTTGCCGGTAATACGAACCTGCTCGCCCTGAATGGCCGCCTGGACCTTGAGCTTGGCGTCTTTGACGTGAGCGACGATTTTCTTCGCCAGTTCCTTGTCGATACCTTCCTTGAGGACGGCTTCCTGCTTCATCAGCTTGCCCGACGCGAACGCGTCCTTGACTTCAAGGCACTGCACGTCGATTTTGCGCTTGACCAGCGCCAGCTTGAGGATCTCAATCATTGCTTCGAGCTGGAAATCCGCTTCCGCGGTCAGGTTGACGGTCAGGTCTTTTTCCTTGAACTCGAAGCTGCCTTTGCCTTTCAGGTCATAACGACGATCGAGTTCCTTGACGGCGTTCTCGACCGCGTTGGTGACTTCGTGTTTGTCCAGTTCGGATACCACGTCGAACGACGGCATGTAATCTCTCCAAATTTAAAGGCGCACTGATGGAGCACGCCTGGCTTGCGGTTAAAATCCGCGCTGATTATAACGGGTCTTTCCCATCATTCACTGTGAGCTGCCGATGCACGCCTTAAACAGAGCAAAAAGCTGATGTCTACCACCTGGCATGTACTGGGCGCCGGCAGCCTCGGCACTTTATGGGCGACACGTCTGGCACGGGCTGGAGTGCCGGTCAGTCTGATCCTGCGGGACACCGCGAGACTGCAGGCCTATGAGGCGGCCGGTGGATTGACCCTGGTTGAACACGGCGAGGCGCGACACTATGCTGTGCCCGCCGAGACAGCCGACAGCCCCCAACCGATCAACCGCCTGCTGGTGGCGTGCAAAGCCTACGATACCGAAAGTGCGGTGGCCCGACTGGCGCCACGCCTGGCCCCAGGCGCCGAACTGATCCTGCTGCAAAATGGCCTGGGCAGTCAGGACGCGGTGGCCGCACAGATCCCCCAGGCACGCTGCATCTATGCCTCGAGCACCGAAGGCGCTTTCCGCGATGGTGATTGGCGCGTGGTGTTTGCCGGTCATGGCTTCACCTGGCTGGGGGACGCGAGCCATCCGGTCGCGCCGATCTGGCTCGATGACCTGAGCGCTGCCGGCATCCCACATGAGTGGAGCACCGAAATCCTGACCAGACTGTGGCGCAAACTCGCCCTTAATTGTGCGATCAATCCGCTGACGGTGCTGCACGATTGCCGCAACGGTGGTTTGCAGCAACATCACTGCGAAGTCGCCACCCTGTGCGGTGAACTGGTGGAGTTGCTTGAGCGTTGTGGTCAGCCGGCAGCAGCCGAAAACCTGCCGCAGGAAGTCGAACGGGTGATTCACGCCACCGCAGCCAACTACTCCTCGATGCATCAGGACGTCACGAGCCAGCGCCGCACGGAAATCAGCTACCTGCTGGGTTACGCCTGCAAAGTGGCCGAGCGCCATCAACTGAACCTGCCTCACCTCAATCAACTTGAGGCAAGGTTGATCGCCCGCCTGCAAAGCCTTGGATTGCCCAGCGACTGAGCAGCGGCTACGCTGGCCACTTGTTCCTTGTTTGCGATGAATCCAATGCCATTGCGCCAGCGCCTTGAAAACCTGCCCGTCGGCCAGAAACTGCTGGCCGCCCTGCTGGTACTGATGGTCACCGTCCTGCTGGTTGCCAACCTGACCTTTATCAGCGCCGCCTACTACATCTCCCAGGAAAGCATGGCGCCCCAGGCCCTGCAGACCATCGGCCGGCTGGTATCCAACCCGAGCCTGGCCTCCGAAGCCCTGGAGTCACCGCAAAACGCCGAGCGCCTGCTGAATGAACTCAACAGCTATTCGCCGTTGCGCGCGGCGGCCCTGTATGACGCAAAGGGCGAGCGATTGGCGCAATTGCAGCATGGCGACAACCTGGAGCTGCCGAAGCGTTTCCGGCATATCGAAGACTGGCAGGCCACCGAGTTTCGTACCAACCAAGTCATCCCCCTGCCCCGCTCCGGTGCGGCACCAGGACACTTACTGTTGGTGGCCACGAGCGAATTGCCAGTGGCGTTCTACACCGGGACCCTGACGGCGAGCCTGGGGATTCTGATCTTCAGCGTGCTGCTGTGGCTGATCATTGCCCGCCAGATCAAGCGCCTGATTACCCGGCCGATCCACCAACTCGAGGAGTTGTCCCGGCAGGTAACCCGTGAAGAAAACTACGCACTGCGCGCTTCGCGAGGAAACCACGATGAAATCGGCAGCCTCGCCGAGGCGTTCAACACCATGCTCTCGCGGATCGAGGCCAGGGAGCAGCAACTCAAGCGGGCCAGGGACGACTCCCAGGCAGCCTACGACCAGGCCCAGGGACTGGCAGAGGAAACCCGCCATACCAACCGTAAACTGGAGCTCGAAGTCCAGGTGCGCAGCAAGATCGAGAAAAAGCTCACCGGTTTCCAGAACTACCTCAACAGCATCATCGACTCCATGCCGTCGGCGCTGATCGCCCTCGACGAACAGCTCTACGTAACACAATGGAACCAGGAAGCCAGCGCCCTATCCGGCACGCGCCTCGATGAAGCCCTGAACCAGCCCATCTTCCTCGCCTTCGAACCGCTCAAACCGTTTTTGCCGCAACTCAAGGAAACGGTCGAGCAGCATACGGTGGCCAAAATCGAACGTGTCACCTGGCTCAAGGACGACGACCCCCGCCATTACGCCCTGACTTTCTATCCGCTGATGGGCGGTGCCGGGCGTGGCGTGGTGATCCGGATCGACGACATCACCCAGCGCCTATCCCTGGAAGAGATGATGGTGCAGTCGGAGAAAATGCTTTCGGTGGGTGGCCTGGCCGCCGGCATGGCCCACGAGATCAACAACCCGCTGGGCGCGATCCTGCACAACGTGCAAAACATTCGCCGACGCCTGTCGCCCGATTTGCCGAAGAACCTCGAAGTGGCCGAACAGGCCGGCATCGAATTGGCGATGGTCAATCAGTATCTGCAAGTGCGTGAAGTGCCGCAGTTGCTCGACGGCATCCAGCAGGCCGGTGCCCGGGCGGCGAAAATCGTCACCCACATGCTCAGTTTCAGCCGCCGCAGCACCCGGCAGATGGCTCCCTGCGATCTGCCTGCCCTGATCGACCAAGCGGTGGAGATCGCCGGTAACGATTTCGACTTGGCGATCGGCTTCGACTTCAAGGGCCAGGCCATCCTTCGCCAGTTCGATCCGGCGCTGGGACCGGTCCCCGGCACCGCCAACGAACTGGAGCAAGTGCTGCTCAACCTGTTGAAAAACGCCGCGCAAGCCATTCACCAGCGCGAAGACGACAGCGAGCCGGGGCGGATCATTCTGCGCACCAGGCTGAATCCGCCGTGGGCGGAAATTCAGGTCGAGGACAACGGCATCGGCATGAGCGAAAGCGTGCGCAAACGCACCTTCGAGCCGTTTTTCACCACCAAGGAAATCGGCCAGGGCACCGGACTTGGGCTGTCGGTGTCGTACTTCATCATCACCAATAACCACAAGGGCCAGATGGAAGTGCAATCGACCCTGGGCCAAGGCACTTGCTTCACCTTGCGCCTGCCCCTGGCGACCACGCCGCCCGTTTCGCAACAACTCAATCTGCTATCGAGGTAACCATGGGCTTTCGTTTGTCGAAGATTTACACCCGCACTGGCGACAAAGGCGAAACCGGGCTGGGCGATGGCCGTCGCGTCCCCAAGGATCACCCGCGCATTGAAGCAATCGGTGAGGTCGATACGCTGAACAGCCAGGTTGGGGTGCTTCTGGCCGGGTTGGAGGCGGAAACCGCTCGGTTTCCAGGCTTGAACGAAGTGATCGAGGTATTGGCTCCCTGCCAGCATCGGTTATTTGATCTGGGTGGCGAATTGGCGATGCCGGTGTATCAGGCGTTGAATGCAGCGGAAATCGAACGCCTGGAAGCGGCGATCGATGTGTGGAATGAAGAGTTGGGGCCGCTGGAAAACTTCATCTTGCCTGGCGGCTCGACGCTGATTGCCCAGGCTCATGTCTGCCGCAGCCTGGCGCGCAGCGCAGAGCGGCGGTGTCAGCAGCTCAATGCGATTGAGCCGTTGGCTGGGGTTGGCCTGGCGTACATCAATCGGTTGTCGGATTTGCTGTTTGTGGTAGCACGGCTGATTGCCAAGCGTCAGGGAGTGGCGGAGATTCTATGGCAGCCGGCTGCGAAACCTGAGGTTTAGTCGGCGCCTCTCAGGGCCCCTTCGCGAGCAAGCCGGATCGCGAAGAGGCCAGCAGGAACGCTACAAAATCAGGCCTCAGGCCAAAACGCCCGAATCCCCGCTACCCCCTGCGCACCCGCCGCCCAGGCTTTCTCGACCTCAGCCGGGCCAACACCACCGAGCAGGAACACCGGCTTGCTGAACCCTTCGATCAAGCTCGACGCCTGCTCCCAACCCAACGGCTCGGCGCCTGGGTGAGTCAGGGTAGGTTGAACCGGCGACAGGGTCACGAAATCCACCCCCATCTGTTCGGCCAGCGCCAGCTCTTCAGCGTTATGGCACGACGCAGCCAGCCAGCGCGATGCTGGTAGCGGTCGCCCTGCCGCTGCGTATTTGCGCAGCTGCGCCGAGGTAATGTGCCAACCGGCGGACGGGAAGTCGCCCAGCCATTCGAACGGCCCCTTGATCATCAATTGCGCCTTGCCGGCACACAGCCCCACAGCATCCACTGCCAGGTCGCGATACTTCGGGTCGTAACCGTTCGGTGCGCGCAACTGAATCAGCTTGATGCCGCCGGCAATGGCCTTCTGAATACCACGCAGCAACGCAGGGGTTTCCAGATCTTCCGGCGTGATCAGGTACTGAGCGGGTAATTTCGCGGCCGCGACGATCGGCTGATTGGCCGTCGGGAACTCGTAATCCGACAGGTCGCGGGGAGACACCCAAGCCAGCGGTTGGCCTTCGGCGCCGTGGGGTTCGCCGGTAAACGCCGAGACTTCCCAGACATCCAGCAACACCTGCTTGTCCGGGTAATCGTGCCGGACCTTGATCAGCGGGCGCGCCGCGCCGACCACGATGCCCAGCTCTTCATGGAGTTCGCGGGACAGCGCAGTTTCGACCGACTCGTCGGCCTCGACCTTGCCGCCTGGAAACTCCCACAGGCCACCCTGGTGCTGTGAGTCGGCACGACGGGCGATCAGGATTTGGCCACTGCCATCGCGGATGACGGCGGCGGCGACATGGACTCGTTTCACCTTTGCAACTCCTCCAGTCCAGCCTTCTGCCAGGCCTTGAACGCCGGCCATTGGTAGAGGGTTTCAACATAGGCTTCGTCAGCCGCGGACAGTTTCACCCGATAGGTGCGCAGGCGCACGGCGATGGGTGCAAAAAACGCGTCGGCCAACGTGATGCGGCCAAACAAGTACGGACCGCTCTCGGTCGCAGCGGCACGGCACTCGGCCCACAGCGCTGACATGCGCTCGATGTCCGCCTGGACATCGGCCGGGACCGGCGACAGCGCTGCGTCATGGCTCAGATCGAACGGCATGTTGCCGCGCATGGCGAAAAAGCCACTGTGCATTTGCGCGCACGCCGAACGCGCCTGGGCACGGGCGGCAGTGTCTTTGGGCCACAGGTTCGCGTCGGGAAACTGTTCTGCCAGGTACTCGGCAATCGCCAAGGAGTCGGCGATGGTGCCGTGCCCGGTTTTCAGCAGCGGGACCTTGCCGGTCGGCGAATGCTTGAGCAGACGCTCACGGGTGTCCGGCTGGTTCAGCTTGATCAGTTCTTCGGTGTAGGAGGCACCAGCCAGATCGAGGGCCAGAGCCCCGCGCAAGGACCAGGAGGAATGCAGTTTGTCGCCGATGATCAGGTGCAGGCTCATGTTCGGGGTGCCTTCTCGTCAGGGTAACAAGCCAGAATATCTAGCGTCTGGTCGTCAGCCTTCGCGAGCAAGCCCGCTCCCACAGTTGATCGGGCAGTACGCACATATTGTGTTCACTGAAGTTCTCCTGTGGGAGCGGGCTTGCTCGCGAATGGGACGACTCGGTCTTGAACCGTGTATTAAGTACGGTACTCGGCGTTGATCTTCACGTATTCGTGGGACAGGTCGGTGGTCCAGATGGTTTCGCTGCAATCGCCACGACCCAACTCGATACGGATGGTGATTTCTTCCTGCTGCATCACCGCCGCGCCCTGGGCTTCGGTGTAGGTCGCCGCGCGCGCGCCACGGCTGGCAATGCACACATCGCCGAGGAATACGTCGATCTTGCTCACGTCCAGGTTCGGTACACCGGCACGGCCGACGGCCGCCAGGATACGGCCCCAGTTCGGATCAGAAGCGAACAGCGCGGTCTTGATCAGCGGCGAGTGAGCCACGGTGTAACCGACGTCCAGGCATTCCTGGTGGTTGCCGCCGCCGTTGACTTCAACGGTGACGAATTTGGTCGCGCCTTCGCCATCGCGAACGATGGCCTGGGCCACGTCCATGCACACTTCGAACACCGCTTGCTTCAACTTGGCGAACAACTCGCCTTCGGCACGGGTGATTTCCGGCAACGCCGCCTGACCGGTGGCGATCAGCATGCAGCAGTCGTTGGTCGACGTATCGCCATCGATGGTGATGCGGTTGAACGACTTGTTGGCGCCGTCCAGCATCAGGTTTTGCAGCACGTCGCGGGAGACTTTGGCGTCGGTGGCGATGTAGCCGAGCATGGTCGCCATGTTCGGGCGAATCATGCCGGCGCCTTTGCTGATACCGGTAACGGTGATGGTCACACCATCGTGCTGGAACTGACGGCTGGCACCTTTTGGCAGGGTGTCGGTGGTCATGATGCCGGTGGCGGCAGCTTCCCAGTTGTGGATCGACAGGTCGTCGAGGGCCGCTTGCAGCGCGCCTTCGATTTTCTCGACCGGCAGCGGCTCGCCGATCACGCCGGTGGAGTACGGCAGCACCTGGCTGGCATCGACGCCGGTCAACTCGGCCAGTTTCGCGCAAGTGCGCTCGGCCGCGGCCAGGCCTGGCTCGCCGGTGCCGGCGTTGGCATTGCCGGTGTTGGTCAGCAGGTAACGCACAGCACCTTGCACGCGTTGCTTGGCCAGGATCACCGGCGCGGCGCAAAAGGCGTTCAAGGTGAACACGCCGGCAACCGTGGAGCCTTCAACACAGCGCATAACCACAACATCCTTGCGCCCCGGGCGCTTGATGCCGGCCGAGGCGATACCGAGTTCAAAACCGGCAACCGGGTGCAACGTTGGCAAAGGACCAAGACCAACAGCCATGAATGCGCTCCTTTATAAATGATGTCAGCACCGTTTCAGCAGAACGGTGGTTCGAATGGTAAAACGCCGCGACGGCAGAAGCCGGTCGCGGCGCAGGTATTTCAGCGTTTGAAACGGGTTTACTGAATCTGCCCGTGGCAATGCTTGAACTTCTTGCCCGAACCGCAGTAGCACAGCTCGTTGCGACCCAGCTTCTGCTCGTTGCGAACCGGCGCAGCAGCGAGGGCAACATCGACCTCTTCGCCCAGCACTTCCGGTTGCTCAAGGCCCGGAGCCTCTTCATGCAGGAACTGCATGCGAGCGGCCAATGCCTCGGCTTCCTGACGCAGGCGCTGCTCTTCTTCGATCGGATCTTCGCGACGAACCTGAACGTGGGACAGCACACGGATCGAATCGCGCTTGATCGAATCCAGCAACTCGGAGAACAGGGTGAACGACTCGCGCTTGTATTCCTGCTTCGGGTTCTTCTGGGCATAACCACGCAAGTGGATACCGTGGCGCAGGTGGTCCATGGTCGACAGGTGGTCTTTCCACAGGTCGTCCAGCACGCGCAGAACGATTTGTTTCTCGAAGGTGCGCAGCGCTTCGGCGCCCGCCTGGTCTTCTTTCTCGTTGTACGCGGCAATGAGTTCCTGCATCAGCTTCTCGCGCAGGGTTTCTTCGTACAGGTGATCGTCTTCGTCGAGCCATTGCTGAATAGGCAGCGTCACACCGAAATCGCTCTGCAATGCAGCTTCCAGACCGGCCACGTCCCACTGCTCAGGCAGCGATTGCGGAGGAATGTGTGCGCTGACTGTGGCGTCGAGCACATCCTGACGGAAGTCAGCGATGGTCTCACCGATGTTGTCGGCGGCCAGCAACGTGTTACGCATGTGATAGATCACTTTACGCTGTTCGTTGTTGACGTCGTCGAACTCGAGCAGTTGCTTGCGAATGTCGAAGTTGCGGCCTTCAACCTTGCGCTGAGCCTTTTCGATGGCGTTGGTCACCATGCGGTGCTCAATCGCTTCGCCAGGCTGCATGCCCAGGGCTTTCATGAAGTTCTTCACCCGGTCAGAGGCGAAGATGCGCATCAGGCTGTCTTCCAGCGACAGGTAGAAGCGGCTGGAACCGGCGTCGCCCTGACGACCGGCACGACCACGCAACTGGTTGTCGATACGGCGCGATTCATGACGCTCGGAGGCAATCACCTGCAAACCGCCCGATTCGAGCACTTGCTGGTGACGCTTCTGCCAGTCGGCCTTGATCTGGGCAATCTGCTCAGGGGTCGGGTTTTCCAGGGAAGCCACTTCCACTTCCCAGTTACCGCCCAACAGGATGTCGGTACCACGACCGGCCATGTTGGTGGCGATGGTCAGTGCGCCCGGGCGACCGGCCTGGGCAATGATCTCGGCTTCTTTTTCGTGGAACTTGGCGTTCAGAACCTTGTGTTCGATGCCTTCCTTCACGAGCAGGCTGGACATGTGCTCGGAGGTTTCGATGGTGGCGGTACCGACCAGAACCGGACGGCCTGCGGCCATGCTTTCCTTGATGTCAGCCACGATTGCCGCGTATTTCTCGTCGGCAGTCAGGAACACCAGGTCGTTGTAGTCTTTACGGGCCAGCGGCTTGTTCGGTGGAATCACCATGACCTGCAGGCCATAGATCTGGTGGAACTCGAACGCTTCGGTGTCGGCCGTACCGGTCATGCCGGACAACTTGTTGTACAGACGGAAGTAGTTCTGGAAGGTGGTCGACGCCAGCGTCTGGCTTTCGGCCTGAATGTTCAGGTTTTCCTTGGCTTCGATGGCCTGGTGCAGGCCTTCGGACAAACGGCGACCCGGCATGGTACGGCCGGTGTGCTCGTCGACCAGTACCACCTGACCGTCCTGCACGATGTATTCGACGTTGCGATGGAACAGCTTGTGCGCGCGCAGGCCGGCGTAAACGTGAGTCAGCAGGCTCAGGTTATGCGCCGAATACAGGCTCTCGCCTTCAGCCAGCAGGCCTATGCGGGTCAGCGTTTCTTCGACGAACTGGTGACCGGCTTCGTTGAGTTCGACCTGGCGGGTCTTCTCGTCAACGGTGTAGTGGCCGGCCTTGGTGACTTCGCCTTCCACTTCTTCGATGTGCAACTCAAGCGTCGGGATCAGCTTGTTGACCTCGATGTACAGCTTGGAGCTGTCCTCGGCCTGACCGGAGATGATCAGCGGCGTGCGGGCTTCGTCGATGAGGATGGAGTCGACTTCGTCGATCACGGCAAAATTGAGTTCGCGCTGGAATTTTTCTTCCATGCTGAACGCCATGTTGTCGCGCAGATAATCGAAACCGAATTCGTTGTTGGTGCCGTAGGTGATGTCGGCGGCGTAGGCAGCGCGCTTCTCTTCCGGCGGCTGGAACGGCGTGACAACGCCGACCGTCATGCCGAGGAATTCATACAGCGGGCGCATCCAGTTGGCGTCACGGCGGGCCAGGTAGTCGTTCACCGTCACAACGTGCACGCCGTTGCCGGACAGCGCGTTGAGGTAAACGCCCAGTGTTGCCACCAGGGTCTTGCCTTCACCGGTACGCATTTCCGCGATCATGCCTTCATGCAAGGTCATGCCGCCGATCAGCTGGACATCGAAGTGGCGCATGCCCATGACACGCTTGCCGGCTTCGCGGGCGACCGCAAAGGCTTCTGGCAGCAGTTTGTCGAGGGATTCCCCTTTGGCGATGCGGGCCTTGAACTCGCTGGTCTTGGCACGCAATTGATCGTCCGAAAGGGCCACCATTTGCTCTTCGAAGGCATTGACGAGTTGCACCGTCTTGAGCATGCGTTTGACTTCACGCTCGTTCTTGCTTCCAAAAAGTTTCTTTAACAAAGGCGCAAACATATCGGCAGGATCTTCCACACTAAAGGGATGGAGGGCGGCCCCGTGAGTCGCCCGTGCAGCCCTCATGGCCGCATGCGAACGAGCATTCTACCCGGAAACGATGGAGAGGAAAGTGGCGATATTCCACGATGCTGGCACAACGCTTTGACGGGGCTCACTTAAAATAAGGGCGTTTTGCTCAACTTCAAGCCGTTCAAGGCAGAAGTTAGTTGTTGATTTAATGGGCAAAGCACCCACAAAAGCAATGGGCGGGTGCATCCGGCGCTTTCTGCTACCATGGCGCCTCTGTTACTTCAGGTGTCTGATCATGGCATTTCGCCCACTTACGGCCAAAGTACCTGCCGTTCTACTACGCGAAGCCAAGCCGCTGAAGGCCATTCTCGGCCACGCTCAACGCCTGGGTCATCTGCAACGTTTGCTCGAAAGCCAATTGCAACCCGCCGCTCGCGAGCATTGCCACGTGGCTTCCTGGCGCGAAGGCAGTTTGTTGCTGATTGTCACCGACGGACATTGGGCAACCCGCCTGCGTTACCAGCAGAAGCGCCTGCTACGGCAACTGCAGATGTTCGATGAGTTCGCCAATCTGACCCGGATTCTGTTCAAAGTTCAACCGCCGACCGTTCAGCAAGGTGCGGCCGGGCATACCATGGATTTGTCCAACGACGCGGCAGCGACCATTCAGGCCACGGCCGATGGCATCAGCGACCCGAATTTGCGGGCAGCGCTGGAGCGACTGGCGGCGCACGCCAAATCCAGGACCTGATACAAATCCAATGTGGGAGCGAGCTTGCTCGCGATTGCCATGCAACATTCAATGCATAAGTTGAATGATGCGACGCCATCGCGAGCAGGCTCGCTCCCACAGTTAAATTGTGTCCACTCGCTACCGGCGTTTTTTGCTGCCCAGCAACGAGCCCATCAAGCCGCGCACCAACTGTCGGCCAATCTGGTTCGCCGCCTGTTGCATCGCCGATTTCAGCGCCTTCCCTGCCGCTGTGCCGAGGAACTCTCCCGCCTGCTCGGTGAAGCTCGGTTCCTGTTTGCCCTGCTCCGCTTCGGGCTCAGGTGCCAACCCCTTGCGCCCCATCAGCACCTCATAGGCCGATTCACGGTCAATCGGCTTGTCATAACGCCCCTGCAACGGCGAACCGGCAATCAGCGCCGTGCGCTCGGCGTCGGTCAAAGGCCCGATCCGCGATTGCGGCGGTGCCACCAGCACCCGCTGGACCATTTCCGGCGTGCCCTTTTCCTGCAGGGTGCCAACCAGCGCCTCACCGATCCCGAGCTCGGTCAACACTGACAACGCATCGAACGCAGGATTCGGTCGGAAACCTTCGGCCACTGCGCGCAGGGACTTCTGCTCCTTGGCGGTGAACGCACGCAGACCGTGCTGGATGCGCAAGCCCAACTGCGCCAGCACATCATCCGGCAGGTCACCCGGTGACTGGGTGACGAAATACACGCCCACGCCTTTCGAACGAATCAGCCTCACGACTTGCTCCAGACGATCACGCAATGCCTGGGGCGTACCGTTGAACAACAAGTGAGCCTCGTCGAAAAACAGCGCCAGTAACGGTTTGTCAGCATCGCCACGCTCCGGCAACTGCTCGAACAGCTCGGCCAGCAGCCACAGCAGGAACGTCGCGTAGACTTTCGGCGCTTCATGCACCAGGCGGCTGGCATCCAGCAAATGAATGCGCCCACGGCCCTCCGCGGTGGGTTGAAGGATGTCTTCGAGTTGCAGCGCCGGCTCGCCAAACAGGGCTTCGGCGCCCTGTTGCTCCAGGGTTGCCAGTCGTCGCAGCAATGCCTGGCTGGAGCCGGTGGTCATCAATGCCGCATCGTCGCCCAGCAACTGGGGGTTGTCCCGCAGGTGATTGAGCAACGCCTTCAGATCCTTGAGATCGAGCAACAACAGGCCTTCGCGGTCCGCCACCTTGAACGCGGCGTACAGCGCCGACTGCTGACTGTCGGTCAGCTCCAGCAGGCTGCCCAGCAGCAGCGGCCCCATTTCACTCAAGGTCGTGCGTAAAGGATGACCGGACTGACCGTGTACGTCCCACAACGTCACCGGATAAGCCTGAGGCTTGTGGTTGAGCCAGGGCATCCCGGCAATCCGCTCGGCGATCTTGCCCTGGGGGTTGCCGGCGGCACCGAGACCGCACAGGTCCCCCTTGATGTCGGCGGCGAACACCGCCACGCCGGCATCGCTGAAGGCTTCGGCCATTCTTTGCAACGTGACGGTCTTGCCGGTGCCAGTCGCGCCCGCGATCAAACCGTGGCGGTTCGCCAGGCGCATGGCCTGGGCAATCGGCTGCCCTTCGAGATCGGCGCCGATAACGAGTTGCAATGAGTCAGGCATTTGGTCACCCATGATTAATCTTTGGCCCTACACGGCCGATAGAGATAACTGACAAAGCAGTCAGACACGATCTGGTCGGAAATTTCCCTAAGGAGAGTCGGAAAATTCACTTGCTTTCAACCTTGCCCGTCGTGCGTCCCTTTATAAAAGCACGCGCTGGACATTAAGACCTTAGTGGAACCCCAAGCCATGAACAAAAATCTGCGTTTCAGCCATAAGATCCTGCTGGCCGCCGCCCTCATTGTGATTGCCGCCTTCGCCTCCTTCACGCTGTACAACGACTATTTGCAGCGCAACGCCATCCGCAAAGACCTGGAAAATTATCTGCAGGAAATGGGCGCAGTGACCGCCAACAATATCCAGACCTGGTTGAACGGGCGCAGCCTGCTGATTGAAAACCTGTCACAAACTGTCGCGCTCAATCCCGATGCCGACAACGTTTCCAGGTTGCTTGTACAAAAAGCCGTGACCTCGACCTTCATGGGCGCCTACCTCGGCAACAAGGATGGCTCTTTCATCATTCGCCCGGACAGCAAGATGCCCGATGGCTATGACCCGCGTGCACGCCCTTGGTACAAGAGCGCACAAGGCAGCAGCGGTTCGGCATTGACCGAGCCATATATTGATCTGGCCTCCGGCCAACTGGTGATTTCCATTGTCGACAGCGTTATCAAGGACGGCCAGAACATCGGCGTGGTCGGTGGCGACCTGAGTTTGCAGGTGATCGCCGACAGCCTTGGCACGCTGGATTTCAACGGCATCGGTTATGCCTTCCTGGTCAGTTCCGACGGCAAGATCCTGGTACATCCCGACAAAACGCTGGCAATGAAGACGCTCAAGGATGTCTACCCGCAAGACACGCCGGCCATCAGCAGCGCAATGAGCGAAATCCAGGTCGACGGCAAAACCCGCATCGTGACCTTCACCCCGATCAAAGGCTTGTCGTCGGTCAACTGGTACATCGGTCTGTCGGTCGACAAGGAAAAAGCCTACTCGATGCTCAGCGAATTCCGCACCTCGGCTGTCGTTGCGACCATCATTGCCGTGGCCATCATCATCGCCCTGCTCGGCATGCTGATTCGCATCCTGATCCAGCCGTTGCACGTCATGACACGCGCCATGGCCGACATCGCCGACGGCGAAGGCGACCTGACCAAGCGCCTGACCATCCAGAACAATGACGAGTTCGGCACCCTCGGCACCGCGTTCAACCGTTTCGTCGAGCGTATTCACGGCTCGATCCGCGAAGTGTCCTCGGCCACCGGGCAAGTCAACGAAGTGGCATTGCGCGTGGTGGCCGCGTCCAACTCGTCGATGTTCAACTCCGACCAGCAAGCCTCGCGCACCAACAGCGTCGCGGCCGCCATCAACCAGCTCGGCGCCGCCGCCCAGGAAATTGCCCGTAACGCCGCGCAGGCTTCGAGCCAGGCCAGCGATGCCCGCAGCCTGGCCGAGGACGGCCAGCAAGTGGTGGACCGCAGCATCGTGGCGATGAATCAACTGTCGAACATGCTCATTGCTTCGAGCTCCAATATCGAATCGCTGAACAGCAAAACGGTGAACATCGGGCAGATTCTCGAAGTGATCACCAGCATTTCCCAGCAAACCAACTTGCTGGCGCTCAATGCCGCGATTGAGGCCGCCCGCGCCGGTGAGGCCGGTCGTGGATTTGCCGTAGTGGCGGACGAGGTGCGCAACCTGGCACACCGCACGCAGGAATCGGCGCAACAGGTGCAAACCATGATCGAGGAGCTGCAGGTCGGCGCCCGGGAATCGGTCAGCACCATGAGCGACAGCCAGCGCCACAGCCAGGACAGCGTGGAAATCGCCAACCTCGCGGGTGAACGCCTGAACAGCGTGACGCTGCGTATCGGTGAAATCGACGGTATGAACCAGTCGGTGGCTACCGCGACCGAGGAACAGACCGCCGTGGTGGAGTCGATCAACGTCGACATCACCGAGATCAACACGCTGAACCAGGAAGGTGTGGAAAACCTGCAATCGACCTTGCGCGCGTGTTCGGACCTTGAGCAGCAGGCGGCACGGTTGAAGCAGTTGGTAGGCAGTTTCCGTATCTAGCGCCTGAACTGGCCCCATCGCGAGCCTGCTCGCGATAGCGGCCTGCCAAACACTACAAGACCCCGCTGACGCCCCCACCCGCACAACCCCCAACCGAACATCTATCCTTCATATAGGTCAACCAAAGGAGTACCAGGACCGGAGGATCGTTCATCGTGCATATCGCTGACATCACCATGTTCTACGCCCCTGCCAGCGGTGGCGTGCGCACTTATCTGGATGCGAAGCACCGTCGCCTGGGCATCAAGCCGGGCATTCGCCACAGCTTGCTGATCCCCGGATCGTCGTTGAGTGAGCAAGATGGCATCTTCACCGTTCCGGCCCCTGCCCTGCCCTTCGGCAAGGGCTATCGCTTCCCTCTGCGTCTCGCGCCCTGGCGCAATGTCCTGCAAGACTTGCAACCCGATCTGATCGAAGTCGGCGACCCCTATCTCACCGCATGGGCGGCGCTGGATGCACGGCGGCAACTCGATGTACCGGTCATCGGCTTCTATCACTCGGACCTGCCGCTGCTGGTCAGCAACCGCATGGGCCATTGGGTGACCAACAATGTCGAGGCCTATGTCAGCAAGCTCTATGGCAACTTCGACCGGGTCCTGGCGCCCAGTCGGGTCATGGCCGACAAGCTCACCGGGCTTGGGGTCAGGAATGTGTTTGTGCAACCGTTGGGCGTCGACCTGCAAACCTTCAATCCCGATGCCAGAGACCCCGGGCTGCGGGCCGAGTTGGGCCTGGACGAAAACACCCGGTTGCTGATCTTCGCCGGGCGCGGTTCCATGGAAAAAAACCTGCCGGTGCTGCTCGAGTGCATGAAACGCCTGGGCCGACGCTATCACCTGCTGTTGGTTGGCTCGTCGATGCCCACGGCCGTGCCGTCTAACGTGACCGTGATCGACGAGTTCTGCCCGGCCGTACAAGTTGCCCGCCTGATGGCCAGTGCCGATGCACTGTTGCACGCCGGTGATCAGGAAACCTTCGGCCTGGTGTTACTCGAAGCCATGGCCAGCGGTATACCGGTGGTGGCCGTGGCGGCCGGGGCCTTCGAGGAAATCGTCACCGACGACTGCGGCGTGCTCTGCGCACCGAACAATCCCGCCGCGATGGCCACCGCCGTTCGAGAACTGTTCGGGTCAGGTAGCGTAGCCTTGGGCCAACAAGCGCGATTGCATGTCGAACGGCATTACGCCTGGGATACGGTGGTCAACAGCTTGTTGCGCCACTACCACGCCGTGCTCGGCAGCCAATGGCCGCTGACAGCTAATGGTTGAGCCCATGAACAGTCCCGCTTTACTGCTGGTACTGCACGACGTGGCACCGCCAACCTGGGCCGATTACCAGCCGTTCGTCAAAGCCGTCGACGCCTTGGGTGGCGTACCGATCACCTGGCTGGTGGTACCGGATTTCCACAAACACAACAATCTGGATGCCCATCCGCAATTTTGCCGCCAGCTCAGTGCCAGGGTTGCCCGGGGCGACGAACTGGCGCTGCATGGCTATTTTCACTGCGACGACGGGCCGCTGACCAGCAATCCCCGCGACTGGTTCATGCGTCGGGTCTACACCCACGAAGGCGAGTTTTACCGTTTGTCGCAGGAAGCCGCCCTCGCCCGCTTGCGTTTGGGTATCGAGATGTTCCACCGGCATGACTGGCCGCTGGAGGGGTTCGTCGCCCCGGCCTGGCTGATGAGTCAAGGCACTCGCCAGGCATTGCGCCAATTGCCACTGAGTTACACCAGTGACTCGCAGCATCTATACCGTTTGCCGGATTTCACCGCGTTCGAGGCGCCGGGGCTGATCTGGAGTGCGCGCAGTGCCTGGCGCCGAGGTGTATCGAAGCTCGTCAGCGACCGGCGTGAACAACGCTGGCAACACGCCCCGGTGATTCGCCTGGGCCTGCACCCGGTGGACATGCGCCATGAGTTCTCGCGTCGATACTGGCTACAAACCCTCGAACGCCTGCTCGACAACGGACGGGTGCCAATGACCAAGGCCCACTGGCTGGCGCCGCAAAACGACCGAATGGGCCGTGCCGCATGAGTCGCGGACTGCTGTTGCTCGTCGGCCTGCTCGCGGCAATTCTGATTTGGCGTGCGGTGGGCCGGTGTTTTTACTGATGCTGGGCCGCCCGCTGCTAACGAAATTGATGAAACTCAAGCAGGCTTAGGCTTGTCTTCGGGCTCTTGCTGCAACTGCTCCCACAACTGCGCGGCATCAGGAAACTCCGTACCGGTTTCAGGCCCCATGTCATCCGGGTCGTAGCGGCTCAGGCAACCCTCGCCCAGCGTGGAGGGAGCCTTTGATGTAGCTTTGTCCAGTGGATCGGCCATGGTCATGTCCTCGGTGCAAAAACGGCGAAGGGCCTGAAGCGATTGAACGCCCAGGCCCTTCGAATTTCAACTGTGCCGCAGGTCCGTCAGAAGACGACGGTCTTGTTGCCGTGCACCAGCACGCGGTCTTCCAGGTGATAACGCAAGCCACGGGCCAGCACCATTTTCTCGACATCACGGCCGAAACGCACCATGTCTTCGATGCTGTCGCTGTGGCTGACGCGAACCACGTCCTGCTCGATGATCGGGCCGGCATCCAGCTCTTCGGTCACATAGTGGCAGGTCGCGCCGATCAGCTTCACGCCACGCAGCGAGGCCTGGTGGTACGGCTTGGCACCGACGAACGACGGCAGGAAGCTGTGGTGAATGTTGATGACCTTGTGCGCGTATTCGCTGCACAACTCGGGCGGCAGGATCTGCATGTAGCGGGCAAGCACCACCACTTCGGCGTCGTGCTGCTTGACCAGGCGCGAAACCTCGGCGAAGGCTGGCTGCTTGTCCTGCGGATTGACCGGGACGTGGTAGTACGGAATACCGTGCCACTCCACCATGCTGCGCAAGTCATCATGGTTGGAAATCACACAGGAAATTTCGCATTCCAGTTCATCGCTGTGCCAGCGGTGCAGCAAGTCGGCCAGGCAGTGCGACTCGCGGCTGGCCATCAGGACCACGCGCTTCTTTTGCTCGGTATCGGTGATGCGCCAGTCCATAGAGAACTCTTCGGCGATCGGGGCAAAGGCCTCACGAAACGCTTCGATACCAAATGGCAGGGAGTCGGCACGGATTTCGTGACGCATGAAGAACCAGCCACTGAGATTGTCCGAGTGATGGCTCGCTTCAGTGATCCAGCCGTTGTGTGATGCCAGAAAGTTACTGACTTTGGCAACGATGCCAACACGGTCCGGGCAAGAAATCACCAGACGAAAAGTGCGCATGAGGGGGAAACTCCAGAACTTCGCAAAGGCCGCCATTCTAGCGATTGCGCAGCAAAACTGCAGTATTGTTGACGTTTCGCCCCGCCGGAAGGTCGGTGCGGCAGGGTGGGCAGTACCGGTACCGGTTCGCCCGGATGCTCTAGCGGTACCGGTCAATTGTTAATTTATGTATATCTGTCAGACCGGGACCACACTAATAACTGCATTACCAATGCGCGCCAAAACCCCGGCAATTAAATTAAATAAACTTGCCTTAAATGTTTACTTGATGAAACACCGTGACTATTATTGCCGCACTGTCACCTGCCATCCAGCGTACAACATAAGGTAGTCACCATGTCCTTGATCAACGAATATCGCGCCACCGAAGAAGCTATCAAAGAGCTGCAAGCCCGTTTGAAGAACCTGTCCCAAGACGACAAACTGCAAACCGAGCTGGAATTCGAAGGCAAACTGCGCACCCTGATGGGCGAGTACTCCAAGTCCCTGCGTGACATCATCGCGCTGTTGGATCCAGAATCCAAAACCAAGGCACCACGCGGCGGTGCAGTGAAAACTACCGGCACCAAACGTGCTCGCAAAGTTAAACAATACAAAAACCCGCACAACGGTGAAGTCATCGAAACCAAAGGTGGCAACCACAAGACTCTGAAAGAGTGGAAAGCCAAGTGGGGCGGTGACGTGGTGGAAGGCTGGGCTACCCTGCTGGGCTAAGCCTCAGAGCTTGTCGCAGACGGATCCGTGACAAAAAATAACGCCAGCAAATGCTGGCGTTATTTTTTGCGGGGTATTTAAGCCCTGGCATGTTCGATTTCAAAGATGCAAACGCTGGCGCAGTCCCTGGACATAATCCTGCCACTCACTGAGCACCCCCTGCTGAAACGGAGTAGCACTAACGCTCAATTGGGCCGTGGCTTCTACAAAACTTTCAAGGGTATTTGGCGCCCCCCACTCGGGTTCCGACAAACGTTTCTGACAGAATATTCGCCAGCGTTCCTGCTCTTCGGGATTCAACGTCTCGGGAAAGTTGCGTGCGCGATATCGAAACAGCAATTCAGGCAAACGTTCGTCATCGAAAGGCCACTGCTCTTGTGCCAATTGCATCGGGTCAACGGTTCTGACTTGTTCACACAATCGCCGATCCCGATCACCGATAAATCCATCATATAACTGTTGCTCCGGATCCTGGCTCGGGGAAAAGTCTTCGCGAGCATAAATCGCCAGGATTTTATCCAGCCAAACTTTCTGCGCGTCATTTAGCCGCAACACCCGCTGCTGATATAGCGCCATATCCAGCCCCAGGCGTTGCTGGTCTTCTTTGCGAAGTACCGACAACGGTGCCACCACCGGGCACTTGTTAATGTGAATCAGCTTCAACGGCACCGGCAACTCGCCTTCGGCCAGTTCGTCGCGGCGGGTATACAAGCGCTGGCGCAAGCTTTCGGCATCCAGGTCGAGCAGGCCTTGGGGATCGAGGTGCAGATCACAGACAATCAGGGCGTTCTTGTTGCGCGGGTGCCAGGCCAGCGGCAACACCACACCCACATAGCTGCGCGCGGCCGAAAATCGCCCGGAAACATGCACCAGCGGTTGCATCAGGCGTATCTGGTCCATGACTTTCTGCTTGCTGCGCAGTTGAAACAACCAGTCGTACAGCTTTGGCTGTTTTTCCCGTATCAGGCGCGCCAGGGCGATCGTCGCGCGAACGTCCGACAGCGCTTCGTGGGCATTGCCATGATCAATACCATTGGCAGCGGTCAGGCGTTCGAGCCTGAGCGTGACCCGCCCCTCGTCATCGGTCGGCCAGACCATGCCATCGGGGCGCAAGGCATAGGCGGCGCGCACCACATCGATCAGGTCCCAGCGGCTGTTGCCGCCCTGCCACTCCCGCGCATAGGGGTCGAAAAAGTTTCGGTACAGACTGTAGCGAGTCATCTCGTCATCGAAACGCAAGGTGTTATACCCCGCGCCACAGGTACCGGGCGCCGCGAGTTGGGCATGCACCCGGGTCATGAAATCGGCTTCGCTCAAGCCTTGCGCCTGCAGTTGCCCGGGAGTGATTCCGGTGATCGTGCAAGCAGCCGGATGCGGCAGGATGTCATCACTGGGCTGGCAGTAAAGGTTGACCGGCTCGTCGATTTCATTGAGATCGAAGTCAGTGCGCAGGCCGGCCATTTGCAACGGACGGTCGCAACGGGGATTGATGCCAGTGGTTTCGTAGTCGTACCAGAAGATGGAGGTCACGGGCGATTCCTGAACTGAAGATCGGCAAAGTCTAGGCGTTCACCTCCCGCCCCGGCCAGTAGTCTTGTCATTCAAGCACCTCGCGCGACTCACCATGCAATACATAGTTATGTCGTTTCCCCCCGCCCCCGCCCCTCGAATAGGCTGCTAGCATCGAATGGATACACAATCCCGATCCAGGCCACATTATCAGGTTGCCCATGCTCGAGACCACAGCACTGCCAGGGACTGCGCCGCTGTCACCACCGCTGGATACGCGGTACCGGGTCGAAACGCCGGAGGGCGTCGACCTGCCACTGCGCCCGGCCGGGTTGATGGTCCGTGCGCTGGCATTCTCCATCGATCTTGGTTTGCGCGGCCTGGTCCTGGGCGTGCTGTTCATTGCACTGGCGATGCTCGGCAAACTGGGGGCCGGGCTCGGTTCGATCCTGCTGTTCGTGGTGAGCTGGTGGTACATGGTGCTGTTCGAGGTGCTGAACCACGGCCGCTCGCCGGGCAAGCAATGGATGGGCTTGCGGGTGGTGCACGACGATGGCACCCCGGTCGGCTGGTCCGCATCGCTGCTGCGCAACCTGCTGCGCGTTGTCGACCTGCTGCCGTTCGGTTACTTCCTCGGGGCCATCAGTTGCCTGCAACATCCCCACTTCAAGCGCCTCGGCGATATCGCCGCCGGGACCCTGGTGATCTACCGCGAACAATCGCATACCCGCCCCGAACTCCCCGAAGCCCAGCCGCGTCGCCCGGCCTTTGTCCTGACACTCACCGAGCAAAGGGCCATCCTCGGGTTTGCCGAGCGCCAGGGTGAACTCTCCGAAGCGCGAGTCAATGAACTGGCTTCGATTCTTGCCCAACCCTTGCAAGTCCAGCCCCCGCAGGCGGTGACCGAGCTCAACGGCATCGCCCGCGGCTTGTTGGGGCCGACATGAAGCAAAGCCTTTTTGAAAGCCGGCACAAGGCCGAATGGGAACAGTTCACTCGCCTGCTCGAGCAATTGGAGCACGACAGGAAAGCCACTGGGGCCGGCAGTTTCCCGAAGGACTACCGACGCCTCTGCCAACACCTGGCACTGGCACGGGAGCGTGGCTACAGCAGTTTTCTGATCGATTCCTTGCAGCAACAAGTGCTGCGCGGACACCAACAGCTTTACCGACATCGCAGCCGTTTGGGGGCCAACGTGCTGGCATTCATCCTGGCCGACTTTCCGCGACTGGTGCGCGAACAGTGGCGTTTTGTCCTCGCCGCCAGCCTGATGTTCTTTGGCAGCCTGGTCGGTTTCGCGCTGCTGGTGTACCTGTACCCGGACCTGGTCTACAACCTGATCCCCGCCGAGCAGGTCAGTGAAATGCAAAGCATGTACGACCCCGTTGCCGGTCACCTCGGGCGCACGGCGGAACGGGCCGCCAGTGAGGATTGGGCGATGTTCGGCTACTACATCATGCACAACATCGGCATTGCCTTTCAGACCTTCGCCAGCGGTTTGCTGTTCGGCCTGGGCAGCGTGTTTTTTCTGATTTTCAACGGCCTGATGATCGGTGCGGTGGCCGGGCACCTGACCTACGTCGGCTACGGGCAAACCTTTTGGTCATTCGTGATCGGCCATGGCGCTTTCGAACTCAGCGCCATTGCCCTGGCCGGTGCCGCCGGCCTGAAGCTGGGCTGGGCGTTGGTCGCCCCGGGGCGCCTGCCACGGGCCGAGGCCTTGCGATTGGCTGCGCGCAAGAGTGTGCTGCTGATCTGCGGGGTCATGCTGTTTCTGTTGATCGCGGCGTTTATCGAAGCTTATTGGTCGTCAATGACCGGCCCTTCGCACCAGACCAAGTACCTGGTCGGCGCGGCGCTCTGGCTTCTGGTGGTGGTTTATCTCGTGTGTGCCGGACGTCACCGCCATGCGCCTGAGTGACGCCACGGTGGTGATTCGCCCGCGCTCGACCTGGGAAGCCATGGACCTTGGGGTGCTGCTGAGCCAACGCCACCGACGCCTGTTGATGACCAGTTGGGCCTTGGTCACCTTGCCGGTTTTCGCGCTGCTCAGTTGGGGATTCTGGGATTCGCCCTCTCTCGCCGTATTCATTTTCTGGTGGCTGAAGCCAGCGTTCGAACGCCTGCCCTTATACATCCTGTCCCAGGCGATGTTCGGTGAAACACCCACGCTCAAGCAGGCCCTGCACCAATGGCCACACCTGCTCAAACCGCAATTGCTGGCCAGCCTGACCTGGCGACGCCTGAGTTTGCCCCGCAGTTTCATGATGCCGGTGGTGCAGCTCGAAGGGCTCAACGGCCAGCAACGGCAGCAGCGTCTACAGGTGCTGTTGCAGCGAGACGCTGGCGCCGCACGCTGGCTGACGATCATCGGCGCGCACCTGGAAGGCGCGTTGTGGATCGGCTTGATGGTGTTGTTCTATCTGCTGCTGCCACAACAGGTCGCGCTCGACTGGAGCTGGCAGTCGCTGATCTCCGCGGCCAACCAGGACTGGTACTGGCTGGAACACCTGACCAACGCCTTTTATGCACTGGTGCTGGTGGTCTGGGAACCGATCTATGTCGCCTGCGGTTTCAGTCTGTACCTGAACCGGCGCACCGTGCTGGAGGCCTGGGATATCGAACTGGTGTTCCGCCGAATGCGCCAGCGCCTCGTCAGTGCAGGCGCTGTCCTGTTGATGGCCGTGATTTTGCTGATGCCGCCCGCCCACAGCGCGTGGGCCGCCGAACGGGCCATCTCACCCGACAGCCCGCGCCTGCTGGACCAGCCCCTGACCAGCCAAGCCTCCATGAACAGCATCAAGGCGATCCTCGAACAGCCGCCTTTCAAGAACCGGGAATCGGTCACGCGCTACCGCTTTGGCGAAGAACAACCGAGTGCTGAAGCCGCGGACGATGGCAAGACACCACAATGGTTGAAGGCACTGTTGAAGCTGTTTGAGGGGCAACGTTTCGGGGCATTGGCGACCCTGATTGAAATCGTGCTGTGGGGCATCGTCATTGGCGCCATAGGCTTGTTGATCTGGCGCTATCGCGACTGGTTGCAGGCGTTCGTCAGCCGACGACCGATCCCCGACAACAAAGCCACGCGACCGTTACCGCAGCAGGCATTCGGCATGGACCTCAAGCCCGAGTCCCTGCCCGCGGACATCGCCGCCCACGCCGAAAGTCTTTGGCAGACCCATCCGCGCGAAGCGCTCGGATTGCTCTATCGCGCCCTGCTCAGCCGTTTGCTGCACGACTTCAACATCGCGCTCAAAGCCGCCGACACCGAAGGCCAGGTGCTTCGGCGTGTCGAGCTACTGCAGCAGCCGGCCTTGCTGGCCTACAGCCAAAACCTGACCGGGCACTGGCAAAACATGGCCTACGGTCATCGCCTGCCACCCGCTCAGGTGCAGCAGGAACTGTGTAACGGCTGGCGTGTTCTGTTCGGCCCGGAGGCTGTCCGTTGAGTCGGCGCTGGGGCACCATAGCCGGGCCGTTGATCGCCGTGTTGCTGGCTGCGCTGAGCGTTTATCTGTACCTCAAGGCTACCCCCTACCAGACCGAAATCGACCACGGTCCGGCCCCCGAAGCCAGGGCTAACCCTTATCTGGCGGCGGAGCTCTTTTTACGCAAACAAGGCCTGAGCGTCGACCATGCCAATGGCCTCGACATCCTGCCCAGTCTCGACCCACGTCAACGCAGCCTGCTGTTGCTCGGGGACCGCTACAACATGACCCCACGGCAGATCGACCAGCTGATGAACTGGACCCGGGCCGGCGGGCGGCTTCTGTTCGTCGCCGAGTCGCTGTGGGATGAAAAACTCGGCCATAGCAATGACCTGCTGCTCGACCGGGTGCAACTGCACCAGTCCTTGAGCAAAGACCTCAAAGACCCGCCGCCGAATGTCGGCGCAGATCCGTACCCGCAACTGACCAAGCTCTATCTGGAAAACGAAGACGCCCCGGCCTACGCCGGTTTCGATACGGCGTTCCATCTCGAAGACCCGAAAAACCTCGCCCTGGCCTGGGCCAACAGCGCCAAGGCCACGCACATGATGCAACTCAACCACGGGCTGGGTTCGATCATCGTGGTCACCGATGCCGACCTGTGGAAAACCCCGGCCATCGACCGGTACGACAACGCCTGGTTGCTCTGGTACCTGACCGCCGATACCCGCGTGACGCTGATCTTCAACACCGATCACGACAGCCTGCTGACCTTGCTGCTGCGTTATTTCCCCCAGGCGCTGGTCGCGTTGTTCGCCTTGATCGGCCTGGGTTTCTGGCACTTTGGCGTGCGTCAGGGGCCACTGCTGGAACCGGCACCAAAAGCGCGTCGGCAATTGCAGGAGCACCTGCGCGCCAGCGCCGATTTCCTGTTGCGCCGCAACGGTCAGGCCGGCCTGTTGCAAGCCTTGCAGCAAGACATCCTGCGGCGTGTGCGGCGTCGTCATCCCGGCTTTGAACAACTCGGCGTTGCCGAACAATGGCTGGTGCTCGCGCGCCTGACCGGCCAACCCACACGCGCTATCAGCCAGGCCATGAGCCCGCGACCGAAGCAACGGCTTTCCAGCGTTGAATTCAGCCATCAGGTCGCCCACCTGCAATCCTTGAGGAACGCCCTATGAGTCAACCGATCGAGCCTGACGTACCGAGCCACGCCGCTCAACAACGTCAGCGTGCCGGCCATCTGGCCCAGGCCGTACGCAAAGAATTGCAAAAAGCAGTGATTGGCCAGGACCGCGTGATCGACGACGTCCTGACCGCGCTGATCGCCGGCGGCCACGTGTTGCTCGAGGGCGTACCAGGTTTGGGCAAGACCCTGTTGGTGCGTGCCCTCGCCCGTTGCTTCGGCGGTGAGTTCGCGCGCATCCAGTTCACCCCGGACCTGATGCCCAGCGACGTTACCGGGCATGCGGTGTATGACTTGCAGACCGAGCAATTCAAGCTGCGCAAGGGGCCGTTGTTCACCAACCTGCTACTGGCCGACGAGATCAACCGTGCCCCGGCGAAAACCCAGGCCGCACTGCTCGAAGCCATGCAGGAACGGCAAGTGACCCTCGAAGGCCAGCCGTTGCCGATTGCGCAACCGTTCATGGTGCTCGCCACGCAAAACCCGATCGAACAGGAAGGCACTTACCCCTTGCCGGAAGCTGAACTGGACCGCTTCATGCTCAAAGTACGCATGGATTACCCCGACGCCGAGCAAGAGCTGGACATGGTGCGTCAGGTCAGCCGCTCGACCCGGGCCGACATGCTCGACGTTCAACCGATGCGTACGTTGTTGCAGGCCAAGGATGTACTGGCCCTGCAACGCATTGCCAGCGACCTGGCGCTGGACGATCAGGTGCTCGATTACGCCGTGCGCCTGGCACGGTCTACCCGCAGCTGGCCCGGCTTGATTCTCGGCGCCGGCCCACGAGCGTCCATCGCGCTGGTGCGATGTGCCCGGGCCCGAGCACTGCTGCGTGGTGGTGAGTTCGTGATTCCGGATGACATCAAGGGTTGCGCCCTGGCCGTGCTGCGCCATCGTGTGCGCATCGCGCCGGAGTTGGACATCGAGGGCCTGGATGTCGATCAGGTACTCCAGCAGATGCTCGACCAAGTGCCGGCGCCGCGCCTGTGAAACCCTCGCGCCTGATGCTCGCCTGGCTGTTGATCCTGCTGGCCTGCGGCATTGTGTCGGGTACTTTGCGGGCATTGGAGTTCGCGGTTCCGGCGAATCTCATGGCGATCAACTGGGGGTTGCTCCTGGCGCTGCTGGTTCTGGCCCTGCTGGATGCGGTGCGCGTGAAGCGCCGGCCTTCGCCCCGGCTGAAACGCCAGTTGCCCGGCAGCCTGGCGCTGGGTCGATGGAGCGAGGTGCAACTGACAGTCGAACACGACTTTGCACAACCGCTGAACGTACAAGTCTTCGACCACGTGCCACCAGGCCTGGGCTTCGAAAACCTGCCCCTGACGGTCGAACTGCAACCCGGCCAGCACAGCCTGGCCGGTTATCGCCTGCGCCCGCTCAAGCGCGGCCACTTCAGCTTTGAACACTGCGAAATCGGCCTGCCAAGCCCCTTGGGGCTCTGGTCGGACAGACGCTTGCTCGACCTGCCCGATGCCACCCGCGTCTACCCAGATTTCGCCCGCTTGTATGGAGGGCAGTTGCTGGCGGTGGACAACTGGCTCAGCCAGCTTGGCGTCCGCCAGAAACAACGACGGGGCCTGGGCCTGGAATTCCATCAATTGCGCGAATTTCGTGAGGGCGACAGCCTGCGCCAGATCGACTGGAAAGCCACCGCCCGCCAGCGCACGCCGATTGCCCGGGAGTATCAGGACGAACGCGATCAGCAGATCATTTTCATGCTCGACTGCGGCCGGCACATGCGCAGCCAGGATGATGAACTGTCGCACTTCGATCACGCCCTCAACGCCTGTCTGTTGCTCAGCTACGTCGCGCTACGTCAGGGCGATGCAGTAGGCCTGAGTACCTTTGCCAGCGAGCAGCCGCGCTACCTCGCGCCGGTAAAAGGCACCAGCCATCTCAACACCCTGCTCAACAGTGTTTATGACTTGAACAGCAGCCAACGCAGCGCCGACTATCAAGCTGCGGCAACGCAACTGCTGGCACGGCAAAAACGCCGGGCACTGGTGGTGCTGGTGACCAATCTGCGCGAAGAGGACGACGATGAATTGCTCTCGGCGGTCAACCGCCTGAGCCGGCAGCATCAGGTGCTGGTCGCGAGCCTGCGTGAAGACGTGCTCGACACCCTGCGTCAGTCACCGGTGCAGACCTTGCCCGAGGCGCTGGCCTATTGCGGGACCGTGGACTACCTGAATGCACGCGCCGAACTCCATGAGCGCTTGAACGCTCATGGAGTGTTGGTGATGGATGCGCGGCCCGGTGAGTTGGGGGCAGAGTTGGTGACTCGGTACCTGGGCTGGAAAAGAACTGGACTCTGAGCCTGAGCAATCACCCACTGCCGGTTTTCCAGTGATCTCAAGCCGAAGCCGGCAACGGCAGAAAACTGAAATACTGCTTCAACGCCTCCACCAGTTGCCCATACTCCGGTGGCACCCGTTGCAGGCTGAACCCGGTGTCGTAATGTTGGGGGGTCGCGTCTTCGTGGCACCACAGGCAACAGGCCTGCAGGTCGATGATCCGCTGGCCACCTTCGCTGGCAGGAATTTTCAGGCGCAGGGTGAAGTCCGCGCCGATCATCATCGGCAGCAGGCTGATCAACATCAGCCCGTCTTCGGAGACATTGCCCAGGTAGCCGATGGGTTTGCCGGTGATGCCGTTGAACACTTTCAGGAAGTACGGCAGTTGATGCCGCTCGATTCGGCGGTCGGTGAACATGTGCAATTTCGCTATGCAAGGCTCTTAAGCAGAGCCGCACTACTGCTTCGGAACGGGTATGCATAAGTCTTTGCCCGCTCTCCCCGCTTCCGGTGCGCCAATCCTGACAGCGCTGAGTCCTGCTTGTGCCGGTCACAGGTGTTGCCCCGGTTCAGAGACAAGGCTCTAAAACCGGTTCATTGGACTATAGCTCAGCACCGCCGGTGAGCCAGCGATTGGAGGGTTATCACCATCAGAACTGCGTCGGTTTAACTGCCGCCGCACTGCGCGTCGGGTAGTGGCCCAGGCTCTGCAGGGTTTCAATGCGGGCACGGGCGCGGTAGGCATATTCGCTCTGCGGATAGGACGCCATGATGAACTGATAGGTCTGGGCCGCGTCGATAAACATCTTCTGTCGCTCCAGGCACAGACCGCGCATCATCGACACTTCCGGCCACACGTAAGGCCGCGCGCGGCTGTCGCGTTCGACCTTGGACAGCTCGAGCATCACCTGCTCGCAATTGCCCCGGTCATAGGCGCTGTAGGCATTGTTCAAATGATGGTTCATCGACCAACGGGTGCAGCCCGTGACACTAAGGGCGATGATGGCAAGGGCGGCAATGAGCACGAATCGCATGGGGGATCTCCTGTCTTGAACCCTGTATCGACCCATGGTCGGAAATCTTCAGGCTGCAGGAGCGAGAAGTTGCCAGGCTCAATAAAGAAGGCAATAACCAGGCTCTTCACGAAAACCAAGCTCTTCACGAAAAAGTAGTGCAAACGAACAATGACTACACCCTCGGAGCATAGTAGCCTCACTCAGCGCTTGAACTCAGGAGTCTTTGCATGTCCGTCCGTCGTACCAAAATCGTCGCCACCCTTGGCCCGGCCAGTAACTCGCCGGAAGTTCTCGAACAGCTGATTCTGGCTGGCCTGGACGTCGCCCGCCTGAACTTCTCCCACGGCACCCCCGACGAGCACAAGGCTCGCGCGAAGCTGGTGCGTGACCTCGCGGCCAAGCACGGTCGCTTCGTCGCCCTGCTGGGTGACCTGCAAGGCCCGAAAATCCGTATCGCCAAATTCGCCAACAAGAAGATCGAGCTGAAGATCGGTGATCAATTCACCTTCTCCACCAGCCATCCTCTGACCGAAGGCAACCAGCAAGTGGTCGGCATCGACTATCCGGACCTGGTCAAGGACTGCGGCGTGGGCGACGAGCTGCTGCTCGACGACGGTCGCGTGGTGATGCGCGTCGATACCGCCACGGCCACCGAACTGAATTGCACCGTGACCATCGGCGGCCCGCTGTCGGACCACAAAGGCATCAACCGTCGCGGTGGCGGCCTGACCGCTCCGGCCCTGACTGAAAAAGACAAGGCCGACATCAAGCTCGCCGCGGAAATGGAAGTCGACTACCTCGCGGTCTCCTTCCCGCGTGACGCCGCCGACATGGAATACGCCCGTCAACTGCGCGACGAAGCCGGCGGCACTGCCTGGCTGGTGGCGAAGATCGAACGCGCCGAAGCCGTGGCCGACGACGAAACCCTCGACGGCCTGATCAAGGCGTCCGACGCGGTGATGGTTGCCCGTGGTGACCTGGGCGTGGAAATCGGCGACGCCGAGCTGGTGGGCATCCAGAAGAAGATCATTCTGCACGCACGCCGCCACAACAAGGCGGTGATCGTCGCGACCCAGATGATGGAGTCGATGATCCAGAACCCGATGCCGACCCGCGCCGAAGTGTCCGACGTAGCCAACGCCGTGCTCGACTACACCGACGCCGTGATGCTCTCGGCCGAAAGCGCCGCTGGCTTGTACCCGCTGGAAGCCGTTCAGGCCATGGCGCGCATCTGCATCGGTGCCGAAAAGCACCCGACCAGCAAGACCTCCAGCCACCGCATCGGCAAAGAGTTCGAGCGCTGCGACGAAAGCATCGCACTGGCAACCATGTACACCGCCAACCACTTCCCGGGTGTGAAAGCTATCATCGCCCTGACCGAAAGTGGCTACACCCCGCTGATCATGTCGCGCATCCGCTCCTCGGTGCCGATCTACGCGTTCACCCCACACCGCGAAGCCCAGGCTCGCGCGGCAATGTTCCGTGGCGTGTACACCATCCCGTTCGACCCGGCTTCGCTGGCGCCGAACGAAGTCAGCCAGAAAGCTATCGACGAGCTGGTCAAGCGCGGCGTAGTACAGAAAGGCGACTGGGTCATCCTGACCAAAGGCGACAGCTACCACACCACCGGCGGCACCAACGGCATGAAGATCCTGCACGTTGGCGATCCGATGGTCTGAGTGACCGGTTGCTGAAAAACAAAAGCCCCGCCATGTGAATGGCGGGGCTTTTTGCTTTCTGATCCGATAGTTGTGTTGTCCAGGCCGACCTCATCGCGAGCAGGCTCGCTCCCACAGGGGACTTGTGGTGATCCTATAATTTGCTGAAAACGCCGGCCATTGTGGGAGCGAGCCTGCTCGCGATGGGGCCGGCCCAGTCAGCGAAGACTCAGTGCCGCTTGATAAACCCCGTCAACGCCGCCAACGCCTCCGGCGAACGCAGCCGTTGAGTAAACAACGCCCCCTCCTCTTCAATTACCTTGCGCAACAGCTCCCGATCCGGCGCCTTCATCAATTGCTTGCTGATGCGCACCGCTTCCGGTGGCAGCGACTCGAAGCGCAGCGCCATCTCCCGCGCCTTGGCCAAGGCTTCTTCGCCACTGCCCAGCGCTTCGGACGCAATGCCCCACGCGGCCGCCTGTTCACCACTGAAGCCTTCACCGAGCAACAATAACTCCGCCGCCTTGGCCTGCCCAAGCAAGCGCGGCAGGATCAGGCTGGAGCCGAACTCCGGGCATAAACCAAGGTTGACGAACGGCATGCGCAGGCGTGCGTCACGGCTGACGTAGACCAGGTCGCAATGCAGCAACATCGTCGTGCCAATGCCCACCGCCGCTCCGGCCACGGCGGCGATCACCGGTTTGCGGCATTCGAGCAGGCCCCGCATGAACTGGAATACCGGGCTGTCGAGGCCGTTCGGCGGTTGCTGGATGAAGTCGGCGATGTCGTTGCCGGCGGTGAAGCATTCGGCAGAGCCGGTGATCAGCACGGCATTGATCCCGGGGTCGCTGTCGGCCTGTTTCAACGCCTCGGCCAAGTGGCTGTACATGGCGCGGGTCAGCGCGTTTTTCTTGTCCGGGCGATTCAGGCGCAGGGTCAACAGGCCGTGTTCGCGTTCAATTTGGATGGCATCGGTCATGGCAGGTCTCGCGTCTGAAAAGTCAGCGCTCAACCACGGGGCAGGAATACATCGGCCAGCAGTTGATTGCGCGGCAATCCCGCCAGGTACAGGCGCCGGGCAAAGGCGTCGACACTGTCGGGGGCTCCGCAGAGTAAGGCCAGGGTTTGCCGGGAAACAAGCCGCAGTTGCGCCAAAGCCGCTGGCAACTCGGCCGGGGTCCACAGTTCGATATTCAGGTTCGGACGGCTGGCGGCCATGGCTTGCAAAGGTTTGGCCAGATAGTGCTCATCGGCATCATGGGCCAGGTGGATGACGCGGATGGCGCCTTGGTGATCCTGCCTCAACGCTTCGCGCAATACACCAAACAAGGGCCCCAATCCGGTGCCGGCCGCCATCAACCACAACGGCCGGGCGTGCCAGTCGGGGTCGTAATGCAAGGCGCCGCCGCGCAGTTCACCGAGACGGATCGGATCGCCGATGCGCAATTGCCTGGCTGCATCGCTGAATTCCCCGGGCTTGCGGCAATCGAGATGAAACTCCAGAAAACGGTCTTCTTGCGGCAGGCTGGCGAGAGAATACGGCCGCGCCACGATGCCCGCCCACAACACCAGGTGCTGGCCGGCGCCATAGCGCAACGGTCGCTGGGGGATTACGCGTAGACGCAGGACCGTGGCGCTCAACCAATCGACGGCAGACACTTCGGCCGGTCGGCCATCGGTTTGCGGGTCGAAGGCGTGCACCTGCAAGTCCTCGACCACCTGGCACTGGCATGCCAGGCGCCAACCCTGTTCACGCTGCTGTGCACTCAGGGCATCGGGGCGGCTGTCGCTCGGCAGCCCCCGCACACACTGCACCAGGCACGCATGGCAACTGCCGGCGCGGCAACTGTAAGGCACCGGCACGTCGTTCTGATTCAGCGCGTCGAGCAAATTGCTACCCGCCGCCACCGACCAGTGGCGCTCGCCGACCCGCAGCTCAGGCATCGACGTTCTCCCACGCTGCCGCGCATCGGTTGCGGCCGTCACGCTTGGCGCGATAAAGCGCCTGATCGGCCTGTTGCAGGGCGTCATCGAGGTCGTCGCCCCGTTCCAGCAGGGTCATGCCGGCGGACAGACTGAGGTTGCGCACATTCAGACCAATCAACTCGACATCGGTGAACGCGATGCGCAGCCGTTCGCAGCACGATGTCAAACTGTCGGCATCGCAATCGGGCAGCAGCACCACGAACTCTTCACCGCCGTAACGGGCCAGAACATCACCGTCGCGCAGGCATGCGCTGGCAACGCCGGCAAAGGCTTGCAGCACCTGATCGCCGGCGGCATGACCGTACAGGTCGTTGATGCGCTTGAAATGGTCGAGGTCGATCAGCGCCAGGCCATGCACGACACCCGCGTCCATGGCGTTCAGCTCACGGGACGCCAGGCGCAGGAAATGCCGGCGATTGAACAGACCCGTGAGCTCGTCGGTAGCCACCAGGTCTTCGAGCTGGCGCATCATCCCGCGCAATGTGTCCTGGTGCGCCTGCAAGGCAAAACGCCGCTGACGCATGCGTTGTCGCGAGGCCTGGACATAGCGGGCATACAGCACCAGCCACACCAGCACGATGAACAGCACACAGACCTGCAACACCGCCATGGCCGGGTCAGGCAGCTGGAAGTGGTAGACCTCCCACAGCGTGATCGCACTGAAACTGAAAAACACCAGCAGCGCGCATCGTACTAAAGATCGGCGTGACAGATGGAACAGGCCGAACAGCAGGATCAGCACGTAAAACACCAGAAATGCGCCCCGGGCTTCGTCCAGATGGGCGATCAGCCAGGTTTGCCACCCCAGCCCCAGCAACACTTGCGCCTCGGTCAGGCTGGGGTCGGCGAAACGCAGGTTGTAGCCGCTGTAGAACACCGCGAACAGGGTGACCTGGCTGATCACCACCAGCGCGCTGCCGATGGCGACATTGGAAAGCGGTGCATCGTAGTGACCGGTAAAAAACGCCAGCCACAGCAGCAACAATGCCAGGGCATAGGTGCCGGCCGCGAGGGCGAAACGTTTAAGCAAAAGGCGCTGGATGGCGTTATGGGTCAATCGTTGACTCACCAAATGAAAGGAGACTGACAGAGCGTCCTACTCTACAGACCGTATGTCACTTTAGTGGCAAGACCGATAAATGACCATTCAATTTTCGGGATCGACGGTCCGAGCCTTGCACACCCCTCGCCACAAAAGCCTTCACCACACATTTGCCGCTCGTAACTTGCCACTTTAAGCGCCTTCCATGCGACCAACGATTGACTGTCGGCGCGTGTGCCTGTCCGCAAGGCGCGTTATACTGCCGCGCCTTTTTAGCGTCGCGCCAGCTTGCCCGGCGTGCCTTGAAAGGTGCTTGCAACCGACCGATGCACCCAAGCTGCAAGCACCTTATTGAATGTTCCCGTCTTTTAGAGGAGCGCGACTCATGACCGTGATCAAGCAAGACGACCTGATTCAGAGCGTTGCCGACGCCCTGCAATTCATTTCCTATTACCACCCCGTGGATTTCATCCAGGCGATGCACGAGGCCTACCTGCGCGAAGAATCGCCAGCGGCCCGCGACTCGATGGCACAGATCCTGATCAACTCGCGCATGTGCGCCACCGGCCACCGCCCGATCTGCCAGGACACCGGTATCGTTACCGTGTTCGTGCGTGTCGGCATGGACGTGCGCTGGGATGGCGCCACCATGGGCCTGGACGACATGATCAACGAAGGCGTTCGTCGCGCCTACAACCTGCCGGAAAACGTCCTGCGTGCCTCGATCCTCGCCGACCCGGCGGGCGCTCGTAAAAACACCAAGGACAACACCCCGGCCGTGATCCACTACTCCATCGTTCCGGGTAACACCGTGGAAGTGGACGTGGCGGCCAAGGGCGGCGGTTCCGAGAACAAGTCGAAGATGGCCATGCTCAACCCGTCCGACTCGATCGTCGACTGGGTGCTGAAAACCGTCCCGGAAATGGGCGCCGGCTGGTGCCCACCGGGCATGCTCGGCATCGGCATCGGCGGCACCGCCGAGAAAGCCGCGGTCATGGCCAAGGAAGTGTTGATGGAATCCATCGACATTCACGAGCTGAAGGCGCGTGGCCCACAGAACCGCATTGAAGAAATGCGCCTGGAGCTGTTCGAGAAGGTCAACCAGTTGGGCATCGGCGCCCAGGGCCTGGGTGGCCTGACCACCGTGCTCGACGTGAAGATCATGGACTACCCGACCCACGCCGCCTCGCTGCCGGTGTGCATGATCCCGAACTGCGCCGCCACCCGTCACGCGCACTTCGTGCTCGACGGTTCCGGCCCGGCCTCGCTGGAAGCACCACCGCTGGACGCCTACCCGGAAATCGTCTGGGAAGCCGGTCCGTCGGCCCGCCGCGTCAACCTCGACACCCTGACCCCGGAAGAAGTACAGAGCTGGAAGCCGGGCGAAACCGTCCTGCTCAACGGTAAGATGCTCACCGGTCGCGACGCCGCGCACAAGCGCATGGTCGAGATGCTGAACAAGGGCGAAACCCTGCCGGTGGACCTCAAGGGTCGCTTCATCTACTACGTCGGTCCGGTCGATCCGGTCGGTGACGAAGTGGTTGGCCCGGCAGGTCCTACCACCGCCACGCGGATGGACAAGTTCACCCGTCAGATCCTCGAGCAGACTGGCCTGCTGGGCATGATCGGCAAATCCGAGCGCGGCCCTACCGCAATCGAAGCGATCAAGGACCACAAAGCCGTTTACCTGATGGCAGTCGGCGGCGCGGCTTACCTGGTGGCGCAAGCGATCAAGAAATCCCGCGTGGTAGCTTTCGCCGAACTGGGTATGGAAGCGATCTACGAGTTCGACGTGAAAGACATGCCTGTGACCGTTGCGGTCGACAGCAAGGGCGAGTCGGTACACATCACCGGTCCTGCCATCTGGCAGAAAAAGATCAGTGAAAGCCTGGCGGTGGAAGTGCAGTAAGCACTTAACCGCTGATTAAAAAAGAGCCGCGCTGTTTGTACGACAGCGCGGCTTTTTTTGTACCTGCTGGTCACCACCCCCCGGGGACTGGCCTACCATCACTTGTAATAAGTGGTTTTACACGCACGCAGCTCCTGTCGTACCTCGCCAAAGGCCTAGCTTTGAATGTCCGTGACCTACCTGCCGCTGGAATCCTGGAATAAACACTGGACACTCGACGGCCCGCTGGTGCGCTGTCGGCTGTGTGGGAGCGTTCAGGACCTCACGGACGCCGGCGCTTTTCGGCATGCACTCGGCTGTAAAGCCTGGGGACTGCAAGCCCAATACCCCAGTCGGGAACTGGCTACGCTGCTGCAGCAGAAAATCCAAGCGGGGTTGTTTTGATGCGCGCCATGCTCGAGGGCGGTGCCGCGCGTGAGGTGCTGGTCATTCGAAGCGTTTCACAGTGAAACGCTTGGGAATGTTCTCGGGGTAACGCCGCACAAGGTGACTCATCAGCGGCCATCTACCCGTCGAGTTTCCCCCTTAGCATGGGAAACGTTTCTCCGTGAAACACTCATGCGTTTTCACCGGCTCCAGGTGACAGCCTAGCTGAGCAGACCGGACAGGCCGACAGAATGCATGAAGCACACTTGAAAAATGATGATCTGAGTAACCCCAGAAAATCGGTAGTTTCGTTGGGGAAACTGACAGATAAACTGGAGCAGATGAAACGAAACATGAATCGTTGAACGCGCAAGGTATCCACCAGGGCGCAGTGAGATGAGATCTGGCGCAAGATAGTCCGCATGCTATCTTGCGCCTCCTATCTTTTGTCCGATTTCCGTTCGATGCTCCCGACCTCCAGATTCCTGCGCCTGACGCTGTATACCCTGCTGATCATCGCCGGTGCCGCCATCGCCGCCACCCTGGCCATGCGCCACACCGTGCGCCAGTCAATGGTCGAAGACGCGGCTCGCGCCAATCAGCAACTGGCGCTGTATGCCACGTCCCTGCATACCCTGATCGAACGTTACCGCGCCCTGCCTTCGGTGCTGGCGCTGGACCCGCAATTGCGCGACGCCCTCAAAGGCCCGGTGAGTCCCGAGCAGCAGGATGCGCTGAACCGCAAACTGGAAAAAATCAACGGCGCCGCCGAATCCTCGACCCTGGAACTGCTCGATCGCACCGGCCTCGCCGTAGCGGCGAGCAATTGGCGTTTGCCCAGCAGTTATGTCGGCCACAACTACGGTTTCCGTCCCTATTTCAACCAGACCCGCACCCAGGGCACCGGGCGCTTCTATGCCGTGGGGGTGACCAGCGGGATTCCCGGTTACTTCCTCTCCAGCGCGGTCAGCGATGACGACGGCCAGTTCCTCGGTGCCATGGTGGTGAAACTGGAATTTCCCGAACTGGAACGCGAGTGGCGTCAGGGCAGCGACACGCTGCTGGTCAGCGATGCCCGCGGGATCATCTTCATCGCCAACCAGCCGGGCTGGCGCTATCGCCTGCTCAAGCCGCTGAGCGACAGCGATCATGCCGAACTCAAGACCACCCGCCAGTACGACAAGCAGCCGCTGACGCCGCTTGAGTTTCAATCGTTGCGGCGTTTCGACGACAACAGTGACCTGGCTCGGGTCGATGGCCCGGATGGCAAGGCCGATTACCTGTGGGAATCCCTACCGCTGAGTACCGAGGGCTGGACCCTGCACCTGCTGCGTCGCCCGCAAGTTGCCTTCGAAGACAGCCGCAACGCCGCGCTCGCCGCGGCCGGGCTATGGCTGACCCTGGTGTTCCTGCTGCTGTTTCTCAACCAGCGCTGGCGCCTGGCCAAACTGCGTCAGCGCAGTCGCGAAGAACTCGAACGACTGGTAGAAGAACGCACCCGCGACCTGCGCACCGCCCAGGAAGGCCTGGTGCAGTCGGCCAAACTCGCGGCGCTGGGGCAGATGTCCGCCGCCCTGGCCCATGAGATCAACCAGCCGCTCACTGCCCAGCGCATGCAGCTTGCTACTCTGAGGCTGCTGCTCGACCACGGTCGCATCGACGACGCCTACAAGGCGCTCAAACCGGTGGATGAAATGCTCACCCGCATGGCGGCCCTCACCGGCCACCTGAAAACCTTCGCCCGCAAAAGCCCCAGCGGTTTGCGCGAACGCCTGGACCTGGCGGCGGTGGTGGACCAGTCGCTGCAACTGCTCGACACCCGGTTGCGCGACGAACAGGTCAGCACCGTGCTGCACCTGACCCGCCCGGCCTGGGTGCGTGGCGATGCGATTCGCCTGGAACAGGTGCTGATCAATCTGCTGCGCAATGCCCTCGATGCGATGCAGGATAAACCCTGCAAACGCCTGGAAATCCGCCTCGAAGCCGACGAGCAATTGTGGCGCCTGAGCGTAATCGACAACGGTGGCGGTATCGCCGAAGAGAACCTGTCCAAAGTCTTCGATCCATTCTTCACCACCAAACCGGTGGGCGAAGGCCTGGGCATCGGACTGGCCGTGTCCTTTGCCATCGTTCACGAATCCGGCGGACGCCTGAGCGCCGACAATCATGACAAAGGGGCCGTGTTTACCGTGACCTTGCCCATCGACCTGGAGGTGCATGAACCATGCTGAACTCAGTGATCGTGGTCGACGACGAAAGCAGCATCCGCAGTGCCGTCGAGCAATGGTTGAGCCTGTCGGGTTTCGAGGTTCAGCTGTTCAGCCGCGCCGATGAGTGCCTGGCACAATTGCCCAGGCATTTTGCCGGGGTGATTCTCAGCGACGTGCGCATGCCTGGCATGACCGGCCTGGAACTGCTGGCCGAGGTGCAACGCCGGGATGCCGATTTGCCGGTGATCCTGTTGACCGGCCACGGCGATGTGCCGATGGCCGTCGAAGCCATGCGCGACGGTGCCTACGACTTCCTCGAAAAACCCTTCAGCCCGGAAACCCTGCTCGGCAGCCTGCGCCGCGCCCTCGACAAGCGCCGGCTGGTGCTGGAAAACCGCGCGCTGCACGAGCAGGCGGATAACCGCGCCAAGCTCGATGCCACGTTGCTCGGCGTGTCCCGGGGTTTGCAGACCCTGCGGCGGCAGGTGCTGGACCTGGCAGCACTGCCGGTCAACGTGCTGATTCGCGGCGAAACCGGTAGCGGCAAGGAACTGGTCGCGCGTTGCCTGCACGACTTCGGGCCGCGGGCCGACAAGCCCTTTGTCGCACTCAACTGCGCGGCCATTCCCGAGCAATTGTTCGAGGCCGAGCTGTTCGGTCACGAGAGCGGCGCGTTCACCGGGGCGTCCGGCAAGCGCATCGGCAAGCTCGAGTACGCCGACGGCGGCACGCTGTTTCTCGATGAAATCGAAAGCATGCCGTTGGCCCAGCAAGTGAAACTGCTGCGGGTGTTGCAGGAGCAAAAGCTTGAACGGCTGGGCTCGAACCAGAGCATCCGCGTGGATTTGCGCATCATTGCCGCGACCAAACCGGACCTGCTTGACGAGGCGCGCGCCGGACGTTTTCGCGAAGACCTGGCTTATCGCTTGAACGTTGCCGAGCTGCGCTTGCCGCCGCTTCGCGAACGCCGTGAAGACATACCCTTGCTGTTCGAATCGTTTGCCCAAAACGCCGCCGAACGCTTGGGACGTAAATTTCCACCGTTGAGCGGCGCGCAGTTGAGTCACCTGCTGAGTCACGACTGGCCGGGCAACGTACGCGAACTGGCGAACGTCGCCGAGCGTCAGGTATTGGGGCTCGGTGAGCCGGAGCCCTTGGGCATCGAGCCCGGCCAGTCACTGGCGGCGCAGCAGGAAGCGTTCGAAGCGCAATGCCTGCGCGCGGCATTGACCCGGCACAAGGGCGATGTGAAAGCGGTGCTCGAAGAACTGCAACTGCCGCGCCGGACCTTCAATGAAAAGATGCAGCGGCATGGGTTGAGTCGGGAGATGTTTTTGCCCGAGACCTGATTTTTTTGGTGTCTGCTCCGGCCCCATCGCGAGCAAGCTCGCTCCCACAATGTTCGGCGTACACAGATCCACTAATGAAATGGCTACCCCCGCTGCCCCCTGTGATCGCCCACTAAGCTTTCGCAGGGGGCTCATCGGAGATCGTTGCCATGAACAAAGTAGCTATTGCCGCCATCGACTTGGGAAAACACACCTTTCATCTACATGCACAGGATGATCGTGGTCACGAGCTGTACCGAAAAAAATTCAATCGGGTAACGCT